>JAVVDX010000017.1:33254-35440 GCA_032251475.1 Wenzhouxiangellaceae bacterium | reverse complement strand
CCGCCCTCGGGCTCGTCGCCCAGCCCGATGTCGATGACGACCAGGTCGGGCAGCCGGTCGGCAAATGCGTCGCGCGCGTTCCGGCGCGACCCGTACCCGGTCGCGGCATAGCCGTGGCGCCGGAACGCGTCCAGGTAATTCTCGCGGATCGGCGCTTCGTCCTCGACGACTGCGATGGTTCGGCTCATGCCGCTAGCTTAGCCCGGCCTGGCGATTCTTCGGCAGCGGCGTGCCCGCGCCCACGCTCATTGCCATTTTTCTGCCACATCCGGCCATCGAATCGCCCGATCCCGGTCCGCGCCGGGCCACGGCGGCTTGCTTCAATACACATAACACCGACAAATACGGGGAACTGCCAATGCGATCAATCCATCCCATCCTGGCCGCACTCGTTGCGCTGGCCGCCGGCACGGCCCGGGCCGAATCGACCGGACTCACGGCCGGCATGGAGTTGATCGGGACGCACGGGCGCGCCCCGGCGATCGCACTGTCGACCCGGCTCGGGATCGACGTCACCGGGCTGCTCGCGCGCACGACGGTGATCCAGACATTCGCCAACCCGGGCGACGAATGGGTCGAGGGGCGCTACGTGTTCCCGTTGCCGGCCGGCGCGGCGGTCGACGAACTGCGCATCACCCTCGGCGAACGGGTCATCGAGGGCGCGATCCGCGAACGCGAACGGGCCCGGCAGGTCTACGCCGACGCCCGCGAAAGCGGCCGGACCGCCGGTCTCGTCGAGCAGCACCGCCCGGGGCTGTTTTCCACTGAAATCGCCAACATTGCGCCGGGCGAGGAAGTCGAGGTCCGCCTCGGCTTCGCGCAGACCGTCGAGTACGCCCACGGCCGGTTTGCGCTGCGCTTTCCGACGACGACGCTCGCCCGGTTTGCCAACGCCCCGGCCGAGACTGTCGCGTCGCGATTGTCCGGCGCGGGGTCGGCATTGCGCCATGCAACCGCCACGGCAAGTGTTATTGCGTCGGATCCAGTGCCGGGCCCGATGCATGACCGGCACGCAACGCACCGGCTCGAGCTGGTCGTCTCGCTGCACCCCGGGCTGGACATTGGTTCGCTTGAGAGTCTGCACCACCCGGTTCGCGTGCAGACCGACGGCAGCGACCGGACAATCGAGCTGGCCGATCCGGCTGCCGCCGCCGGCCGTGATTTCGAACTGGTCTGGTCGCCGCGGCACCGCGACCGGTTGCAGGGCGCGCTGTTCGTCGAACAAATGCTCGGCCGCGCCCACGCACTGCTGATGCTGGTACCGCCCGAAGAATTCCGGCCATCGGTGCTGCAACGCGAACTGATCCTGGTCATCGACCGGTCCGGCTCGATGCGCGGCGACGCTTTCGAGCAGGCGCGCGAAGCGCTTCGGCTCGCGCTGGATCGGATCGACGGCGACGACCGATTCAATGTCATCGCCTTCGACGACCGGGCCCAGGCGCTGTTCGACGTCCCGGTTCCGGCATCTCCGGCAAACCTGAACAGAGCCTACCGCTTCGTCGACGCGCTGGCGGCCGAAGGCGGCACCCAGATCGACCGGGCCCTGGACATCGCAATGACACCGGCGCCGGCGCCCGGCTTCCTGCGCCAGATCGTGTTCGCGACCGACGGCTCGGTCGCCAACGAGCTACAGGTGCTGGAACTCGTGCGCAACCGAATCGACCGCTCGCGCCTGTTCGCAATCGGCATCGGTCACGGCGTCAACGATGCGTTCCTGGGCGATCTCGCGCGCACCGGGCGCGGCACGCTGACGCGGATCGCCAACGTGGCCGATATTGCCGAGCGCATGGGCGGGCTGCTGCGCCAGCTCGAAAGCCCGGTGCTCGAGGATATCGAGGTCGAATGGCCGGTAGCGGCCGAAACCTGGCCCGACCCGACCCCGGACCTGTACGCCGGCCAGCCGCTTATGCTGCTCGCCCGGCTCGATGCGCCCGAACACGAACTGGACGGCGGCGCCGTTCGCGCAACGGGATTTCGCGACCTGCACTACGTCGAGATGGAATGGCCGCTGAAGCATTTCCGCTCGGCCCCCGGTGTCGCTCGCGCCTGGGCGCGGGCCCGGATCGACGGGCTCGGGCACCTGCCACCCGGGGTGATGGACGAGCCGCTTCGCCGCGACGAGATGCTGCTCACGGCACTGGACTACCGGATCCTGAGCCCGCTGACCAGCCTGGTCGCGGTCGACA
>JAVVDX010000017.1:0-33154 GCA_032251475.1 Wenzhouxiangellaceae bacterium | reverse complement strand
ACGGCACTGGACTACCGGATCCTGAGCCCGCTGACCAGCCTGGTCGCGGTCGACACGACGCCGCGCCGCTCACGCGAGGCCGCGCTGGCCCGGACGCAGGTTGCCGGCGCACCGCCGGCCGACCGAACTGGAACGCTGATGGCGATGCCGGCGACCGATGCCGGCTCCATCCAGGCGGCCCTGCGCGCGCTCGCAATCCTCGCGATCCTTGTGCCGCTGCTGCTCAGCCGCCGAATTCGGCGTTCGGTCGACGAGACGGTCGGGCACCGTGAATCGGCCGCGGGGGCGCCGCGATGATCGCGCGCACGCTCGTCATCGTGCTCGCGCTGGCCGCTATCTGGCAGGCGGCCGAATTCGGCCGGGTCCAGGGCAAGGGAATGCTGGGCCAATGGCTGATGCGCACAAGCTGGGCCGCCAGCGACGAAGGCAACACCCCGACCGATCCGTGGCCCGGCGCGCGCACCCGACCGGTCGCACGGCTGTTCATGCCCGAGCTGAAGATCGACCGGCTCGTCGTCGACGGCGTCGAGACGCCCAACCTGGCCTGGGGGCCGGGCCTGCAGACCGGCGCCAACGGCCACACCGTCATCGCCGCACACCGAGACACCCATTTCCGGTTTCTCGGCGACCTCGCCCCCGGCCAGCATATCGAGCTGGAACACCCGGCCGGCGTGATCCGTTCGTGGATCGTCGACGATACCCGGATCGTTGATTCGCGCACGACCCGGCTGGACATGGAGGCCGCCGGCCCGCTGCTGACGCTGGTGACGTGCTGGCCGATCGACGCGATCGAGTCCGGCGGACCGTTGCGGCTCGTCGTCACCGCACGCCCAAAACAGGAAGGAAACTCATGACCACGCTGTCGCTGGACCAGATGAGCCGCACTGCTTTGCAGCGCCTGGGGCTGGTGCCCGACAGCCGGAACGCGCTGCCGATTCACGTTCGCTTGCCGCTGGCCGTCGACGCCTTCGGGCAGGACACCTCGTACGGCGAAACCACTATTGCATATTGCCCGAATGCGCCATCGGATTGGCTTGAACCGGCTCCGGCGCGGCCTGAATCCCGCTATCGGCAACTTTACCCAACTACTGCATAAACTTCCGGCGCCAGATCGCTGCACTGCCCGGATTAGCAGCGTTTCCGGGCCGCGTGCTCGATTTTTCAATCCTCACATAGCGTGAACTATGCTCCGGTTGAAAAATCTCCGCGCCAATCGTGAAGACCTGGGCTGGCGTCTTGGCATTGATGATGCTAAGTGCATGCATGAATCCCAGACCAACACAAAACACTTTGCCCAAGGTATTTTACCCGGCAAGCGCCGGGCATGCGGCAGATACACTGCTGATCATGCTTCCCGGCATTCACGACGGCGTGCAAGACTTCAAGCTCAATGGTCTGGTGGATCTTGTACGCGCGCAGCAACCGCACTGGGACATGGTGGCTGTCGATGCTCATTTTGGCTATTATCGTGAGCGCAGTATTATTGACCGTCTGCGCGAAGATGTCGTATTGCCGGCGCGAGCAAATGGTTATCGGCACATCTGGTTGTCCGGGCCGTCACTGGGCGGATTTGGCGGCCTGTTGTACGCATGCCGACAGACCGAGGATCACATTGACGGCATTATTGCCATTGCCCCCTATCTAGGTGAACGCCCCATTATCAAAGATATTGAACGTGCAGGTGGGCCGGCGGACTGGCAGGCCTCTGATGCCGGGGAAAACATCGAACGTGAGCTCTGGACATGCCTGCGTGACGGCATCAAGGCCGAAGTCTGGCTGGGCTGGGGTACGGAGGATCGAATGGGTCGCGGTAATCGTCTTTTGGCTGAATCATTACCACCTGAACATATCTTCATGCTTCCAGGCAGTCATCGTTGGGACGGCTGGATCGAACTATGGGCGGATATCTTGCCCGTCATCGGCAACAGTGATTGACCGGTTTGCCGGCACACACTTTCCCGGAGTCTGGTCAATTCCGAATGGTGGTATCCGATATTGACCCATCTCTGATCAGCACCGGGGTCATTCAGAGGTCCCCTGGTACTCGAGTCGACGCAACATTGCCTTACGCCGCCCCAGTCGCGCCCAGGACAATCCGCAGACAAACCAGCAAAGATAGCTTGCCTCGGCAATGGTCCGCCATAAGTTCCTGGCGTTTACAAGAAAGCTTGGCTCTGCAGCCAGCAGGCTGACCGGCATTCCGAGCTCGCGAGCGAGTACCCGCAATCGACCTAGATGGTAGCGACTGGAAAGCAGGTAGACCGGTTCTGCCGGGGTGTACAGCTCACGTGCATGACGCAGGTTTTCAAAACTGTTGGCGGACTGCGGCTCCAGCTCGATGGCTACATCCGGCACGGTGGTGTTTGCAAGCAGCCACCTTCGGCCTGCAGCCGCCTCCGAAGGTGCGCCGCCACCGAGCAAGATCAGGCGCAGATTCGGGACCGAGCCGACGAGCTGCGCTGCGTGGCTGAGACGGGCGACGTAGTCGGCGGTTGGTTGCTGATCTTGCAGGCGATGACCGCACACCAGCAGCGTGCCAGTTCGCACAGTGCGATTCTTGATCAGGGCATGGCGCAACACCCAGATCCAGGCGAGCAACCAGATCAATCCGCAACTGATCACCACCAGCAGGAAACTGACGATCAAGGTCTCCACGAGCACTGGATCCCTTATGAGGTTATTGATGGTGAACTTCTGGCTCATTGACATTTGTATAATACCCGCATGAACTCTCTGATCATCGACTCCGGGCATACAGGTTCGCATTGCATCCACTAAACCCAGCCATGCACGTCTCTGCCATGACCTTGAGTTGCGCGGCTGGCGTGGGCTTGTCCGCTATCCGTTCCGCTATGCATGAGGCGCGGACCGGATTGCGTGTCAATGACCTCCCGCATTGCGACCTGGAAACGTGGATCGGGCGCGTCGACGGGGTGGAGGACATCAGGCTTGGCACGCGATTTTCCGGGTGGAATTGTCGAGGCAATCAACTGGCCATGCTGGGCCTTGAGCAGGATGATTTCCACACCAGTGTGAACGGCCTGAAACAGCGCATTGCCCCTGAACGCATTGCCTGCATCATAGGTACCACGACTGCCGGCATCAGCAATACCGAAGCCGCTTATCGTGATCTGATCGATGGCGAGCATTTCCGAGACGGCTACCTGCGACCGCGCATACACAGCCCGCATGTAAGTTCTTCCTTTATTGCCGAGGTTCTGGGCCTGGGCGGACCAGTGATTACCGTGTCCACGGCCTGCTCTTCCAGTGCCAAGGTATTTGCCAATGCCGCTCGACTGATCAACGCCGGTTGGATCGACGCCGCGATAGTGGGCGGCGTGGACAGTTTGTGTCTGTCGGTATTGTACGGGTTTCACTCACTTGAACTGATTTCCAGCAAACCCTGTCGACCGTTTGACCGAAACCGAGACGGCCTCAGCCTGGGCGAAGGTGCCGGATTTGCGATCCTGGAACGGCAGCCGGAACAGTCACTCGGCCGTCTGTTGGGTTGGGGCGAGAGTTCCGATGCCCACCATATGGCTTCGCCTCATCCTGACGGCACCGGTGCCTGTGCGGCCATGCAGCAGGCGCTGGACACAGCGACGCTGAGACCGGACCAGGTCAGTTATATCAATTGCCACGGCACCGCAACGCCAATCAATGATCGTATTGAAGCCGCGGCCATCAAACAGGTGTTTCCAGACCCTCCTCCATCTGCATCGACCAAGGCTTTTACCGGTCACACGCTTGGGGCCGCCGGAATCACGGAATCCATATTCAGCTTGCTGGCACTACAGGAGCAATGGCTGCCAGCAAGCTTGAACTGCGATACGCCTGAAGCCGACTGGGCAGATTTTATCCTGACTGATGCGTGTCAAGCACCCATGGAATATGTGTTGAACAATTCTTTCGGCTTTGGTGGAAGTAATAGCAGCCTGCTCTTTGGTCGCGTATGAAAATCGATGTCGATATTCGGGGTGTTGGTATCTGTGCCCCCGGTCTGGCGGATTGGAACTGCCTGCTCGATGCATTCACCGGCACCGAATTGAACGTTAACCAGCCCCTCGAGATGGGTTCATTGCTATCCATCCGCGACAGACGTCGCGCTCCGGTCACGGTCAAACTTACTTTTTCTGCCGCTCAACAAGCCTGCGACATGGCCGGCATTACACCTGATAAACCGATCGCCATATTCAGCACCGCCATGGGCGATATGGATATATCCGACTACATGTGTCGAATTCTTGCGCATAGCCCGGACCAGTTATCGCCGACCCGCTTTCACAACTCGGTTCATAATGCGGCATCCGGGTATTGGTCCATCGGTGTCGGTGCCAAAGGCGATGTTACGGCATTGTGCGGTGGGCCTGACAGTGCTACCGTGGGTCTGATTGAAGCACTGAGCAGAATCAGCGACACGGAACAGCCGGTGTTGTTGGTAATTTATGACGGCATCGCGACCGGCCCGATGCACGATCTGTTCCCGACCGTTTATCCCTTCTGCGCCGCATTCCTGTTGTCCCGACCAGTAGCTGCACCGCCGCTGGCACGCCTCAGCGCCGAGCCCGGACGCGGGCCGGACAGCGTTCCCCCCATGCCTGCATCACTGATCGAGCGGATTGCCGATAACCCGGCCGCACGCGTCTTACCGCTGCTGGCGCTGATCGGCGGCCAAACGAATCGGCCGGTCATGTTGGGCGCGGAACAAGGGCCCGGGATTCTGTTCCGCAGGCGCGAAGCATGAGTGTGATTGCCGTCATTCCGGCGCGCAACGAGGGGCGTACGATCCGTGCAGTTGCCAGCGGTGCCCGCACCCGTGTGGACCAGGTCATCGTTGTCGATGATGGTTCCGATGATGATACTGCCGAGCAGCTGCGGGGACTTGAGGTGATCGTGCTGCGGCATCCACACACCGTGGGCAAGGCAGCAGCACTGGCCGACGGTATCAGAGAGGCGCTCAAGCACGATTGCAATTGGGTTGTGACACTGGATGGAGATGGCCAACATGATCCGGCAGACATATCACGCATGCTCGAGCTTGCCTACAGGCGGCCACAACATCTTATTCTTGGCGCACGTCTGCGCCACCGTTACCGTCAGCCGGGGATTCGAAAATTCGCCAATCGATTTGCGGATTTCTGGATATCCTGGGCCAGCGGTCAACGCGTCTCCGACAGTCAGACAGGGTTTCGCGTTTATCCGCGCGCGCTGCTCGAAAAGATCCAGCCCTCAACCAAGCGCCGGCACGGTTTCGTGTTTGAGGCCGCCATGCTCATAGATGGTGCACGAGCCGGATTTCCCTGTATTGCCGTGCCGGTCGACAGCGTCTACCATGCCAATGCCCGACCCAGTTACTTTCGCCCTGCAAAGGACGTCTGGGAGATTTTCTGGTTTGTGTTTTGGAGGATTATCCTGAGCGGCGGTTATCTGCAAAGGCTATGGCGATCGATGAAAAAATACGATTCCGGGAACTCATAAATCCGGATTCAGCGCTGTGGGAGGCAACTCCTGTCACCGATTCGGGGCCGGGGCTATCGCGAACAGGAGTCTGCTCCCACATACACATTATTGACGGTCTGGAAGCCCCAGGTGCCTGTGTGTCAATTGCCTTGCTCGTCGTTCATTCCGATCATTCCAAACCTGGCCCAGGGTTTTGCGCATCAAACCATCAATGCTACGCAGTACGAGCAGGTTATACAGCATCCCGGCCACTCCGTTGAGCGTACGCGGAAAGGCCCGCAGAGACATCGACATGCCGGGCTCCAGATATTCCACGTAATGCCAGTAGCCTGAAGGGATATAAAGCGCTTCGCCGTGTTGCAGTTCGGCAATTTGTCCACGTGCAAACTGGAGTGCCGGATATTTCTCGAAATCCGGGGAATCAATTCTTGCATCAAACAGGGCACTGAAGGAAAACGGCACCCGGTATAAATATGGTGTTTGGTCGGGCGCAAACAGGTAAATCCTTTTGCGCCCGCCAAAATGACACAGCAGAATATCTGCCAGGTCAATGTCGAAGTGAAGTTGCACTGTTGCACCCTTGCCCCCTATGAATAAAACCGGCAGCTTTTTAAAGAATGGCAGACCGATTTCCGGATAGCTGAAATCTTCACGTAGTTCCGGGATGATATTGAAGAAGTTGAAAAAAAACAGTCGTAGCTCCTTCTCATCGTGTTTGATTCGTTGCAAATACTCGCGAAGCGGCAGTTTTAACGCAGGTGCATGCTGATGCTTGCGATCGCGCGAGCGTTGACTGTCATACAAGGGGACCACAGTATCGCCAGCCAGCTCTTGCAAATAGTCCAGCGACCATTTCTCACACGCCGGCCATGCTGCCGTCAATTGCTCCACGACAACCGGCACAGCCGGAAGTTTGTGGTCCTGCACAAAATTCTGCCTTGTTACATTCGCTACGCGCTGAACCGGAGTGAATGAAATCATGGCCGAGTCAAAACCTCGTCACAGCCTCAACTTCAACCAGAAGATCGGCGCGACAAAGATCGCCACGCAGCCCCGCGAAGCGGCTCTCGGGCCATTCCTGCAGCAGGCGCGCCTCAATCAGCGGCCAATGCCCGGCATGCCTGACATAGACTTTCAGCAAGCTGTGTTGATCAAAGCCATCCACGCCCGCACTCGCAGCACCTAGTTTGATCCTGCTTGTTGAGAGCATGGTGCCGAGATTGGAAATGGTTTCTTCAAGCTGCGCGCTAACGTCGCCGACGTGTAGCGTTGCATGGCCAACCACGCTGGCCGTGCCGGAAATCATCAACAGCACGCTTTTTGCACCGCTGTGCAACGCCGTAGCGCGTGCAAACGAAGGCCCCCGTGGCCCGTATTCCCGCGGGTAGTGGTAGGCGCTGATTTGACGCGGGTTCTCGATGTTCTGGGCAGGTGAGTCACTGCAAAGCAAGAAGATTCGCAACATGTGCTCTTCACCGCCGATCGCGGTGCCGGCACACAGTCGCGGGCTGATCACTCCCGCTGCGTCCATTGCCTCGGCGCGTCCGCGACAAAATTGTCGATAACGTTCGGAATCTCCGTCGCCCACATTGATAAATGGCATGTAATTCCAGACACGTACCGGCCAGTTGCAACCATGCCGCATGGCCAGATCCAGCATCCGTTTATAGCTGCTGCGGGCGATAGCCGAAATATCCTCGCTCCCATCGTCCGGTCGCTCATAGGCCAGAAACATCAAGCCGCCACAACGACGCCATACTACGTTTTCACGCCGCCCGGAGGCGGCAGGCATATTCATCTGCCAGAATTCTTTGTGCAAATCCCCACCCAAAAACTCGAGGCCCGTTGACCATCCCCGCTCCTGGCTGCGCGCCAGATCAAAATGCATCAGCGTGTGCCAGTCGTCGGCCGCGAAATCTTGTACCTGCAAGTGTCCCGGGGTCTGCAATCGCTGTTTTGAATCACTTTCAAGCAGCATGATCAAACACTCCCCTCGCATTGCGACGCCGTTTTCGCCACTCCCGCAAGGCGCGGGGCAGCATGCGCAGACTCACCAACGCATAAATGATTCGAAAGGCACGCACTCGCCAGATCACGCGCTGGTTGTCGTACACGTCACCGGCCAGAACGGAGATGACGGCCTCTCGGATCTGCAGCAGATTCCCGGGGCGCAAAAACATCTGGCGCATCGCCGGTGCATGAAATCGGTAGATAAACCATGACAGTTCGCGCACACCACGGCGTATCTTTGTGCGCAGTCGTCGCCGCGCCTGTCTCGCGGCTACGGCGTCATTGGCCAGCTCGGCCAACACAACATCGGCGCCGCATTCGGCACTGTACATGCCGAAAAACACGCCGGATGAAAAAACCGGATCGATAAAGATGCCGGCATCACCCAGCATCAGCCAATTCGGACCGTCCAGCCTGGTGGAAAAGTAGGAGTAATTGCCGGTTGCGCTGATCGATGATAGCAATTCGCCGCCGGTCAGTCGATGCCATGCATGTGGATTGCGCTTGATCGTGACGTAGAAGAAGCCCTCGATATCCTTGCCACGCTGGCACAGATAATCAGGATTACAAACCGCACCAACACTCGTCACTCCATTGGGTAAGGGAATCATCCATATCCAGCCCTCATCAAACCAGTACAAACTGATATTGCCCGCGGACTGCCCGGGACGGCGCGGAACGTTTCGAAAATGACCGTACAAAGCTGCAGTCGCATGTTCACGGTCCCGCTGCTGTAATTTGAACTTGCGTGCCAGCAAGGCATCGCGCCCGCTCGCATCAACAACAAATCGGGCGCTCACCTGGCGCCGATCTCCGGCATGTTCGAAATCCACAAGCGCATGCGTCGGGTTGTCGAATGCGACGTCACGCACCCTGGCTCCGGTCATGGCCCTCGCACCATAGGCGGCTGCGTTTTCAAACAGCAGCCGATCAAAATCGGCACGCAGAACCTGATACGCATGCTCGCATCCAGGAACCAGATCCAGCGCATCGGCAAAGCGGATTTCGTTGGATTCCTCCACCATGGCCTCCGACGTAAAGTCAACGCCGGGTTTATAGACACCCAAATCAGCCATATCCTCGGTCAAGCCAAGGCGGCGAAGAATCTTCAAGTTGTGAGGCAGCAACGATTCGCCGATATGAAACCGGGGATGCTCGCCCTTTTCCAGGACCAGCACGGAGTAACCCTGCCGGGCAACCAGGCTGGCGATTGTTGATCCGGTGGGTCCGCCGCCAATCACGACCAGATCGACCCGCCCGGCCCCGGCGATGGCATCGTTTGCGTTGGAATTCACGTCAACCAACGGATTTTCAGGAATGTTAGATTAGCGGGTAGCAATCCATGTGTGGCGAGAAGGCTACATGCTGTCGCCGAGTTTAATACATTTGGTTGGGAATGGTCCAATGCACTTAACATTTTATTAACATCTGCCCGATCGCCGGGCCTGTCCCAACCTTAGCAATTTATTAATACACTGGCAGGCAACTGATGGCGGGGATCGTCCGGGGATTTGACCGCGCCCTGGACGGAGAGCAAAGGCATGAGTAGACAGCAATCACCACAAGAGCGCAAACTGGCTGAGTTGATCGTCGAGGCATTGAATCTCGAGGATCTCGAAGCTGGGGAAATCGATCCGGAAAAACCGCTTTTCGGGCATGAATACGGCCTTGATTCCATTGACGCGTTGGAGCTGACATTAGCAATTTCAGCGACTTATGGTGTACAACTCAAGGCAGATGATGGAAAGAACCTGCAGGCCTTTTCCAATCTGCGATCATTAGCAGCACATATTGACGCACTGCAACAGCAGGCCTGAATCAGTTTGATTGCCAAGATCGAGACCATGAATCTCTGGCGATGGCTCGCAGCTATTGGCTATCCTGTGCTGATCATTCTGAGCCTGTGGCTGCAGCAACCGCAGTTGCGGTCGCTCGGGCTGCCGTTGCTCGCCATTGCCGTGATCGGCCCACTGCCGCGTTCCCGGAGGAGCATCGCCATTTTGCTGATTGCGCTCATGCTCGCGCTGCTGGTGTTGTGGAAACCGGTCCTGGCGCTATGGCCGCCCAGCCTGCTGTGCCTGTCGGCGGCGACCTGGTTCGGTTTGTCTCTGCGAGCCGGAGAAACACCATTGATCAAGCGTTTCACTATTATCGTACTCAGCTCTCATGGCTATTCGCTACCCCGCAACTCCGAGAGCTGGATGCGCTGCTGGACCGTGCTGTGGGCGACTTTGATGGCGCTGCTGGGTTTCGTTGGCATTGCTTTTGCGCTGGCCGGCATGGCTTTGGCCTGGTCGATATGGATGATGGTGGTGATACCGTCCAGCATGCTGGTTTTGCTGTTGCTCGAATTTTATCTGCGCCGCTATCGCTTTCCCGAACAGCCACGCTGGTCTCCGCTTTACTTTCTGCGAACAGTGGTGCGCATTCCACCACACAAAGTCACTGAATGAAAAGGCTGCCGCTAACGTATCGCGCAGAGGATGACATCATCCTGATGCACGCAGGCGAAGCGGTGACGCGGTCGCATTTTGTCGGTCTGTGTCAAAAGCTTGCACGACAGTTGCCGGAAGAACCATCGGTAATCAATCTGTGTGAGGATCGTCTGGCCTTCAGCGTCACGTTTTTCGCAACGCTGATGGCCGGTGGAACCAATTTGCTGCCAGCCAACCGTGTGCCCGCAACCATCGACCAGCTACTGTCAAGGCAGCCACAAGCAATCATCATTAGCGATGGCGACAACCGTGGCATGTATGTATCGGCCGTTACGATTGACACAGTACTGGGTCTGGCAGTGAATAGCCCGGATTTACCCCGCATACCGGCCAATCAACTTGCTGCCGTGGTATACACATCCGGCAGTACCGGGCCCTCGTCTGAAATCAAGAAGACATGGCGAACCTTGCATGACTCCAGCCGGATCAACATGACTGAATACGGCCCGGACAGGCTCACCCATTGCCTGGCCACGGTACCGTCGCAACATATGTGGGGACTGGAAACCACCGTACTGGCTCCTCTATTCGCACCGTTGGTGCTGGCTTCCGAGCAGCCGCTGCTTGTGGCCGACATCGTTGCCGGTTTGCAGCGGCTACCGTCACCTGGTGCGCTGATCAGCACGCCCGTGCATTTGCGCGCCCTGATTGAAGCCGGCGTTCCCCTCCCTCGCCTTGATCGCATCTACTCCGCCACCGCCCCGTTGACCACCACCATGGCACAGCGACTTGAACAGCTCACCGGCGCTGTGGTGATTGACGTTTATGGCTGTTCGGAAGCGGGGTGCCTGGCCAAAAGGGCTACGGCACATGAAGATCACTGGCAGTTGTTCAAGGCTTTCAAACTGGAGCGAGTCGGCACTGCTCACCTCGTCAGTGCGCCACACCTGCCTGCACCGGTTGCGCTGATGGATTTTCTGAACACCACGGATAGGCACCGGTTCGAGCTGGTCGGCAGACAAGACGATCTGATCAACATCGCCGGCAAACGAGCCAGCATGGCCAATTTGACACAGATCTTGCTGGACATCCCCGGCGTGATCGACGGTGTTATCTTCCAACCCCCTGCCAACGACGGTGGTAAAACTACCCGACTGGCCGCGCTGGTGGTTGCGCCCGAATTGACGGCCAGCGAGCTGCGCAAGCGGCTAGGTAACCGGATCGACCCTGCATTCATGCCACGTCCGCTGCGGCTGGTCGATTCGCTGCCTCGATCCGGGTCCGGCAAGTTGCCGGAGCGGGATCTGTTGTCCATGTACACTCGTGTTTGTGACGGCGCTTGACCGTCATACCGATGCATTGGCGTGAACGCCCCGAGGGCGGTAACCGCCTGTGGCTGATGTTCATACGCTGGACCATACTCCACGCTGGTCGCACAGTAGCCTGGCTGTGCATGTTTCCTACGACTGCATACTTTTTTCTGGTGCGCGGCGAAGAGCGCAGGGCATCCAGAGCCTGGCTGCTGCGAGTGCAAGCGCAACAGCAAGGATATCTCGGTGTGCTCAGACACATTTTCACCTTTGCCGTCACCATCGTTGATCGGGTACTGATGCTGGCCGGTCGCGATAATGCGCTGGACATACGCGCTCAGGGACTGGATCAATTCAGCCGGGTTCTGGAAAATGGACGAGGCTGCCTGTTGCTGGGGTCTCATTTGGGCAGCTTCGAGGCGATCCGCGCCCTGCAGCATCATGCGCCACCCGGCAGCCAGTTCAAGGTGGTGATGGATCGGAATCAGAACTCCTTGATGACCCGCGCGCTGGAGGAGATCAAACCGGAAATCAGCCGAACGATTATCGACGCGCGCCAGCCGGGCCCCGCGATCGCGATCGAAGTCGCACAGGCACTGTCTGAAGGGGCTATCGTCACCATGCTTGCAGATCGAATATTTCAGGATGAAGCGGCCGCGGAAGTATCATTCCTGCAACGCCCTGTCCGGCTTCCGATGGCGCCGCTGGGCATTGCCTCCACCCTGGATGTGGACGTATTTATGGTGTTTGGCCTGTATGCTGGCAAAGGTCGATACACGGTGATATTCGAACCGCTACCCCGACCCGGCCCCAGGCCGACGAGTCGCAATGAAAAACGCCTGCAGTTGAAGCAATGGGTGGCCCTCTATGCCCGGAGATTAGAGTATTACGCGCGCCGTTATCCCTACAATTGGTTCAATTTCTATGATTACTGGAACACTAGCACTAGTCGGACTTCTACTGTTGGGTCAGGTCTCGAACGACAGCGCCGATACTGAGCTGGTTCGGTTGTTTGAACGTATCGCTGAGCGGCAAGGCCGGACCCTGGCTTTCGAAGAAGTACGCGGATCTGAATTGCTGACTGAACCGGTGGTCGTTTCAGGCACGCTGCGACGTGCCGAGGATGGTCGGCTGATACGCGAAATCCAACGGCCGCGTCGTGAAACTCACACCTTGTACGAAGATCGTGTCGAAATCACCAGACCCAATGGCTATTCCCGCAGCGTCAACCTCAAAAAGGCGCCGGAACTGCAGGCGCTGCGCTACGCTCTGTCCGCCATATTGACCGGTCGGATAGAGCAACTCCGGGAACAATTCGAGCTGATCTGGAGCCAGCAAGATAGTGCCTGGCAAATACGCATGTCCCCACTCGACAAGGATATCGCAAAAGCGCTCGAAGCACTCGTCTTGCGTGGGTGCAGCGACCGGATCGAGGCCATCGAACTGCAGCTCAGTGATTCCGAAATGATTCGGATGAACATTCGCGCGCCGGCAATGGAGTGAGATAATGCGCATCTGGCCTGCAGCCTTGATCGTTGCTGCTGCGGTGACCGCGATCGTGCTGCTTCTGAATGCGTTGTCGCTCGATCAGCGAATCAATGTTTTTTTGCCTCGACCAGCTGACCCCCACCAGGCGCTGGTGATCGATCAGATTGGAGCCGGCCAGGGAGGGCGCATGATGCTGGCCGCAATCTCCGGCGCTGACCCACGGCAATTGGCGACTTACAGTCGGCAGCTTGCGTCGCTCTGGCGCGGCTTGCCGGGCTTGCAGCGTGTAGAAAACGGTGAGCAGGACCTGGATCAGCAGACTGAAGAGATGTTGATGCGGCTGCGCTTTCTGCTCGTAGACGATATTAAGCAGCGCCTGGCGCCTAAAGCCATCGACGAGCAATTGGATCAGCGCGTTTCGGAGATCACACTTGGTGGTTCTCGGCTGCAGGCATGGGTACGCCGCGACCCGCTTGGCCTGTTGCCTGAACTAGGCGATCAACTGACATCAACGCAGGCGCCGCGGAACCTGGCTGGCGTGTGGTTTGATGCGGATGGCGATCGCGCCTTGCTGGTCGTGATGAGTGAACACCCGGCGTTTGCCACTGATGCGCAGGCGTCGCTCGTGGCCGATATGCGCAAGGCCTTCGCTTCTCTGGATCAATCCGACAGCCTCACGCTTGAACTGGCTGGCGCACCGGTGATCGCCATTGACAGTGCCGCGACTTCGCGCCGGGAAGCCACTCGATTATCGATTGTCGCCAGCCTGTTTCTGGTGGTCGTGCTGCTGTGGTTCTGGCGTTCTGCGACGCTGGTCATCGCCGCTTCGGTACCACTGAGCGTAGGTATCGTGTGTGGCTTGCTGGTGACCGTAGCTGCCTTCAACCAAGTGCATGGGCTGACCCTGGCATTCGGCTTCACGCTGCTTGGTGTGGCACTGGATTACCCCATTCATCTGGTGGCCCACGCCGGTGGTCGGAGCCTGCATCAAGCCGCGCGTGAGATCTTGCAACCGCTGCTGCTGGGTGCGGCCAGCACCATCATTGCCTATCTCGCAATCTGGAGCTCGACCAGCCCTGGTCTGGCCCAGCTTGGCGCTTTTTCCGCTGCGGGTCTGGCCGGTGCCGTAGCCGCGACCCTTTTGTTGCCCAAGCTGCTACTCCGGGTCGCAAGCAGATCCGCTCGTCAACCGATGCGCCGGTGGCGCCTGCAGTGGTTGCCGCCATCGTTGCCACCAATCCTGGCCGCCATTGCCATTGCGGCCTTGTATTTTCAAGGTGACCGGCTATGGTCCTCGGATCTGAGTCGGCTCACGCCAGTAAACGCCGAAATAATGGCCCTGGACGCTGAGCTGCGACAGGCGCTCGGGACCGGCGACGTTCGCCATTTGCTGGTCACCACGGAATCCAGTATTGACGATGTGTTGGCATCCACCGAAGCCACGGAAGACTTGCTGGGCAGTGCGCGTGAAGCAGGCCTGGTGTCGAGTTGGCAGGCGGTCACGGCGATCATACCGAGCCAGCATACACAGACGAAAAGGCGTGCCGCCTGGCCCGACGCGGCGGGTATGGATAAACTGCTGAGACAGGCCCGCACGCCGTTCAAGCCCCAGGCCTTTCAACCCTTTTTGGACGACCTTTCGGCATTGGACCAATCCGCGACCATCGGCCCGGATAGCTGGGACGGTACGCTGCTACAAACGCGCGTGGATAGCCTGTTGAAACACACCGACAGCGGCTGGCTCTCGATCATAATTCCCGCTGGTATGAGTGATGCCAGGGCTCTGGCCGATTTCTTGCGGCAGTCCGGAAGCGCGGCACATCTTGTCGACCTGCGAGCCACATCGGAAGCCATGGTCAGCGCATATCGGCGCGATGCCGGCATCAGCCTGGCCATCGCCGCGGTATTGATCTCGTTGTTGCTATGGCTCCGACTGCGCGGCTTGCTGCTGACCATGAGTGTGCTGACACCGCCGCTGGCGGCACTGCTGTGTACTGCGCTGATCATGAGCATGCTGCACCAGGGCCTGACCATCATTCACATGATCGGGCTGTTGCTGGCTTCCAGCATCGGCCTGGATTATGCTATCTTTTCGATGACGCTGAACAGATCCAATGAACAGATCGAGCGCACCAACCACTCCATAAACGTTTGCGCCCTGTCCAGCGGCGGCGTATTTCTGATCCTCGGTCAGTCCGATATTGGCATGCTGCACATGCTTGGTCTGACGGTCGCAACGGGTATTTTTCTGTCTTGGATATTCAGCCGCTCCATGCAAGCATCAAGCCAGCGCATTTGATCCAGGAGCCGATATGTGACTAAGGAACCTCTGAACAACCCTGCGCGGAGCGCGTTTTGCCGGAAAAGCCACAACGGAGCATCCCGCAGAGGCGCCGTCGCGCCCGCGCAGGGTTGTTCAGAGGTTCCTTAAGGTGATTGAATGAAGCGAGTCCGCAGCCAACCACGACCGCCGCACTGCCGGGCACTTGTGACCGGCGGCTCTGGTGAAATCGGCGCCGCGATCTGCCAGGCGCTGGCTGATTCCGGCATGATCGTGATTGTCCACGCCGGGCAGCGTATCGAGCGCGCACAGCAAATCGTCGCAGCAATAAACTCTAACGGTGGTCGATCAAGCTGCGTGCAATTTGACCTGACCGACGGCGAATCCACTTCAACGGCCATGGCCAAACTGATCGAGGATGGGCCGATCAGCGTGGTGGTGCATAACTCAGGAGTTCATGATGACGCGCCGATGGCGGGAATGTCCGCGAGCCAGTGGCACCATGTGATTGATGTCAATTTGAATGGCTTCTATCGGGCCGTGCAGCCGACACTGCTGGGCATGGCGCGTGTGCGCTGGGGTAGAGTGATCGCGATATCAAGCGTCGCTGCGCGAATGGGTAATCGTGGGCAGACCAATTATGCCGCCGCCAAGGCCGGATTACATGGCGGCATCATTTCTCTGGCCAGGGAAATGGGCGGACGCGGGGTAACCGCCAATGTAATCGCACCCGGCTTGATTGCTACCCGCATGGCCGAACATGCCGATCTCGACAATACTCTGGCGTTGATCCCTGCCGGCCGACTCGGTTTGCCGGGTGAGGTTGCCGCGCTGACGTCGTTTTTATGTTCAGAATCCGCAGGTTATATAAATGGCCAAATCATCGGCATAGATGGTGGCATGGCACCCGGATGATGTTCAGATCACTGGCCGCGGAACGCGACGCGCAGCAGTTCGTGAAAATGGTGTACGCCACGTTCGCGTTTCGCATTCAGGCGACCTGCCTGATACGAGCCCGAAGACGGGCCGCGCTGCACGGCTTCGCAGATAGTGATGTCTTCCCTCTGCACTTCATCGCTGAACTCGATGTCCTGCCTGTGGTTTTCCGTTTCGCTGTCAGGCGCAAAGCAATAGTCGAAATCCACGCGGCAACGGTTCGGCGCGAGCGGCACGACGCGATTGGTCTGCAATCTCCCAGGAAGCACGTTCAGCATGGTATTCGGATAGATGAAGATATAAAAAAGCCTCGCCGCTGCCGTAGAAACTCTCCGTGTTTTCGAGCGGGCTCCATTGCAGCGAATGCCAGTCGTGCGTTTCGGTTACATAGCTGCGGTAATCAAGAAGGCGGTTGAGGCCCGGGTGCACCATCGGCAGGTGGTAGCCTTCCAGAAAATTGTCAACATAGACCTTCCAGTTGCAGGCGATCTCGTAGCTGACGCGCCGTGAAAATGAAAGCCAGTCCAGCCGCTGCCCGCCGAGGCGGCCGTCGATTCCCGCGACCACGTCCGAAAAAGGCGGCGCATTCTCCAGGGCCGCAAAAACGAGACCCTGCCAGGACTCAACGCTGATCTCCGGCAACCGGATATCGGCAATGGAAAAGCTCTCCGTCCCGTCCATTTCCGGTGCGCCTCGCAGGCTGCCGTCCAGGTTGTAGGTCCAGCCGTGATAGCGGCAGGTCAGCTTGCCTGCCGCCCGTCCGTCGCAGTGCGCGATGGGGCCGGCTCTATGGCGGCAAACGTTGTGAAACGCGCGCAAGACATCGTCTTCGCCACGAACGATGATGATCGGTACGCCCGCAATCTACGCGACGACATGATCACCGGCCTGCTGAAGCTGGCCTGCATGCGCGACCAACTGCCAGCCGTGCGAAAACACGACCTGCCTTTCGGCTTCAAACGCGGCCGGATCCGTATAAAACGGGGCCGGCAGCGCGCTTGCACGCTCCAGGACTTGCGGTTGCAGCCATCGGGGGTCGGGTTTGAACACTGTACTCGGTCGATGTGTAAGCCAGCCGGTTCCGCGCGCCTCAATCGAAACACACATCGAGGCCGTGCCCGTCGATGGTGAAGTCCCGGAACACGTAGCTGGTCTTGACCCGCACCTCCGGGCACTCGATCGGAGCGCCCGAATCGCCGCGGCAGACAAGCCCGGCGGCCAGGTTCGCGCTCAGCATGCGGCAGGAATAGCCCTCGATCGGTTCGAGCTTGATTTTCCGGCTGTACATCCAGTAATCCGGTTGATCGAAATCCGCCCGCACCTTCCGGTCGGCGACGCGATTCGAGTCGGCATCGTCAAACCCGACCACCGCTTCGATCTCCCGCAACGGGGTATTCCGGGCGATATAGAAATGGATCGAGGCGCGGCACGGATCCGAGACGGCGAAGTCCTCGGCGCCGGTGTCGATGTTCAGCCGACCGGGCTCGGCCGTGCTGCGCGCCTCGCAGCGCGGCTCGCGCGTCTCGCCCGGAATCGGCTGGTCGCAGCCGGCCAGGATCAGGAGCGCCACCGAAACCGGCAACGTGCGGATGCTTTTCCCGTGGCTCACCGCGATCCTTCTCGCGTGGGTGGATACGCGAGTCATTGTATGCGGTGAACCCGGCCGATGCGGCTACCTTCAGTTCGGAAACTCGCCTTCGAAGATCACCCGACCGCCGTTGCGGATTTCGATCGTTTCCAGGCGCGGGTCGAAGTCCAGCGCGAACTCGCCGAAAGCCGGCGGATTGCCGAACCCGATCGCGCCGTGGGTACCGGCCGGCATCGCGACCACGTCGATCACGCCGCGCTCGACCCCGCCGACGAACAGGCGGTAGGCACCGGCCGGAACGTTGAAGACCCGGACGCGGAAAACCTCGCGCAGCGGGCGCTGCTCGTAGGCGGCCTCGGCCGTCCCGGCCGGGTGAACGCCGGCGTTGTCGAGTTCGATTCCGATTCCGGCGAACGCGACGCCCGAGGCCATGCCGGGCCCCATCCCCGGACCCATACCGGGGCCCATGCCGCCCCCCATGCCAGGCCCCATCCCGAACCCGAAACCGCCTTCGGATCCGGCGTCCGGAAACTCGGCAGAGAACAGCCGGACGGCGCCGTCCATGATCTCGATCATCGCGCCCCTCGGATCGAAATCGAACATCATCGCGCCAGCCGCGTCCGGGAACCGGAACTCGAGCTCGCCGTGCGTCTGGCCGCCACCAATCCCGACGACCTCAACCCGCCCGCGCTCCTGCCCCATCACGCGCACCGGGTAGCTGCCGGCCGGAATGTTGCGGACCTCGACGTCGAACGCCATCATCGCCCCGCCCCGCGCCGCCGGTCCGAGCATTTCCAGCCGGACGACCGCCGAACCGTCGGGATGGACGCCCTCGTTGACCATCGCGATTTCGGTCTCGAACCGGCCCTCGTCGGGACCGGCGAACGGCGCCGGGCCCCGGCCCATGAAATTCCCCTGCGCCGGTGCGGCCGCGGAAAGCACGACCTCGTTGCCCGATACCACCTCGATCATCCGGTCGCGCGGGTCGAAATCCAGCAGCATCGTGCCCGGCACGGCCGGGGAACGAAAGCCGAGGCGGCCCGCGGCGCCGTCGTCGCCGGCGAAGACCTCGATCGCCCCGCGCGGCTCGCCGCCGACGCGCAGTTCATAATCGCCCTCGGGCAGATTGCCGACTTCGACAGCGAGATCGGCGCGGCCCGGCCGGATCTCGAATTCGACCGTGCCGTGGGCACCCGGAAACGCGCCGGTCGGCGCCAGCGCGATCACGAACTCGCGCGGCATGTGGTCGGGCCGGAAGTCGTCCGAAATGCCGCCGCTGCAGGCCACGCCCGGCTGATCGGTCAAGCGGCCGATCGGAAATTCGCCGTTGCCGACGGTTTCGGTCTCGAACAGGATTCTTCCGTTCATGCAGTCGGAGAACCTCACTTCCATCGTCCCGACCTGTCGGCCGAAGCGGGCGTCCGGGTCGCGCGCCTGCATGAAGGAAATGCCGTCAAACTCGTGGACCTGCGCGCGGATGCGGTCGCCGTCGATCCCGCCCTGGGCGATCAGCCAGGTCGGCGTGCCGGCCTCGTCGTAGTGCGCCCAGTAGACCGCCGCGGTCTTCTCGCCCGAAGGCAGCCGTGAAATCGCCATGATGACGCCGTGATTCTGCTGTTCCGGCTGACCCCACCAGCCGCTGAAGCCGCCGGTGATCTCCAGCGCACCGGCCGGCGCCCACGCCAGCATCAACGCCATCACTACAAACCCGCTGTAAAGCTTTCCGAACGATCGTCC
The DNA here is from genome assembly GCA_032251475.1 of Wenzhouxiangellaceae bacterium. Classification (GTDB taxonomy): domain Bacteria; phylum Pseudomonadota; class Gammaproteobacteria; order Xanthomonadales; family Wenzhouxiangellaceae. Next base: position 13,909 of record JAVVDX010000017.1, on the reverse strand, counting down.
CGGTTTCATCTCACTTCTCCTGCCGTGGTTGGTTGCGTCGGACAGCGCAGGCTCGGCACGCGCCGCTGCCCGACTTGCAGGCATATGAGAATAGACTAAAGTAAACTCGCGAAACTTGACTTCACGCAAATACGCGCCAATCCGGCAATTCGCCGGTCAGCCGTCGCACCGAATCCGGCGCACGAACCAGGCCGCGAACAGCACGAACGCCGCCAGCCCGGCGAGCTGGACGAACCAGTCCGGGCCGAGCCAGGCGGTCCCGAAACCTTCGGGCTTGCGATTGACCATGAACGCATAGCCGGCGATGCCGACGCCGAGCAGGCCTTCGCCGCCGACGAAGCCGGAACCGAGCAGCACGCCCTTGTCGCGCCGCTCGATTCGCTGCTCGTCGCTGGACGCGCGCTTTTCCAGCCACAGCCGGAGCATGCCGCCGAAGAAGATCGGCGTCATCGTCGAGACCGGCAGATAGACGCCGACGGCGAACGGCAGCGAAGGCACACGCAGCAGCTCGGCGACGATCGCGATGCCGACGCCGATCGCGACCAGCCCCCACGGCAGCGACTGGTCGAGCACGCCGTCGATGACCAGTTTCATCAGCGTGGCCTGCGGCGCCGGCAACGCCTCGGTTCCGAAGCCGAACGTTTCGGCCAGCAGCAGAACCGCCAGGCACACGAACGTTGCCGAGGTCAGCACGCCGACCAGTTCGCCGATCTGCTGCTTTTTCGGAGTGGCCCCAAGCAGGAAGCCGGTCTTGAGGTCCTGCGACGTGTCGCCGGAAATCGACGCTGCGATCGCGACCACGCAGCCAACCGTAAGCGCCGCCGCCTTGCCGGTGATGTCGGTCCAGCCCATGACCAGAAACACGCCGGCGGTGCCGAGCAATGAGGCGATCGTCATGCCCGACGTCGGGTTGGACGTCACGCCCACCATGCCGACGATGCGCGAGGCGACGGTAACGAAAAAGAACGAGAAGATCACGACCAGCACCGCGGCCGAGGCGCGCTGGACCACGCTTTCCAGCGCGCCGAACGGTGCCGGCACGAACGCCAGCACCGACGCGATGATGACGATGCCGATGCCGACGACCTTCAGCGGCAGGTCGATCGACGTGCGCGGCACGACGCGCGGCTCTTCGCCGGTATGTTCAACGCGTTCCTTGAGCTCGTGCGCACCGATCCGGAACGACTGGATCATCACCGGAATGCTGCGCGCCAGCGTGATGATCCCGGCCGCGGCCACGGCACCTGCGCCGATATAGCGCACGTAGCGCGTCCAGATCTCGCCGGCCGACATTTCCGCAATGGTCTTGATCGTCTCCGGGTACAGCGGCTCCAGCCGGCCGGTGCCCCACCAGGCGATCATCGGAATGATGATCAGCGACGACAGCAGCCCGCCGGAGACCATTACCGCCGCGATTCGCGGTCCCAGGATGTAGCCGACGCCGAACAGCGCCGGCGACAGATCCATGCCCAGCGCGCCCTTCTTCAGCATCGGCACGCCGGCGTGAACACCTTCGGGAATGATCTTGGCCCACGACGTCAGCACCTTGAACAACGCCCCGCCGGCCAGGCCGTAGAAGACGTTCTTCGCGTGCGCGCCGCCGACCTCGCTGGCCACCAGCACGTGCGCGCAGGCCGTGCCTTCCGGATACGGCAGGTGGCCGTGCTCGCGCTCGATCAGGAAGCGCCTGAGCGGAATCATGAACAAGACCCCGAGCAGCCCGCCGGCCATCGCCAGCAGCGTCATCTGCAAAAGCCCGGGCGCCAGGCCCCACAGGAACAGCGCCGGCAGCGTGAAGATCACGCCCGAGGCGACCGAGCTCGACGCCGAGCCGATCGTCTGCGAGATATTGGCCTCGAGGATGTTTGAATCCTGCCCGAAGCGCCGCAGCGCCTGGAACGCTGCGACCGTCATCACCGCGACCGGAATCGACGTCGAAATCGTCAGCCCGGCGCGCAGCCCGAGGTACGCATTCGCCGCGCCGAACACGATTCCGAACACGATGCCGAAGAAGATCGACTTGACCGTGAACTCGGCCAGCGACTCGTGCGCGGGAATGTAGGGCCGATACACCTCGTCCTTGCCCAGGGGCCGGTGCGCTGAGTCGGACAATCCGCGTGCTTGGGCCATTCTTGTTCTCCGTTATCGATTCGGCGGCAAGCGAAAGGCCGAAGGGTACCGGAGTTCGATTACCGATGCCAACCGGCATTGCCCGGCAGCATCGTCCGGCAAATCATCCGGCAGTTGGGGCGGGAAACCGACTACCGTATACTCGGTCACACACATCAGCGACAGGAGGACGGCATGCCTTTGTTTCTGATCGAGCGGCAGTTCGCCGAAAAGCTCGCGGTCGACAAGGCGGGCGAGAACGAAATCGTCCGGGTCAACCAGGACGTCGGCATCAACTGGTTGTATTCGTTTCTGAGCGCCGACAAGAAAAAGACCTATTGCCTGTACGAGGCCCCCAGCGCCGAACTGATCCGCGAGGCGGCGCGGCGGCTGGGCCTGCCGGCAGACAAGATCGTGGAAGTCGATCGGGTCGGGCCGCAAGCCGAAGCCACGACGCCCTGACCCGGCGGCCGCTTCCGCGCAGGATTATCCGGTACGTTCCCGGACCCGCTCCAGGGCTGCAGTCGTGCGCGCCGCAAGTGCCCCCATTCCAATCTCGCGAGCGGTCAGCCGGGCCGAGTCGAGCAATTTCCCGGCCTCGGCCGCATCGCCGCCATCGTCCAGCATGACGGCGGCCAGCGCCTCCTGCGAACGCGCGATCCACGGCCGCGCCCCCATCCGTCGGTTCATCTCGATCGCCTTCCGGTAATGTTCGCGGGCCTCGTCGGGCCGGCCGAGCGTCGCTTCCAGCATGCCCAGGTAATGCGCGGCCGCGCCCAGATACGCCACGCTGGCGCCCACGACGAGGTTGCGGCCGTCGTAAGGCCGAAGGAAATCATGCAGCGCACGCGCGCGGTCGAGATCGCCCAGATAGGCGGCCAACTCGGCCAGATAGGCCAGGCACGTGGGCCACAGCGCATCCCGGGGCACGGTATCGAAATCGTTCCTGACGAGACGCTCGAACTCGGCCGCGGCGGATTCGCGCCGGTCCAGCTTGCAGTACATCAGCGCCAGCCCGGGCCGCCAGGCGGCATCGGCCGGCCGCTCGCGGACGAAGTTGTCGAGCACCGGCGCCAGCTCGTTCAACCGGCCCTGATCGCGCCTGATCGCGAACATCTGCATGCCGAAGATGCCCTCTGCACTGTCGCCGCGCCCAACCCGGCGACCGGCCTTGAACGCTTCGACCGCCAGTTCCTCGGCGGCACCGTAGCGGCCCTCCATGACGGCGCGCATGGCGCGGTAGACCCGGTTGTTGTGCAGGTAGAACGGCTGCCGGATCGTGCGCGCCAGTTCTTCGACCTGGTGCAGGTGCCAGTCCGCGGTCTCCAGTTCACCGGCCTCGAGCAGATCATAGAAATAGCGCCCGTGCGCATCGCACTGCAATTCCAGGTCGTTCAGCTCCCGGGCCAGATCGAGCATTTCCCGCGCGACGCTCATGCGCGTGGGGAAGTCCTCGGGCGGATACCGGTAATAAATCGTTGCGCGATAGCCGGAAAACAGCGCCTTGGCATCGCCGATCCGTCGCGCCATGTCGAGACACTTGCGGGTCAGCGCCGCACCGCGCTCGTGCTGGCCCGATGCGTAACAGGCGCGCGAAAGCGCACCGAGCAGTTCCGCCCGGAGCGCGCTGTCCCCCGGCTCCAGCAAATCCAGCGCCGATTCCATGAGCGGCAACGCACGCCCCGCGCCGACACCCATGTTCGCGACCACGTAGTCCAGGGTCAGGCAGATCTCCGCCAGCCGCCGTGAATCGCCGAGCCGCCGGGCGATCCGGGCGCCCTGCTCGGCGAGATCCATCGTCTCGGAAACGGCCCCGGCCTTGGACACGCTGCGCGCGGTGGCCAGCAGCAGCGCGCATTTGGCTTCGTCGGCGGCGTCGTTATCCAGTTCCAGAATGTCCAGCGCGTTGCGATAGAACGCCGCTGCTTCCTCGTAGGCCAGCTGCGACTCGGCCTGCTCGCCGGCGCGGCGGTTGTAGTCCACCGCCCGTGCGCTGTCACCGCTGCGCGCCGCCTCCGCGAAGTGATAGGCCAGCTGCGGCAGCCAGGCCCCCGGAGCGTCCCCGTGCAAGCGCTCCAGCGCCCGCCCCACGCGTGCGTGCCAACGCACCCGTCGGGCGGCGCTGATCTCGTCGTAAAGCGTCTCCCGGATCAGCGTGTGCGAGAAGCGGTAACAATCGCGGTGCTGCTCGTCCTCGACGACGACGCCGGCATCGGCGGCCTCTTCCATCGCTTCGAGCAGCGTGTCTTCGCCCGAATCCTCCATCAGCAGCCGCAGAAGTTCGAAATCGAACTCGCGCCCGATCACCGCCGCCCGTGAAAGCGCGCGATTGCAGCTCTCGGTGAGGTGATTGAGGCGCTTGCCGATCACTTCCCGCACCCCTTCCGGAATATCGATGACCAGCGACTGTTCCACCGACTGCGCCGATCCGTCGGACCGTGAATCGAGGATGCCTTCGACCTGAAGCAGGCGAACCACCTCGGTGACGAAAAACGGATTGCCCTCGGTCTCCCTGTGGATCGCCACGGCCAGGCCGGGCGGCAGATCCCGGTCCACTGTAGCGTCGAGGAACTGCTGAACCTCCTCGACGTTCAATCCCTTGAGTTGATGACGCACGAAGCGCGTATCCCGGTTGAGCGCCCCCAGAGTTCCGAACAGCGGGTGATGGCGCGAGACCTCTGAGCCGCGATAGGTCCCGAGAATGATCACCGGCGAGTCGGTCAGGGCCGTGGCCAGAAACTCCAGCAGCAGGAGGGACGGCTGGCCGGCCCAGTGCAGATTGTCCAGGACCAGCAACAGCGGGATGCGCTCCGAGGCACGCTGCAGATAGCCGGCGATGGAATCGAACAGCCGGTAGCGGCCCTGGTCGCCGGTCGCCAGCGGCTCGGTCGGTGCCACGCCCAGGCGCTGGCCGAGTTCCGGCACGATGGTCGCGATGTCTGCGGCGCCCGGTCCGGCTTCCTGCCGCAGGACGTCGTCCTCGCTGGCGCGGATCAGGCCCCGGAGCACCTGCACCCAGGGCCAGTAGGGCACGCCGCCGCGCTCTTCCAGGCTTCGGCCCCAGAGCACCGCGAAACCGGCTTCCTGTGCTCTGCCGGCCAGCCGTTCCGCCATTCTCGTCTTGCCGATGCCGGCTTCCCCGGAAATGGCGACCAGCCATCCGCGACGCTCCGCCAGGGTTTCATCGATCATTGCGGCAATGTCGGCCAACTCGCGCGCGCGACCCACGAAGACTTGCGAAAGGCGCCGGGTTGCGGGTCGTTCGACCCGACCTTCTTCGGCCGTTTGCACCGCGCCGTTCGCAGACGACGACTCCTTCGGCGCGCCGGTGACCGGGGCGATGAACCGGTAACCGCGGCGCGGCACGGTTTCGATGAAGCGGGGATTGCGCGCGTCGTCGCGCAGCGTCGTGCGCAGTTTGCGCACGGCGGCATTCAGGTTGTCGTCGAGAATGCCGGTTTCATCGCCCGGCCACAGCCTGTCGAAGAATTCTTCGCGGCGAACCAGCTCCCCCGGCCGGGAAACCAGCATTTCGAGGACCTTGAACGGCACGAACTGCAGGTGGACGCGGGCACCGCGCCGGCGCAATTCGGCGGCGGCGAGATCCAGTTCGAATGCTCCGAAAGAGATCACTCGCCCGCCGGTCGGTTGCCGATCGGCATTACCGATTGTCACATTCGCGCTCCCGGGCAGCCAGAGGCTGATTCAGATCCTCGTCCAATGCGTTGATGATACGAGGTTTTTCGGTTCATTTACAAATCATCGCCCGGTCATGGACGCGGGCGCCCTCATGGCGTTCTCATGGTGCCACGCGGCGGCGTTTCCATTCGGCCCGTCGCAACCGATACCAACCCGACCAGGAGGACGAAATGATGTTCATGCAACTGCACCTTCGATACGCCGCGGCGGCGTTGCTCGCGCTGGGCCTGCTCGGTACCGGCGTGCCGGCCAATGCCAATACGCGGGAATGCATTCTGCTCGGCATGCTGGGCGGGCCGCTGCCCGCCGAGTGCACGAACGCGGAGAAAACCGCCGGCGATCAGGCCGGCCCGGCACTCAACGCGACCCGCCCGGCTTTCGTCAGCATCTCCGGCCTGATCCGCTTCGCCGATCAATCCGGCATCGCCGATTCGGCGTCCGTGCTTACCCGGAACCCGCTCGGGGTTTCCTTTCTGCTGAACACTTCGGACCTGGAACCCGACCACGCCTATACCGTCTGGTGGGTCATCTTCAATGCGCCGCAGTTGTGCACCGGCGAGGCGGGCTCGTGTACCGAGGATGATCTGTTCAACAATCCCGACGTGAATGCATCCGTCGTTCATGCGACCGGCGCGGTGAGCGATTTCACCGGCAGGGCCCGCTTCAGCGGCCGACTGTTCGCCAATGGATCCGCAGCGGGCGAGGTGCTGTTCGGCCCGGCACTTGTCAACCCGGATGCCGAGATTCATCTGGTCGTCCGCTCGCATGGGCCGGTCGGTCCGCTGCTGGACGAAGGGCTTCTCGAGGAAGCATTGAGCACGTTCGGCGGCGGCTGCATCGTCAGGGACGAGGAAGGAGACGTCATCCCCGGCACCGGGCCCAACGAATGCGCGGATGTGCAATTCGCCATGCACCGGCCCTGAAGGCTGCCGGCCCGCCCGGAAATACAGATACTGAGCCGATTCGAATCATGCAAGGAGAAACCGTCATGATGATCCCGCGAGACAGCAGGTTTTCCCATCGCCGCGCCATGGCGCTGATCGTGATCTACGGGGCGTTCGTCGGCCTGGCCTTCGTCGGCTGACCGGATCCCGGGCTGGACCCGGAAGTGCCGTGACCGTAAATTGTCCATCGAAACGGAAGTGAAAGGAACAGAGAGATGACCGACCATCACCTGAAAGAACTGAGCGAGCGCCTGCGCGGGCCGGTCGTCGTGCCCGGGGACGAGAATTACGACGAGGTTCGCGCGTTGTACAACGGAATGATCGACAAGCGGCCGCGGTTGATTGCGCGCTGCCTGAACACGGCCGACGTCGTGACCGCCGTGCGCACGGGGCGCGAATCCGGACTGCCGATCGCCGTGCGCGGCGGCGGCCACAACGGACCCGGCCTCGGCAGTTGCGACGACGGCCTGCTTGTCGATCTGTCGTGCATGAAGGGCGTTCACGTGAATCCGGCCACGCGTACGGTCCGCGCCCAGCCCGGCTGCACCCAGGGCGACGTCGACCACGCCACCCATGCATTCGGCCTGGCCGTGCCGGCCGGGATCGTCAGCACGACCGGAATCGCCGGCCTGACGCTCGGCGGCGGACACGGCTACCTGACCCGCAGGCACGGGCTGACCATAGACAACCTGCTCGAAGTCGAGATGGTGCTGGTCGACGGCCGCATCGTGACCGCCAATTCCGAAATCAACGACGACCTTTTCTGGGCCGTGCGCGGCGGCGGGGGCAACTTCGGCATCGTGACGAGTTTCCTGTACCGGGCACACCCCGTGCACACGGTTTACGCGGGGCCGATTTTCTGGGACATCGAACATGCAGGCCAAATCATGGCTTGGTACCGGGAGTTTCTCGGCGAGGCTCCGCGCGAACTTTACCCGTTCTTCGGAATCAAGCGCGTACCGTCGGTGGAGGGATTCCCGAAGGAATTGTGGAATCGCCGGGTCTGCGCCCTAATTTCGTGCTACAACGGGTCCGAAGCCGACGGGATTCGCGCGATGAAGCGCGTCCGCGACGAACTGCCTCGGCCGTTGCTGGACGGCATGGCCGAAATGCCGTTTCCCGACTGGCAGGCGGCGTTCGACCCCATCCTGCCGAAGGGCATGCAGTGGTACTGGAAAGGCGACTTCGTGCACGAACTGAGCGACGCGGCGATCGACACCCACCTCGAGCACGGCGGCAACGTGCCCGACGGTCTTTCCCTGATGCATCTATACCCGATCGACGGCGCGGTCCACGACGTCGCCGGCGACGAGATGGCCTGGAGCTGCCGGGACGCGACCTGGTCCATGGTCATTGCCGGCATCGACCCGAATCCAGCAAACGCCGGCCGAATCACCGAATGGGCACGTCACTACTGGCAGGCCGTGCATGAATACAATCCGGGCGGCGCCTACGTGAACTTCATGATGGAGGAAGGCGATGAGCGAATCCAGGCCACGTTCGGACCGAACTACCCGCGCCTGGCGCGCATCAAGGGGCGGTACGACCCGGACAACGTGTTCCGGATCAACCAGAACATTCGGCCGCAGTGAGGGTGAATATAGCGTTCCGGCGTCCTGGAAAAATGCAAACCCATGACTGGAAGAGCGTCACAATCCCCTGATTTCCCTGGAATATATCGCCTTTGCCTGTATACCCAAGGAGTAATTGCGGGAATTTTCAGGGACGTCAATTATGAAGCTTCCAGCGCAATTCCAGGCCGAATCCCCGCCGCGCAAGCCAAGCAGGATCGAACCAGCATTCATGACCTGGCCACATCGGTAGAAACCGCAGTTTGGAATCTGGGGTCCCTTATGGAATATACTTGAAGGACGAGTCTCAGCGTGGCATGAGGCGCGTTCGCGAAGGCGGAGGCGAATGCGATGAACGTGATTCCGGCTTTGTTTTCATTGATCACTGCATTGGTCTGGTTTCCTGCCCTTGCGCAAACCGGCGGGTTTGACGACATCCCCAGCCCACTGGACCGCGAACTGGGCCAGCCATTCTTCATTCCGGAGAATCCGGCAGTCGGGCTACCGTTCGTCGTCGCCGTCGATGTTAATGGCTGCACAACGCCACAGCCTAATCCGGACGGCATACTGTCCGAAGTCCGGGTTGAAGACGACCAGCGAGTCTCCGTTCTGATCTCCGCGCTGGAATACAACCCGATCTGCGCGCTGGTCAGTCCGCCCCCGGCTCCGCGGCGTTTCATTCAGCAATTGCCCGGTCTGAACGAAGGAAAATGGACGGTCGATATCTTCGTGATCGACCCGGAAGAAACGTTTCCAATGGATGTTTCGGCGATCGAGCCATTTTGGGCCGCCGAAGTCGTCGTTCGTGGTCAGGTGCAGCCGCAACCCATTCCGGCGTTGTCTCCAGTCGGGCTATCACTGCTGATGCTGGTAACAGTGATGATTGGCATACGGCATTTTCGAAAATTCTGAAGATCGTCGTGTCTTCGAACGACGACGATACAATTCACCCCGCTGACTCGACCACGACGCCTCGCTCCGGGAATGCAAACACGGCGGGGCGGCAGCTGATCGTTGTCTCCGTCGCTTGGTCATGAATACCGCCCCATCGCAGACATCAGCACGCCGAGTATATTGAATAAGGCATGCGCAACGATCGCGGGCCACAGCGCGCCGAAGTAAACAACGATTAGCCCGAGACCAAGCCCGAGCAATAGTGTGGGTAACAGCTGGAATACGCTGAAGTGATATAACGCAAAGGCCACTGCACTTCCGATCACGGCGAGTGCCGCCGATTTCGACTGGAGAAAATTGAGCACCACTCCACGGAACAGCCACTCCTCCAATACTGCCAGAACGACAACCAGAATTACCAACAGCAGCGTACGGACTCCCGTAAAGTCCGAGGCCATGGAAGCCTCCGCAGGAGGGTTGAGACCCAGGCGGGCGACAACGGCATACCCAAGGCCGCTGACGACGAATAGCAGAAAACCGAAAAGCAGACCCCACAAGATCCAGCCGGAACGCCAGCCTCCGAGCAGCGTGGACAGGTGTGCCCCGGAAATCATGCTCAAGGCGCACAACCACCCCGCGGCAATAAGCAGATAGCCGGCCAGCATTAGACTCGCACTGCCTGACACCGCAATCAATTTCGGAAGTGCTTTCCCGATCAGAAGCACGATGACCGTGATTGCCGCAACGGTTATCGTTCCTGCAGTCGCTTGAAAGTGCATCGCCGACTTCTCCGAAAAATGTCACCTGGATGTCAGCCGGCCAATCTACGTCGACTGCAGCCTTCGCCCCGAACTGGCCGCACCTCGAACCAAGGCTCCGCGCGCTACTGATAGCCCGACCGCCCCTGCCCTCCGGCGCCCATTGCGTCCCTAATCTGCACCAGCAGGATTTCACGAACGTAGTGCCAGTCGGGTACCAGCTCCAGCGCGGCTTCCGCGTACCGCTCGGCTGCGGCTGGATCGGGCGTGGTGCGGTTTAGATTCGCAAACGCCAGGCTCATGAGCAGTTCCGGCTCGCCCCAGGAGGGTTCCAGCCGGTCCGTGAGCCCGCCTTCCTCACTTCGGACCAGTTCCAGCCCCCGTTGGTAGGTGGCAAATGCGTTGGCCTGCCCGCCACCCCATCCAGACGGTGTATACCACTGCTGGGTCCCGAGTACCCAGCGCACCCGGGCGTTTTCCGGTGCCACCGAGGCTGCGATGGCCAGCAGACCCCAGGATTGCAGGAGCAGCTCGCGAGCTCGGGCGGAATTATCTTCACGGATCAGGAACGCGAGGTTGCTTAAGCAGGATGCCTCGCCGGCCATGGCATCGGCGAACGTCGTGTCAAGCGCCTGGGCTGCGCGAAAATCGGCGATCGCCTGATCCAGATCCGCCTCCAGCACTTCCGGCGCCTCCGATTCGTTGAAGCCGTTCAGTGCCCGGCGCCACATCGCGAAGCCGCGCCAGTACCGGACCCTGGATACCAGATGACGATCCTCGATTCCGGCTTCATCAAGCTGCTCGTGCAGACGCTGAAGTTCGGCACGATCGCCCGCATAATCCGCCTCCCGAATCGCCGCAGCGATCTCGATAATTTGCTGCCGCTCCTGAACGGAATTCTCGCTTGCCGGGGACGCGCGATCAGTGGCGATCGCAAGCGCTTCCCCTCCTGTCGGCGACATCACCAAAACCCCGGCCAGAACCCCGGCGAGGACGCCGGTCAGAAAGTCAAGGTTCCTCATGCTTTACCTTCTCGTGCGTAAAATCTCTCCGCTGCACGGTCAGATTTCCGGCAATAATTCTCGACGACTCCATCCTCCGGTCGTCGAATGCAGCAATACCCTATTCGGGCGCGGGATAACCGACACGTGCCAGAAGTAACGAAGTTTCCGAGGGACATCCCGCCAGCACACCGCCGGGATGATGCTTGCCGTCCTCGACGCGCACCAGTCGCATCACTCGACAAGTCCGGCCGGGTAATGATTGAAAGCTCGCAGCGATACCCTTTACTGGCACGACTCAGAGGCTCTAAACCTTTGCCTTTCGCCACCCTGCCGTTCTGGCTTCTTCCTCGCTGCAGAACCAGCGTTCACCCCGCTCCGGTGAGATCACCGTAGCGTCGTAGTACCTCTGGCCGGGAACATGATAGATCCTTTCGCCGCTTTTCGAGATGTTGCCCTTGATCACGCAGCCCGACTTGGGACGATTCCTGCCTCGGTCATCATCCTGTTCTGCATACGAATGCTGCAGCAAAGCTGCTGACAGGATTGACGCGACGCACAACTTGACCAGTCGCGCGGAGATTGCGTTTCTATCCATATCGCGATCACCTCCGTGGGGCATTGTCGCGCCGCTCGCCGCCACGTGCAAGCCGAACTCGATGAGCGAATGACCCGGATCAGTCGTCAGGCTGATTGACGAACAGCAGCACCAGTGCGCTGGCCGCGTGGTACATGAAGGCGCCTTCGAACGAGGCAATTCCCACCTCTCCCTGCCACATCTGGAAAAGTGCGGCACCGAATACCTGGAAGATCCCGAACCAGACGATCAATGCCAGCCCGCAGCCGAGTATCGCGAACTTTTTCGATGCATTGAAATTGCCGGCACCGGCGCGGACGTTTCGCTTCATGTCCCAGGCGCCCTTGAACGAAATCAGTCCCACCAGCAACTCGGCGGTCATGATCCCGAGCAGCGCGATCGTCACCAGCAGCGGACTCGTGATGGGCGGAATGATCGTATTCGTATAGAACGGGCTCTCGCCCTGCCCCAGCACCGTCCCGACCGCGATCATCGCGGACGACCAGTTGAAGGCGTTGGAGATGAAATAGAACAGGCCTTGGAGCCCGACGAATATTACCAGAACGATCTTTAGCCACCGGATCATGGCGTTTTGCTCCCTAGTTGTTTCGCCGAAATCATAGTTGACTTGCTCGTTGGCAGCAAGCCGCTGAGCAGATTGCGGTCAGCGTGGCCCGGACCGGCATCGCATTGGATCTCCTCACGCCTATCTTCTCAATACGATCCCCGGGTGTGGGACAGGTACCACGACAGCACGATCCAGTCATACAGAAAGTGCACCAGAACCGGCACCAGCAGGTTGCCGGTGACCAGGTACAGCCAGCCCAGGTACAGGCCCATCAGGCAGGTCATCAGAAAGTAGACCTTTGTCACCGCGTGCACCAGCCCGAAAAGCAGCGAGGCGACCGCCAGCGCACCGATCAGGCCTAGCTCGTCGGACAGACCGGCCTGGATGAGTCCGCGAAACAGCAGCTCCTCGCCGATCCCCGCCATCAACGCCACGGCAAATACCGCCGTTGGTCCGGCATCGCGGAACAGTGGCAAAAGGTACTGGCGCACCAATCGGTCCAGCCTCTCCACCCATTGCCAGCGCCGCCGCATCAGGACCAGAATGGCGGCCACGGGCGGCACGGTCGCCAGCAGCGACTGACTCAGCGCATCGACGCCGAAATCGATCGCCAGCCACGGACGTACACCGAAAACCAGGGCCAGCAACAGCGCGAGCGCGCCCAGCCCGCCTTCGAAAGCAAGTGCGATCAGAACCGGACTGCGCTGGATCAATGCTTCGAATGAACTACCGATTCGGGCCACGGAACGTTCCCTGACAGTGAAGCCCGCGGCAAATTCCGACTTCCAGACCCGAGCTCGAGGCGAAACCGATGCAATTTCTGCTATTTGATGAATGCATACGCTCGTCTGGCACTCGATCTGCTGGACTGAACGAGTTCTACGGTGTCCTGCCAATGGCCGATCAGTAATTCAGGCTGATCGTAAGCTCCAGGCTCTTCCCATCGTACAAAAAGCTGGCCCTATCAAACGAAGGTGCACCCATCGAGGCTTTTGCGTCATTTGAAAAACCGTAGCCTTCCTTGGGGACCCCCAGCCAGTTGGTGTCAAGCTTGCCGTTCATATTTTCATCATGAATGACGGCAAGCGAATATGTTCCCGGCGGGATGTCCAAAAAGTCGCAACGCGCCTCTGCATCCCGAATTTTTATCAGCATGATATTGGTTGCGTAGCGCAGGAACTCTTCGGGGAAGCCCTCCGCCGATTCGAAAAGCGCGCAAGCCACCTTTCCGGTGCTGTTTCTGATGTCCAGAATCTTCACGTGAATTCCAGGACACGGTGATTGGGCGAAGACAATGGCGGGAGGATTCGCAAACAGCGGCACTGCACACAACACTGAACACCAAACTCGCACGGGGATTCGCGGCAACGGAATCCGGACCGTCGAGGCCGACGCGAACTTCCGATGAATTGAATCTCTCATGATCTACCTGATGGCTCCGAGACTTCAAGAAACGCCCGATATTGTCTGGACTTTCCAAATTCCGCCGTGGCATTTTCCCAAGGCGCCCGTGGGCCTTTCCTTCTGGAATGATGCATCAATTCATGGGGTCAGCGCAAGAGGCGCCCAGCGACATTTAATCCGGTAATCATGGCTCAAAGGCCAGTGTTGACGTGCCCGCGATTCTATGAACTGGTCAATCAGTGACCAACTCCCTTCAGAGCCCGCTGTTTTCCGGTATTCCTGATCCTGAATATCGAGTCCCGGAGGCCCTTGATACGCTTTCCCGTTTTATGGATGATGAGATGGACGCCTCCATCAATCGCGACGGCGTCGTAATGCGCCACA
>JAVVDX010000016.1:18229-37621 GCA_032251475.1 Wenzhouxiangellaceae bacterium | reverse complement strand
CGGGCTTCGGCTTCGGCAAGACGCTGGAGCACAACCTGCAGATCCTCGACCAGTTTGCGCGCTTCAAGTCGCTGGGCCTGCCGCTCGTGGCCGGGCTGTCGCGCAAGTCCATGCTCGGCAGGATCACCGGGCGCGAGCGGCCGGACGAACGCATCGCCGCCTCGATCGCCGCCGCGGTCCTGGCCGCCGAACGCGGCGCCGACATCGTGCGCGCGCACGATGTGGCCGAGACGGTCGATGCAATGAAGGTCGTCGCCGCGTTGCGGGGGGTTTCGGGGGCGGCGTGACGGGGCGTTGCCGTCGGGGACGCCGCACCGACGGTTTTTTTCCGTCGTCCCGGATAACGCCGCGTGCAAAGCGGCGTTATCCGGGATCTCGCGAATCTGCCCGAAACCTGGTTCGATGCGGGAATCGCCGGACAGCGTGATGCGGTCGGTTGAATTGTGTTGCGTGTACATGCACGCGCAAGCAGGTTCCGGATCGCGCTGCGCGCGTCCGGAACGACGGGAAGGGGCCCGGCCGCAGGAGCGGTCTCCAGACCGCGATCATCCGCGACACCGATCGGCGCGAAGACGCGCCTCCTACGGTGATTTTGGCGTCGGGATTCGGCGCAGGAGCGGTCTCCAGACCGCGATCATCCGCGACACCGATCGCCACGTGGACCCGGCTCCTGCGGCGGGAGGATTCTATCCAGTTCGGCTTGCGGTGAGACGCTCGAAACCTTCGTCCAGGCTCACCCGCGGCCGGTAGCCGAAGTCGCGCTCGGCCGCCGAAATGTCGAACCAGTGCTCCGTGGCCAGATGTTCGATGACGAAGCGCGAGACCGGCGGGTCGGATCTGAGCCTGAACGCGCGCCAGGCACCCTCGACGAGCATCGCCGCGGCGTTCGCGACCGGCAGCGGCACGCGCCCGATGCGCGGGGTCTCGCCGGCGGCCTCGAGCAGCCGGCGCATGATCTCGCCGACCGGCCTCGGCTCGCCGTTGGTGATGAAATAGGCCCTGCCGGCGCAGTCGGCCGACCCGGCCAGGTTTTCCAGCGCCAGCACGTGCGCTTCGGCGGCGTTGTCGATGTAGACGGTGTCGATGCGCTTTTCCGGCGCCGGCAATCGCAATCGGCCGGCGCGGTTGCGCTCGATCAGCCGCGGCAGCAGGTGGCGGTCGCCCGGGCCCCAGATCAGGTGCGGGCGCAGCGCGACGGTGCGAAGCGCGCTGCCATCGGCTGCAAGCACGCGCTTCTCGGCCTCGGCCTTGGTCGCCGGATACGGCGCCGGGAATGACTTCGGGTACGGCAGCGACTCGTCGCCGCCCTCGATGTCGTCGCCGGCGTGGACGACGCTGGGCGACGAGGTATGCACGAGCAGGCCGACGCCGTGGCGGCGGCACGCGTCGATGACGTGCTGCGTGCCGTGCACGTTGGCGCGCTCGAAGTCGGGCCGGTACAGCCCGGGCCCGGCCTTCGCGGCGACGTGGACGACCGCCTCGCGGTCGCGGCAGGCGCGGTCGACCGCATCGGCGTCGCCCAGATCGCCGCGCAGGCATTCGACGCCCATCCCGGTCAGCTCCGGATACGCACCGCGGTTGAACACCGCCGCCTCGTGGCCGCCGGCCAGAAGCCGCTCGACAACCGCCCGCCCGAGAAATCCCCCGCCGCCGGTGACCAGAACCTTCATCGGCCCGGCTGCCTACAAGGTCGAAATCCCCGACTCGCCCGAGACCAGCACTTCGTCGGCGCCGCGCCGGGCGAACAGGCCGCAGGTGACGGCGCCCGGGATGGCGTTGATTTCGGCTTCCATCTTCACCGGGTCGACCAGGTCCAGGTTGCGCACGTCGAGGATGACGTTGCCGTTGTCGGTCATGAAATCGTCGCGCAGCTCGGGCTGACCGCCGAGCTTCGTGAGCTGCCGGGCGACGAACGAGCGCGCCATCGGGATCACCTCGACCGGCAGCGGGTATTCGCCGAGCACGTCGACGACCTTGGACTCGTCGACGATGCAGACGAACCTGCGGCTGGCCGCGGCGATGACCTTCTCGCGCGTCAGCGCGCCGCCGCCGCCCTTGATCATGCGCTTGTGCCGGTCGACCTCGTCGGCGCCGTCGATGTAGAGCTCCAGGTCGCCGGTGTGGTTGAGTTCGAGTACGCTGACGCCGATCTTCTTGAGCCGCTCGGTGCTGCGGTCCGACGACGAAACCGCGCCCTCGAGCGCGATGCCGGACGCGCCAAGCTCGTCGATCAGCGCCTCGACCGTCGAGCCGGTGCCCACCCCCAGCACCATGCCGTCCTCGATATATTTCAGGGCCGCTTTCGCGGCTTCGATCTTCAGTCTCTGCTGGCTCATTCGGCTGTCCTCTTTTCCATTTCCAGAACCCGGTTCCACTGGTCGCGGCTGACCGGCATGATCGAAAGCCGGCTGCCCTTCTTCAGCAGCGCAAAATCGCCGAACGCGTCGGCTTCGGCCTTCATGTCGGCCAGTGTGACCGGGCGTTTCAGATC
Organism: Wenzhouxiangellaceae bacterium; assembly: GCA_032251475.1. Classification (GTDB taxonomy): domain Bacteria; phylum Pseudomonadota; class Gammaproteobacteria; order Xanthomonadales; family Wenzhouxiangellaceae. The sequence continues at coordinate 35,130 of JAVVDX010000016.1, read as the reverse complement.
GCGCACGTGGCGCACGTCGACCAGCACCCAGCGCGGGTCTTCCGGGTCGGACTTCGGGTCGAAGTAGTTGGACCCGGCGTCAAACTGGGTCGGGTCCGGGTACGGGCGGCTGGCGATCTCCATGATGCCGACCACGGCCGGCTGCCTGCAGTTGGAATGGTAGAAAAACACCTTGTCACCCTTCTTCATTTCATCGCGCATGAAATTGCGCGCCTGATAGTTGCGGATCCCGTCCCACGGCTCGGTCTTGTCCGGGCGGCTCTTCAGATCGTCGATGCCGAACGCATCGGGCTCGGATTTCATCAGCCAGTAGTTCATCGCGCGCTATCGCTTGAACGGTCTCCAATGGTAATGGAAGGTATGGGGAAGCACGCCAGATTACGCTTCGCCAATCCGACCTGCGTCTACTCCCGAAAGACCGTCAGGCCGCGCTCGGTGATCACGCCGCCCAGCGGCACGTCCCACGACTCGGCCGGCAGGCTGTCGACCGCCTGCAGCGCGTAGGCGGCGCCGACCAGCCAGGGTCCGGCGACCGGGTCTTTGCGCATGAAGCCGAACGCGCGGTCGTAGAAGCCGGCCCCCATGCCCAGGCGCGTGCCCGACGGCGAAAACGCGACCAGCGGCGTCAGGACCAGTTCGAGCCGTTCGGGCGGGCACTCGACGCCGCCGACCGGTTCCGGGATGCCGAAACGGTTCGGTTCCAGCGGTTCGCCCGGCTGCCACCGCCGGAAGGTCATTTCGCGCCCGTCGACGACCGGCAGCCAGATTCTGCGCCCGGCCTCCGCGAGCGCCTCGATCGCCGGGGTCAGGTCGGGCTCGCCGCGAAACGGCAGGAACGCGGCGATGTCGACGTAGTCGCGCTCGCCGAGCAGCCGCAGCAGGTGCACGCAGATCTGGCGGTCGGCGCGCCGGCGCTGGTGCGGATGGAGGCTGGTCCGGGTCTCGAGCAGGCGGGTTCGAAGCTCGGCCTTGCGGTTCGTGGTGGACGGGCTCACGCGCTGGACACAGAAATGGAAGAGATGGTGCCCTCCGCAGATGCCGCTGCGAAACCGGTGACCTTGAACCAGAGGTTCAGGTGGGAAAGCGATTCGGGCCTTCAGGCTATTCGCAGAACGAATGTGCACACCGGCCCTGAAATTTGCCTTCCCGAGGTCAAAAAGTAGGGACAAGGCATATTGCGGTCTCGCTGACGCACACCGCAGAGAGCACCATGAGTTCGACTATACACGAATGGATTTCGACCTGCTGTGATGTGGCGCCCGCGCAGTAGTTTTCAGGCCGCGCCGGCTTCGAGCTTTCGCGCCAGGTCGAGAATGCGCTGATCGACGTTCGCGCTGCGGTCGACGTTCTGCTGGCGCAGCTTGAGCAGTTCGTCGGCCATGTTCAGCGCGCACATCACGGCGATCTTCTCGAGCGAGCTGAGGCGGCCGGATTCGCGGATTTCGCGCATCTGCCCGTCGAGGTAGAGCGCGGCTTCCATCAGCCCGCGCCGCTCCTCGGGCGTGCACACGACCTGGTATTCGCGGTCCAGGATCCGGACCGTGACCATTTCCGATTCCGACATCAGCTTGCCGTCTCGAGCTGCTTGAGCCGTTCGATCATCGCCTCGACGCGCTTTCGGGCCTCGTCGTTGCGCGCGAGCAGGCCCGCCCGCTCGGCCATCAGCGTCTCCTGGCGCGCCAGCAGCGAGCTGTTTTCGCGTTCGAGCGCGTCCACCCTGTTCTGAAGCCGCTCGACCTCGGCCTCGATCCGGTCGAGGGCGTTGCTGATCCGTTCCGTGTCCATGGCGGAAAATTTGTTGTTGTGTCAGACCAATGATAGAACTTCATCAGGTAATTTAACAAGCTTTTTTCGAATCGCCTTTGCAATTCGATGGGCAGCGGACCGAAACCGGTGCCGGAGGCAGGTCGGGCAGGCACCGGATCGGGCCCGGCACAGGCCTTGCATCGGGCCCGCCGGTGCTACCATTGAAATATCGAGTCATTTCAGTCCTCCGACACCTCCGGAAGCCCCTTCAAACGCATGGAAGACCACGAATCCAAGCTGGCCTGGCTGCTTGCGCTGTCCGCCGACAAGGAGCCGGCGCGCATCGCCGAGACGCACGGCGTCGTGATCGGCCTGCTCGCCGGCGGGCCGCGCCAGTCCGAGCGCGAACTGGCCGACCAGCTCGCGCAGCTGCAGGTCGGCGACTGGACCTCCGACAAGATCCGGGAAAACCTCGGCCCGGCGATCAGCACGCTGAGAAGCGAGCTCGCCTCGCCGGACATGGACTTCAAGCCGCTGCTGCCGACCGACGACCGGCCGCTGACCGAACGGACCCGGTGCCTGGCGTCGTGGGTGAGCGGTTTTCTGGCGGGTTTCGGGGCCGGTTTCGGGGCCGGTACCGGCGCCGGCGCCGCGAAACCGGAAAGCGCCGACGCGGCCGAGGTGCTGCGGCTGCTCGAGCAGATCGCGCGCGCCGGTACCGACCCGGAAGCCGGCGACGAGGAGCAGGAAGCGGCGTTCACCGAGCTCAGCGAGTTCGTCCGCGTGGCAACGCTGCTGCTGCGCGAAGAAGGGCTGCGCCTGGCCCGTACATGAACCGTGTTGCCGCGACATCGGCGAGCCCGGCACCCGGGACGTTCCGCCGCGAGACGCTGGCCCGGCGCCGCCGCCATCTGATGGAGCTGGCCGAGCCGGACAGCATCCTCATCGTGCCGTCGGCGCGCGAGCAACTGCGCAACGGCGACAGTTTCTACCCGTTCCGGCAGGACAGCGACTTTCTCTACCTGACCGGCTTCGGCGAGCCGGACGCGGTGCTGGTGCTGGTGCCCGGCCGCGAGGCCGGCGAGCAGATCCTGTTCTGCCGCGAGCGCGACCCGGATCGCGAGCGCTGGGACGGCCCGCGGCTGGGGCTGGACGGCGCGCGCGAGCAGATCGGCGTCGACGACGCGTTTCCGATCGGCGACCTCGACGAAATCCTGCCCGGGCTGATGGAAGACCGCGAGCGCATCTACCACTCGCTGGGGCGCGACCCGGCGTTCGACCGCCAGGTCATCGGCTGGCGCAACGAGCTCCGGAAGAACAAGCGCAACTCCCGCTCGCCGGAGGAATTCATCGCGCTGGACCACGTGCTGCACGAAATGCGGCTGATCAAATCGGCCGAGGAAATCCGGGCGATGCGCAAGGCCGCGAAGATCTCGGCCGCCGCTCACCGGCGCGCGATCGAGGCCTGCCGGCCCGGCATGCACGAGGCCGAACTGACCGCCGAGCTCGTCCACGAATTCACCCGTCACGGCTGCCCGCCGGCGTATCTGCCGATCGTCGCCGGCGGCCGAAACGCGCTGGTGCTGCACTACGTGCACAACGGCGCGCCGCTGCCGGATGACGGGCTGGTTCTGATCGACGCCGGCTGCGAGTACGCCGGCTACGCGGCCGACATCTCGCGCACGTTCCCGGTCGCCGGGCGCTTCACGCCGGCCCAGCGCAGGGTCCACGAGCTGGTGCACGCGGCCCAGCGCGCCGGAATCGACCGGGCACGCGAGGGCAACACGTTCGACGACATCCACGACGCCGCCGTTCGGGTGCTGACCGAAGGGCTGATCGAGCTGGGCCTTCTGACCGGCTCGCTCGACGAGAACCTCGAAGGCGAGCACTACAAGCGCTTTTACATGCACAAGACCGGCCACTGGCTGGGGCTGGACGTGCACGACGTCGGCGACTACCGGATCGACAACCGCTCGCGGGTGCTGGAGAAGAACATGGTCACGACCGTCGAGCCGGCGCTGTACATCGGCGAAGACGAAGACATTCCCGCCGAATTCCGCAACATCGGCGTGAGGATCGAGGATGATATCCGCATCACCGAAGGCGACCCGGAAATCCTGTCGTCCGACGTGCCGGCGGCGGCCGGCGAGATCGAGGCGCTGATGTCGGCATGAGGTGCAGCCGGCGGTCGCGCAACACGAGGATGGCCCGATGAACGAACGACACGACATCGTCATCGCCGGCGGCGGCATGGCCGGCACGACGCTCGCGATCGGGCTGGCCCGGGCCGGCTTCGATGTCGCGATCGTCGAGGCGGTCGCGCGCAACGCCGACCACCAGCCCAGTTACGACGACCGCACGCTGGTGATCAACCGCGCCTCCCTCAATATCCTGGGCAACCTCGGCATCTACGACAATTCGCTGGCGCAATGCCCGATCCGCAGGATCGACATCACGCGCACCGCCAGCCTCGGCCACGTCGTGCTGGATGCCTCCGAACACGGCCTGGACCGCTTCGGCGCCGTCGTCGTCGCACGCGAGCTGGGCAACCGGCTGCTGGAGGTGCGCGAACAAGGCGACGGGGTCGCCGAGTACTGCCCCGAGCGCGTCGAGACCTTTCAGACCGAAGACAACGCGGTCGAGGTCCGGCTGGCCTCGGGAAAGATGCTCGAGTGCCGGCTGCTGGTCGCCGCCGACGGCACCGGCTCGACGATCCGCCAGGCCGCCGGCATCGCCTCGACGCTCTCCGATTACCGCCAGTCGGCGATGATCTTCAACGTCATGGCCGAGCCGCCGTCGTCCGGCACCGCGCACGAGCGCTTCACGCCCGACGGCCCGCTGGCGTTCCTGCCCCAGCCCGAGGGCCGTTACGGCGTGGTCTGGGTCGACGCGACCGAGCGGGTCGAGGACGCGATGCAGCTCGACGACGACGAACTGCTCGCGCGGCTGAAACGGCGCGCGTCGGCCCGCTTCAAGGCGTTTTCAAACCCCGGCCGGCGCGCCCGCTACCCACTGAAGCTGCTGCGAACCGAGGTGCCGATCGGCGACCGCGTCGTCGCGATCGGCAACGCCGCCAACACGGTTCACCCGGTCTCGGCCCAGGGCTTCAACCTCGGCCTGCGCGACGTGGCTGCGCTGATCGACGTGCTCGGGGATGCACACGATCCCGGCGCGCCGGTCTGGATGGCGCGCTACCTGGCCCGGCGCAGGCGCGACCACGCCGAGACGGTGCGCTATACCGACACCCTGGCGCGCGCATTTTCGAACCCGAGCCTGCCGTTTCGCGTCGGCACCGGGCTGGGCCTGCTTGCGCACGCATTCGTGCCCGGCCTTCGGCGGCGGCTGGTGCACTCGGCGATGGGCTTTCGCGAGCCGGTCTCGCGGCTGGCGCGCGAGGCGCCGGCCAAAGACGCGGTCAAAGACCCGGCCAAAGACGAAGTGCGGGAGGTTTCATGAGCGAGGCATTCGACGCCGTCGTCGTCGGCGGTTCCACGGTCGGGGCGGCCGCAGCGCTTGCGCTGGCCCGGCTCGGCCACGAGGTCGCGATCATCGACCGCAGCGAGCCGGCCGATACGGCAGACGACGCGCCGCTGGATGCGCGCGTGGTCGCGGTCAGCCCCGGCTCGATGCAGCTGCTCGAGGCGCTGGAAGCATGGCGCCACGTGCGCGAAGGGCGCATCGCCGCCTACCACGAAATGCAGGTCATGAGCGGCCGGGGCCACGTCGAGTTCGCCGCCGGCGAGCACGGCCTGCCGGCGCTGGGCTGGATCGTCGAGCTGGGCGAACTGGACCGCGCGTGCTGGCAGGCGCTGGCCGCGCGCCGCAGGATCACCCGGCTGGTGCCCGGTGAGGTCGAGGCCATCGACATCGACGGCGACGCCGCCCGCATCCGGCTGAGCGACGGAAATCGTGTCGAAGGCGCGATGCTGATCGGCGCCGACGGCCAGCAAAGCCGCGTGCGCACCGCCGCCGGCATCGGGGTGACGTCGCACCACTACAACCAGAAGGCAATCGTCACGCACCTGGAGACCGAAAAGCTCAACCCGGGCATCGCCTGGCAGCGATTCACCGAGCTCGGGCCGCTGGCGCTGCTGCCGCTGCCGGAAGGCCGCTCGTCGCTGGTCTGGTCGGTGCACGACGACGAGGCCGCGCGACTGATGCAACTCGACGACGAGACCTTCTGCGACGCGCTGGCCGAACACGCGGCCGGCTCGCCGTTCGGCGCGTTCGAGACGCTCGGGCAGCGCCACGCGATTCCGCTGGTACGGCGCCAGTCCGGGGCGCTCGCCGCCGGCCGCGTCGCGCTGGCCGGCGATGCCGCGCGCAGCGTCCACCCGCTGGCCGGACAGGGACTGAACCTCGGGCTGGGCGACGTCGCCGCGCTGATCGAGCAGCTCTCCAACATGAACACGGGGGGAATGAAACCGGGCGCCGACCCGACCCGCCGGCTGGCGCGCTATTCGCGCCGGCGCTTCTCCGACTCGGTGCTCGTCGCCGGCGGCATCCACCTGTTCAATGAAGTCCGCACCCTCGGCACCCCGGGCCTGTACGCCATGGGCGCCGGCTTCGACGCGATGCGACTGTCGCGCTCCGCGCGCGATGCGTTCGTGCAGCGCGCGAGCGGCTTGAGCGAAGCCCGCAAGGCCTGCAGAGCACTGAACGACCTGTAAGCCCGGATTATTCAAGGCCCGAACTCGTCCGGGCCGCCCCCTCGCATGGCCGTTTGACTTAATTATTTCACTGTGATTTAATCTATGCAAACGTTGTCAGCCGGCGTTCCATGCAACTTCGCAGGCGATGGGGATCGCGGCCGGGAAAGGCCGGCACCGACAACGTCATGGAGAGAGATCATCACAACAATGACATTCGAGGTGGAGCCATGCATTGGGAGTCCAAGATCAACTTGCAGCGCGCGCTGATCGCGCTAGCGTCTGCCTGTGCCGTATTTCTGGCCGGGCCTTCCTGGGCGCAGGAAGATGAGGAGGAAGAATCAGCGACACTCGAAGACACTTCGAGCGAAACCCGTAAAGAGGAACAGTACCTCGACAAGATCACCGTCACCGGGTCGGTTCGCGGCCGAAGCAAGTTTCGCAACTCACGTTCGATCAATACGCTAAGCGACGCGGAAATCACCCGCACCGCCTATCGCAACGCCGCCGAGGTGCTGCGAACCATTCCCGGCGTGCGCTCCGAAGCTTCAGCGGGCGAAGGCAACACCAATATCTCGGTGCGAGGCGTACCGATCGCTGCCGGCGGGTCGAAGTTCGTCCAGTTGCAGGAAGACGGCATGCCGATCCTGCAGTTCGGAGACATCATCGTCGGCACGTCGGACCAGTTCCTGCGGCTGGACAATACGCTCGAACGCATCGAAGTGCTCAAGGGCAGTTCGGCGGCCACACTGGCCAGCAACTCGCCGGCTGGCGTGATCAACTTCATCAGCAAGACCGGGCAGTTCGAGGAAAGCTCGGTCAGGGTGACTTCCGGGCTGACCTACGACAGCGCGCGGGTCGATTTCGACTACGGCGGCCCGATCGGGCGCGACTGGCGTTTCCACGTCGGCGGCTTTTACCGCGACGGCGAAGGCGTGCGCGATGTCCCGTTCGACGCTTCCGAGGGCGGCCAGATCAAGGCCAACATCACGCGCGAGTTCAATCGCGGCTATGTGCGCGCCTACTTCAAGTACCTCAACGACAATGTCCCGACCTACCTGCCGATGCCCATGACGGCCGGCCAGTCGAGCGTCCCGGGCCTGGATGCGAAGGAAGACTCCAACATCAGCCGCGACCTCGGCGACATCACCAGTTTTGACGTCAACGGCAAGCTTCGCCGCAGCAGCATCCGCGACGGCAACGAGAGCGAAGTATTCGGCGTCGGCCTGGACATCAAATTCGACGTCGGCTCCGGGTTCGAGCTGAACGAGAAATTCCGCTTCAACGACACCGAGGGCACATTCTTCGGCGCCTTCACCGCCGACATCGGCAGCGCCACCGACATCGAATCGCTGTCGGTCGTGCTCAACGGCACCGGCGCCGACGGTCTGGCGTTCGTCTCCGGCCCCAACGCCGGCCAGGTCATGACCGGCGCCGAGCTGGCCGACCTGAACGGCAACGGCCTTCTGCAGAATATCCGCACGTTCGACAACGACCTGAAGAGCCTCGACAACTTCACCAACGACCTCAGCCTGACGCGCTCGTTCGACTACTTCGACGTCACCGCCGGCTACTACCGCGCCAGCCAGGACATCGACGTGAACTGGTTCTGGCAGACGTTCCTCCAGGATGTCTCGGACGAGGCAAGGCTGGTCGACGTTTTTGCCGGCGACCAGCAGCTCACGACCAACGGCCAACTGGCTTTCGGTGCACCGGACTGGGGCAACTGCTGCACGCGCGACACCAGCCTGGAGACAGACATCGACGCGTTCTATCTGGCCGTGTCGGCGCGGCCCATGGACGGCCTGGACATCGATGCCAGCGTGCGCTACGACGACGGCGAGGGTACGGGCCACTATGCCTTTGCTTCAGAACAGGACCTGGGTGTGGGTCCGGACGCGCCGCTGGCGGAGCAGAACGTCGCCTGGGTGACGACCGAAGCGATCAACGCATCTCGCTTCAAGTACGACTGGAGCTACTGGTCGTACTCGTTGGCCGCCAACTACACGCTGAACGATTCCACAGCCGTGTTCGCCAGTTATTCGGAGGGCTCGCGCGCCAACGCGGACCGTCTCGGTGACGGCGGATTCCTGGAAAACGGCGGCGTGGTTGCCGGATCGGTCGAGAACGACATCATGTCCACCGAGCTCGGCTTCAAGTACCAGAACAGGATATTGGGAGTCTTCGCTACCGGTTTCTATGTCGAGACCGACGACGCCAACTCCGAATCCAAGGGCGATGACAATCGTGCGCGCATTCGCACCTACGAATCGCTGGGCATCGAAGTCGAGGGTGTCATGGATCTCGGCGACTTCAGTCTCCGCGGCGCCGTTACATATACCGACGCCGAAATCGACGACTCCAACGACCCGAGCCTGATCGGCAACACGCCCCGACGGCAGGCCGACTGGGTCTGGAGCTTCTCGCCGAGCTACTATATCCGCGACCATTCCATCGGCGCGACCATCATCGGCACGACCGACTCCTATTCGCAGGACGACAACAGCTACGAGATGGACGGCTATACGTTCGTCAACCTGTTCGCGGATTTCCATCTGACCCGCAACATGGCCCTGCAGCTGACGGTCAACAACCTGTTCGACGAAATCGGGGTCACCGAGGCCGAAGGCGGCTTCAGCTTCGTCGACGGCGAGCGCTTCATCCGCGCCCGCTCGATCGCGGGCCGGACCGTGGCGCTGGCGCTGACCTACCAGTTCTGACCCGCACAGGCTGCCCCGCCGATGGCGTTCGGGAGAACGCTTCCGAATGCCATCGGCGGGCCGGATCGACGCGTTTCTTCGCGCACCGGACCGCCCTGCCCGGCGGCCCGGACGATGACCAACGGTAGAATCCGAGACGACCATGACTGACCTGACCGGCCTGGCCCTGCATCCCGTTGACCTCGGCATCATCATCGCGCTGTTCGTGCTGACGATCGCAATCGGCCTGTTGCTGAGCCGCAGGCACGATTCCAGCGAGGCGTATTTCCTCGCCGGGCGTTCGATGGCCTGGCCGTTCATCGGCCTTTCGATGTTCGCCTCGAACATGTCCAGCACGTCGCTGGTCGGCCTGGCCGGGGATGCCTACGCCACCGGCATCGCGGTCTACAACTACGAGTGGATGGCCGCCTTCGTGCTGGTCGTGTTCGCGCTGTTCTTCCTGCCTTCCATCCTGCGCTCGCAGGTCTATACCATGCCCGAGGTACTCGAGCGACGTTTCGACCGGCGCTCGCGACGCTTCTTCTCGGTGCTGACGATATTCCTGAACATCGTCGTCGACACCGCCGGCAGCCTGTTCGCCGGGGCATTGATCCTGCGACTGGTGTTTCCGGAGATTCCGCTGTGGCAGACGATCACGCTGCTGGCCGTTGTTGCCGGCATCTACACGATCGCCGGCGGGCTCAAGGCAGTCATCTACACTGACGCAATCCAGGCCTTCCTGCTGATCATGAGCGCGGTACTGGTCACGATCTTCGCCTTCGACAAGGCCGGCGGGTGGCAGGCGGTCATGACCCAGATCGACCCCGAAAAGCTCAGCCTGATCCGGCCGGCCGACGACCCGTACGTGCCGTGGCCGGGGGTCGCCACCGGAGTCTTCCTGCTGGGTTTCTACTTTTGGTGCACGAACCAGTTCATGATGCAGCGCGTGCTGGCCGCGAAAAGCCTCGATCACGGCAGATGGGGCATGCTGTTCGCGGGCTTCCTGAAGCTGCCGATGCTGTTTGTCATGGTGTTGCCCGGCACGGCCGCCATCATCCTGTACCCGCAGCTCGAGAGCGCCGATCTCGTCTACCCGACATTGATGTTCGACCTGCTGCCGGTCGGCCTGCTCGGGCTGGCGCTGGCCGGCTTCATCGCAGCACTGATGTCGCAGATCGACTCGACACTGAACTCCGCCTCGACGCTTACGACGATGGACTTCATCCGGCCGCAATTCCCGCATCTGAGTGAACACAGGCTGATGCGCATCGGTCAGTTCGTCACCTTCCTGTTCATGCTGCTGGCCGTGGCCTGGGCTCCGCAGATAGAAAACTTCGCGTCGCTGTTCCGCTACCTGCAGACCGTGCTGGCTTACGCGGTGCCGCCCATCGTCGCACTGTTCATCGTCGGCTTCTTCTGGCGCGGAGCGACCGCAAACGCCGCGTTCGGTACCCTGCTCATCGGAGCCGCGGCAGGAGCGGTGCTGATGGTTTGCAACGAGGTTTTCGAAATCATCAACATCCATTTCCTCTACGTCGCGCCGATCCTGTTCGTGCTTGCGGTCGCCAGCCTGGTCGTGCTGAGCCTGCTCGAGCGCGCGCCGCCGGCCGGGGAAACCGAGTTCGCTTTTTCCGCACGCGCGTTCCGGCAGGACACGGCGGAGTTGCGCGGGCTGCCGCTTTACCGGAATTACCGCTTCCACTCGCTGCTGATCGTCGTCGCGATCGCGGTGTTGCTCGCATGGTTCTGGTAGGCGCGCCGGTCACCATCGGCAACGGTTGAATCGCGATGAGTCGAGACCACGCATCGAACAGGCAGATCATCGGCGGCATCGAGGCCGGGGGCACGAAATTCGTATGCGCGGTCGCCATTAACCCTGCACGAGTCCTCGACCGGCACACCGTCGTGACGACCACCCCTGACGCAACGCTGGCCGAGGTCGTCGAGTTCTTCCGTTCAGCGCAACGGCGTTTCGGCCGGCTTCGGGCACTCGGCGTAGCGAGCTTCGGGCCGGTTGAACTCGACCTGCGCTCGCCCGACTACGGCTCGATTACGCAGACGCCGAAGGCGCACTGGAATCACGTGCCCCTCGTCTCCCGGCTGCGCGAGGCGCTCGACGTGCCGGTCGGGTTCGACACCGACGTCAACGGCGCGGCGCTTGGCGAAGGCCGCGACGGTGCCGCCGCGGGACTGGACCATTACATCTACGTGACCGTCGGCACCGGCATCGGCGCCGGCCTGGTCAGCAGCGGACGCCTGGTACACGGCAAATCGCACCCGGAAGTCGGGCACATGCTGGTGCCGCGCCATCCGGACGACGATTACCGGGGCGCGTGCCGGTTTCACGGCCCGTGCCTGGAAGGGCTGGCCAGCGCGCCGGCGCTGCGCGCGCGCTGGGACTGCGACCCGGCCGGACTGCCGGACGACCATCCGGCCTGGGCGCTGCAGACCCATTACCTGGCAGCCATGTGCCACAATCTGACCAGCCTGTTCGCGCCCCAGCGCATCATCGTGGGCGGGGGCGTGATGCTTCGGGAAGGTCTGTACGAGAACATTCGGCAGAATTTCCTGGAGCTTGCCGGCGGGTACTTTTCATGGATTTCGGCCGACAATGTGGATCACTACATCGCCGCACCAGGCCACGCCGGCAGGTCGGGTGAGATCGGTGCCCTGATCCTTGCCGAAAGAGCATTCGACACGGGCTGAGCGACACGTGGGTAGAGGCAGCAATTCGAGCCGACTGGGCCGCTACAACAAGAGCATACTGCTGACCGAGCTGCGCCGCTGCGACCAGGCCTCCAAGGCCATGCTGACGCAGCGCAGCGGCCTGTCGCCTCAGGCCGTCAGCCGCATTGTCGACGAGCTCGACGAGACCGGCCTGGTTCGCCGCTGCGGGCAGAAGCGCGGCGGCAAGGGCCAGCCGTCGACGCTGTACACCATCGATCCTTCCGGCGCCTACGCGATCGGCGTCAAGGTTGGCCGACGCTACATGGATCTGCTGCTGATGGACTTCGGCGGGCGGACGCTCGGCCGCATCAGCCACAAGTACACCTGGCCCGACCCCGAGGCCATGCTGCCAAAGATCGGGCGGGGTCTGGCCGATTTGACCGGTCGGCTGACGACCGACCAGCAGCGCCGCCTGATGGGGGTTGGCGTGGCGATGCCGTGGTTCATCGGCGAATGGGCCCGCGAGCTTGGCATGAGCCAGGAAGCCGCCGAGAAATGGCGCAGCATAGATTTCGGCAAGACGCTGGCCGAGCTGACGACGCTGCCGGTTTTTTTCGAAAACGACGATTCAGCGGCCGCGATCGCCGAGCTGCTGTTCGGCTGCGGCATCGAGATTTCGAACTTTCTCTACGTCTACATCGGCACGTTCGTCGGCGGCGGCGTCGTCATCAATGGCAACCTGGAACCCGGCGCGCACGGCAACTCGGGGGCGATCGCATCGATGCCGGTGCCGCCATCGAAACTGGATTCGGCAAGTTCGCAGACCGATGAACCGGCCGACGGCGTCGAGCTGCTCAATCGCGCCTCGCTGTTCGTGCTGCAGCGTCACCTCGCCGCCCACGGCATCGATGTCGCCGACGATATCGCCGACCTCGACAAGGTCATGGACCGCGCCCGCCCATTCGTCGACGAATGGCTGGCCGATTGCGCCGACGCGCTCGTGCACGCACTTTGCGCCGCAGTTTGCGTGCTCGACCCGGAAGCGCTGGTCATCGATTCCCAGCTTCCGCGGCCCCTGATCGAGGAACTGACCGCAAGAGTCGCCGAACGCCTCGAACGGAACCCGCCACCGGGCGTCATGAAGCCGCGTGTGCTGACCGGGCGGCTCGGTGCCGAAGCCAATGCCATGGGCGGTGCGATCCTGCCGTTCTATTCCAATTTCGTCCTCGACCGAACGGTGCTGCTGACCGGCGGCGTGCCCCAGCGCATCCGGGTCTGACGCCTGCCCCGACCGCATCGAGACGGGTGCCGATTCATGTCACTTCGACTTTCCGATCAATGGGTCTGGGACTGCTGGTTCGCCGTCGACGGCGAAGAAATCCACGCGTTCTATCTCCAGGCCGACCGCAGCCTCGGCGAGCCGGATCGGCGCCACTGGAACGCGTCGATCGGGCACGCGGTCTCGCGCGACCTTCGCGACTGGACCGTCCTGCCAACCGCGTTCGGGCCCTCGTCCGAACCCGACCGGCCCGATTCGTATACGACCTGGACCGGCAGCATCGTCCGCCGTGAAGGCCTGTGGCACCTGTTCTATACCGGCACCAACCGCGGCGAGAACGGCCTTATCCAGCGCGTCTGTCTGGCGACGTCGACCGATTTGCACCACTGGCAGAAGCAGCCGGGGCCCGAAATCGCGCCGCTGGACCCACACTGGTACGAGCAACTCGACCTCGGGCGCTGGCACGACCAGTCGTGGCGCGACCCTTGGGTAATGCGCGACACGGACGATGGCCGCTATCACATGTTCGTGACCTGCCGGATCAATTCCGGGCCCGACGACGGCCGCGGCGCGATCGGCCATGCCGTCTCGACGGACCTGGTCGACTGGGCCGTGCAGCCGCCGGTGCTCGCGCCGGGCTGGTACGGTGAAATGGAGGTGCCGCAGGTGTTCGAAATCGGCGGCCGCCATTACCTGATCTGCTCGGTCAGCACGCATTACCACTCGCATAGGCGGCGAGCCGAGCCGGGTGTTCGGCCGAGGACCGGCACGATCTATTTCGTCGGCGAGTCGATGACCGGACCGTGGCACGCACCGGACGATCCGTTCCTGATCGGCGACGAGACCGGCAGCCTGTATGCCGGGCGCGTCGTTCAGACCGCGGCGCTCGGCCACTCTCTCGTGGCCTTCCGCAACGTCGACGACAGCGGCGCATTCATCGGCGAACTCAGCGACCCGATGCCGATCGAGGCATTGCCGGACGGCCGGCTGCGGATAGGGTCCGGGGCGTGACTCGGATGCGATGAGCGAGCGCCACGGCAACCCGGACACGCCATTGAATCTCCCGCATCGGGCACTGCCGCCGATCCTGCCCCTCTCCGGCCGCATCCGTCACTATCACTGGGGCGGAACGCGGTTCATCCCGGAACTGCTCGGCATCGCCAACCCCGATGGCCGACGGCACGCCGAATATTGGCTGGGCGCGCACCCGCAGGCGCCCTCGACGGTCCGGTTCGGCCGGCGGAAGGTCGATGTCGATGCGCTGATCGAACATGACCCGGACCGCCTTCTCGGGCCCACGGTCGCCGCCCGGTTCGGCGAACTGCCGTTCCTGTTCAAGATTCTCGACGTCGAACGCCCGCTGTCGATCCAGATCCACCCGGACCGGGCGCAGGCCGAGGCCGGATTCGCCCGCGAAAATTCCGCCGGCATCCCGCTCGATGCCCCGCACCGGACATTCCGCGACCCGAACCCGAAGCCCGAGTTCCTGCTCGCGCTGGACGATTTCCGATTGCTGTACGGCATTCGACCCGAATCGGAACTGGCCTCGACGGTGGCGGAGACACCCGGTGTCAGTGACGGTCTGCCCGCGCTGCGTGCCGAAGGCCCGGCCGGTCTGGTGCACTGGATCCTGCACCTGCCCGCCGACCGGCTCGAACGGGCGGTGGACCGGCTTGGCGCCCACGTCGCCGCGCTTCCGACCCGACAACGGCGAGACCGGGATCAGCCCTGGGCCTGGATCCGCGACTGGCTGGCACGACATCGTTCCGCCCCCGCTCGACTGCACGACCGGGGCCTGCTGTTTCTCCCGCTCATGCACCTGATTCGGCTGCATGCCGGACAGGGCGTGCTCGTCGGGGCCGGGCGCCCGCACGCATACCTGAGCGGCGCGGGCCTGGAAATCATGACCAACTCCGACAACGTCATCCGCGCAGGACTGACCGGCAAGCACACCGATCCGGAGCTGCTGTCGACGCACGTGGATCTTTCGCCGGCACCACCGCGGGTAATGGCACCAACAAGCCGCGGCGGTTGCCGAATCTACACGCCCAGCCGGCCCGAATTCGACCTGCGCATCCTCGAGGCCGGACCGGGATCGCCGGTCGAGCCGGCCACCGATCATGGACCGGCCATCGCCCTGGTGCTCGAAGGCGAAGCCGAACTGGCCGGCAAGCTGCGCCTGGAAACCGGCCAGTCGGCCCTCGTCCTGCCCGGCCAGCGCTGCCGCATCGAGGCGCCCTGCCCGGCCCGACTGGCCTGGGCAACGGCTGGACACGGATGATCGTTTCCGGGCGTTGAGGAATTTCCCCCCGGACAACGGGGGTTTCTCCGGATGGCGGCACGCCACGCGCCGGGAACATCCTTGGGAAACAGCAGACCTTTCCGAGGAGACCCGAAAATGAACCGCATCCGTTTACTCGTATTTAGCGCGCTGGCCCTTTGCGGCACCGTTTGGGGCCAGGCGTTCGCCGACGCCGTCATCGGCCCCGAGCTCGACCGGCGCATGCAGGCCGGCGAGTGTCCGTGCGAAGTGATCGTGACATTCAACAATCGCAGCGGCCTGGCCAAACTCGACGCGCTGGCGCTCGAACCGCTCAAGCTCAACGTGCTGCCGATGGCCGGCCTGGTCGCCGGCAACGCCGAGATCGACCTGATCGCCGGGCTGGCCGGCGTCGAGAGCATCTATTTCAACGCCCCGCTGGAGTACTACAACTTCAACTCCGGCGAAATCACCGACGGGCACCTGGCCCACGACACGCTGCCGTACACCGGTGCCGGGGTGACCGTCGCGGTGCTGGATTCGGGCATCGACGCCAACCATCCCGATCTGGCGTTCGGTTCGAAGACGGTCCAGAACGTCAAGATCGTCGGCGATCTCGGACTGCTCGGCGGCACGACGCTGTTCGCCGAGGGCGTGAGCAACAGCGACACCACCTCCGGCCACGGCACGCACGTCGCCGGCACCGTCGCCGGGACCGGCGTGATATCGGCCGACGACCCGCGCCGGCCATACGCCAACGACGGCATCGCGCCCGGGGCCAGCCTGGTCGGGCTCGGCGCCGGCGAGGGCCTCTCGATCCTCTACGCGCTGATCGGCTTCGACTACGCGATCGCCAACCAGGACCGGCTCGGCATCGACGTCATAACCAATTCCTGGGGCTGCTGCGACGGCGCCGAATTCGATCCCAACGACCCGATCAACAAGGCTTCGTTCGAGGCCTATCGGCGTGGCATGGTCGTGCTGTTCGCGGCCAGCAACTCCGGCCCGGCCGAGAACACGATCAACAAGTACGCCACCCCGCCGTGGGTGATCTCGGTCGCCGCCGGCACGCCCGATGCCGCGCTGGCCGATTTCTCCAGCCGCGGCGTGGCCGGGCATCGGTACAAGCATCCGGACATCATGGCCCCGGGCGACGGCATCACGTCGACGCGCGCGCCCGGAACCGCCGTCGGCGCGCTCGGCCCGGTGACCGACCCGATCGAGTACTACCCGTACTACCACACGATCAGCGGCACCAGCATGGCCACCCCGTTCGTCGCCGGCACCACGGCGCTGCTGCTCGAGGCCAACCCGCAACTGTCGCCGGATCAGGTACTCGAGATCCTGATGGCGACCGCCGAGCCGGTCGAAGGGCGCGCGTTCCACGAGGTCGGCGCCGGTCACGTCAACGTGCTGGACGCGCTGCTGCTGGCCGAGGACACGGCCGGCGAGCGGGTGCATTTTCTGGAAGGGCAGACGCGCTGGTCGGCCAACGGCGACTGGAACCGGATCGACGATGCCGATTCCCGGCTGCAACTGGTCGGCAACTGGCGCGCGCGCAACGACGACGGCGCGCTGGAAGGCAGCGTGAGCTGGATCGA
>JAVVDX010000016.1:0-18129 GCA_032251475.1 Wenzhouxiangellaceae bacterium | reverse complement strand
ACTGGCGCGCGCGCAACGACGACGGCGCGCTGGAAGGCAGCGTGAGCTGGATCGACGCGCGCCGCGGCGGGCAACTGTTCGACGTAAGCGTGGAATTCGTCGACACCACCACCACGTTCACCGGCGTCATGGGTCCGTCGGCCGAGAACACCACGGTGCACACGATCGGGTTCGAGGTCGGGCCGTCGACGATCGGGCTGAAAGGCGTGCTGAACTGGCAGCCGTTCGCCGATCTGGATTTCCGGCTGCTCGATCCATCCGGCAACGAGGTCGCCTCGGCCGCCTCGCTGGACACACCCGAGGTGATCGAATTCGACGTCGGCGAGGCCGGCACCTACACCTGGGTGGTCGACGGCTACGTCAGCGTGCTGACCGAATACACCCTGGACAGCACGCAGACCGAGGTACGCATCGTCGAGTGACATCCCGGTCGTCACCGGCGAGGCGCGGAAGGCGGCCGGCTCGGCCGCCTTCCGCTTTCAGGACCGCACCGCCAGCCGGACGCGCACGGCTTCCTCGAGCTCCAGTTCTTCCAGCGCGTTCTCCAGCGCGCGCTCGTCGGCGCGCATTTCGGGCAGGATGATCTTTTCCAGCGCGCGCACGCGCCGCTGGGTGCGCTGATATTCGGCTTCGAGCCGGAGCAGCGCGGCGTAGTCGGTCGCAAGCGCGAGCGCATCGTCGAACAGCCCGGCGAAATGATCGGCGGCAACGGCAATTTCGTTGCGCTCGACGACCGGCTCGACTTCGCCGGCCTCGGGCGGGCCGCCTTTCAGTTCGGGCTGCGGCAACCGGACGCCGAGAAACGAGCCGGCCCCGGTTTCCAGCTCGAGCGAGCCGGCGTCCAGCGGCGGATGAACCTGGATCTGCTCGAGCCCGAGCCGGCCAGTGGCGCGTTCCAGCGCGGCGTGCGCGTCGCGCTCGCTGGTCGCGAACTGCGCGCGCCGTTCGGCGCATTTCGCGAGCCGGTCCAGCATCTCGCGCGCGAGCAGCACGCGCTTTTCGTCGAGGAAGCGATGACCTTCCTCGACGACCTCGCGCTCGCGCTTCATTTCCAGCCACTGGGCGCGCGAGGCCGAACCGCTGCGATTGCCTTCAGCCATCGCCAGCATCCTCGTCCGGGGCGTTGTCGCCGCCGCCGAGATAACGTTCGATCTGCTCGTCGGAAAGGCGCGTCAGGCCGGCCTTCGGCAGCATCTTCAGCACTTCCCAGCCGATTTCCATGCTCTCGTCCAGCGTGCGCGCATCGCTCTGCGAGATCAGGCGCTTTTCGAACGCATCGCCGAACTCGATGTAGGCGCGGTCGTCGTCGGAAAGCCCTTCCTCGCCGACGACACTGGCCAGCAACCGGACGTGCCGGGTTCGGGCGTAGGCGGCGTAGAGCTGCGAGGCCAGCGCCGGGTGGTCGGCGTGCGTGTAGCCCTCGCCGGTGCCCTGGTCGACCAGCCGCGAAAGGCTGGGCAGCACCGCCACCGGCGGGTCGATGCCCTTGCGGTCCAGCGCGCGGTCGAGCACGATCTGGCCTTCGGTGATGTAGCCGGTCAGGTCCGGGATCGGATGGGTGATGTCGTCGCCGGGCATGGTCAGGATCGGCAGCTGGGTCAGCGAACCGTCCATGCCGCGGATGCGCCCGGCGCGCTCGAACAGGCTGGCCAGGTCGGAGTACATGTAGCCCGGGTAGCCCTTGCGCGCCGGAATCTCGCCGTGCCCGGCCGAGACCTCGCGCAGCGCCTCGCAGTAGCTGGTCATGTCGGTCATGACGACGAGCACGTGCCGGCCCTCGGTATACGCGAGGTATTCGGCCGCGGTCAGCGCGTAGCGCGGCGCCAGCAGGCGCTCGGCGCTGGATTCGTCGGCCAGGTTCAGAAACATCACCGTGCGCTCCAGCGCGCCGGACTCGGCGATGGCGTCGCGGAACAGTTCGGCGGTCGTGTGCGACACACCGATGCCGGCGAACACCAGCGCGAACTCGCCAGCACCCGCACCGAGCAGGCGCGCGTGCCGCGCGATCCGGATCGCGAGCCGGTCGTGCGGCATGCCGCCGCCGGAGAACAGCGGCAGCTTCTGACCGCGCACCAGCGCATTGAGCAGGTCGATCGCGGTGATTCCGGTTTCGATGAAATCGACCGGCAGCTCGCGCGCGACCGGGTTGACCGGCGCGCCGACGACCGGCCGTTCCTCGTCGATCGCCAGCGGCGCGCCGCCGTCGATTGGCATACCCGAGCCGTTGAGCACGCGGCCGAGCAGGCCCGGGCCGACGCCGAAGGTCAGCGGCTTGCCGAGGAAGCGCGCGCGGATGCCGTCCAGTGGCAGGTTGCGGCTGGATTCGTGGATGTCGACGACGATCGCGTCGGGCTTGAGCGCGACGACCCGGCCGAGTCGCGCGCGCCCCTCGGCATCGAGAATCTCGACCGCATCGTGCAGCCCGCAGCCGACCTCGCGCTCGAGCACCAGCAGCGGTCCGTCCAGGCTGCGCGCGCCGCGCTCGAGGACCACCTCGGAGACGATGTTTCCCGCAAGGTCATTCGGCATGCCCGTTCTCCTTAAGCGCCCTTCGGCGGCGATTCGTCGTAGGAGCGGCCTCCAGGCCGCGATGAACCGCTCGAATGAGTCGCCGCATCGCCGTGGCTCCTGCCATTGGAATCGGTGCCGGCCAGCCCGGCCAGCGCCGAATCGATCTCGGCGGCCAGTTTCTCGAAGCGCTCGACCTCGTCGTTGCCGATCTCCTCGCCCATGCGCCGGATCCGGCGCAGCACCGGCAGCGCGGAGATCTCGTCGATGTCGGCGCCGTCGGACAGCGCGCGCTCGGCGCCGTCGATGAAGCGCATCAGCACCCGCAGCATCGCGACCTGGCGCTTCGGCGCGCAGTACGCATCGGTTTCCGACATCGCCGACTGGCGCAGGAATGCGTCGTTGGCCAGCTCGGCGTTCAGCAGCGCCAGCCGCTGCGGCGCCGGCAGCGTGTCCTTGCCGACGATGCGCGCCATGCGCTCCAGGTGCACCTGGTCCTCGAGCAGCTCGAGCAGCCGGCGGCGATGGCGCTCCCATTCCGGGTAGCCCTGCTCGCGCCACCAGCGGCCGAGATCGCCGGCGTCCTCGGAATAGGCCTGCAGCGGGTGGATGGCCGGGTAGAAGCGCGCCCGGGCGCGGTCGCGGTCCAGCGGCCAGAAGCAGCGGACGTTGCGCTGCGTGTACAGCGTCACCGGCTCGGAGAAGTCGCCGCCCGGCGGGCTGACCGCGCCGATCAGCGTCACCGAGCCCTTCTGGCCGGAAAGCGTCTCGACCCGGCCGGCGCGTTCGTAGAACTCGGCCTTGCGGCTGCCCAGATAGGCCGGGTAGCCGGCCTCGGCCGGCAGCTCGCCCAGCCGTCCGGAAATCTCGCGCAGCGCCTCGGCCCAGCGGCTGGTCGAGTCGGCCAGCATCGCGACGTCGAAGCCCATGTCGCGGAAGTATTCGGCCACCGTCACGCCGGTGTAGATGCTGGCCTCGCGCGCGGCCACCGGCATGTTCGACGTGTTCGCGATGATCACCGAGCGCTCGCTCAGCGGCCGGCCCGTGCGCGGGTCCTCGAGCTCGGGAAACTCGCGCAGCACCTCGGCCATTTCGTTGCCGCGCTCGCCGCAGCCGACGTAGACAATCACGTCGGCGTCGCACCACTTGGCCACGGCCTGCTGCAGCACGGTCTTGCCGGTGCCGAAACCGCCGGGCATTGCGGCCCGGCCGCCGCGCGCGACCGGGAACAGGCTGTCGAGAATGCGCTGGCCGGTGATCAGCGGCTCGCGCGACTCCAGCCGCCGGCGGATCGGGCGCGGGCTGCGCACCGGCCAGCGCTGGCGCATCGTCAGCGCCGTCACCTCGTCGTCGCGCCGGACCTTGCAAACGGTTTCGTCAGCGGCGTACTCGCCGGCTTCGACAATTTCGTCGACGGTACCGGACACGTCCGGCGGCACCGGCAGGGCGAGGTCGAAGCGGCCGTGGCCGGGCACCTTTCCGAACGCGGCGCCGCCGGCGATCTCGTCGCCCTTTGCCACGACCGGTTCGAACTCGTGCCGGCCGGCCGGCGAATGAAACAGGCCGGGGTGGATGAACGCGTCCCCGGTACCGGTCAGCGGGCGCAGCAGACCGTCGAAGATGCCGCCGAGCAGACCCGGACCGAGATCGACCGAAAGCGGCTGCCCGGAGCCGAACACCCGGTTTCCGGGCCTGAGGCCGGTGGTTTCCTCGAACACCTGGACGGTGATCTCGTCGCCCGACAGCCGCAGCACCTCGCCGATCAGGCGCGCCTCGCCGACCGCGACCGCCTCGTTGGTCCGGAACGAACCTTCGGCCCGGGCACGGACCACCGGCCCGGCGATTTCGACGATGGTGGCAAGCGCCTCGCCGGTGCGGCTTTCGCTGGCCAGGCTCATACGTCGATCTCCGGTGCTTCTTCCGGTAGCCGGGCGAGCAGCAGCCCCGCGATCCAGTCCTCGCGCGCCGCCAGGCCGGCCGGCGTGGCGTCGACGACGACCCGCCCGGCCGAGATCCGGAAGCCGGAGTCGATGCCTGCGGCCGCATTCGAATCCACTTCGACCGGGCGCGTCCCGATCCCGGGCCCGTCGGCGTCGTTCGGCGCGTCCTCCCCGTTCCCCTCTTTCTCCCCGCCCCGGTACCGCGCGAGCGCTTCGCTGCCCTCGGCCTCGTCCCAATCGGATGGATGGTGAATCGTCCAGCGCTCGCCGAGCAGCACGCCCCGGGCGTCGGCCAGGACCCGTTCCAGCCAGGCCAGGCGCGCCCCGGCGCCTTCGTGCCACAGCCGTTCGAGGGCCTCTACGAACATCGGCACCGCCTTCTCGGCCGCCGCGCGACGGTCGGCCAGCAGCCGCTCGCGCAGCCGCGAGCGCTGACGCGCGCGTTCGGTCTCGAGTCGCTTCGCCGCCGTGCGCCTTTCCTGCGCCCGCGCCTCGCGCAGCAATTGCGCGGCGCGGTCGCGCGCCTGGCGGCGGACCGAGGCGGCCTCGTCGCGGGCCTCGGCCAGCACCCGGTCGCAGCGCTCGCGGCACTGGGCCTCGACGTAGTCGACCAGGGCCTCGAGCGAGGCGCGGTTGTGACCGGGCCGGACCGGAGCGCTTCGATTGTCGCGACGGCTCATCCTGCGACTCCCATGCGCCGGCGAATGCGCGCAATTAAATCCGTCGACGGGTCAGACGGTAAGGCCTCGCCCGCGACCGGGTTCACGACCAGCAC
Source organism: Wenzhouxiangellaceae bacterium (assembly GCA_032251475.1). Taxonomy (GTDB): domain Bacteria; phylum Pseudomonadota; class Gammaproteobacteria; order Xanthomonadales; family Wenzhouxiangellaceae. The sequence goes on along the minus strand of JAVVDX010000016.1, from coordinate 12,906 downwards.
CGGCGGGTCCAGCGCCGCCTGTGCCGATTCGAGCAGCGCCGGCTCGAGTTCCCGGGCCGCATCGGCATCGAGCAACAACAGTGGAGGGCCGGCCGCGCACGCGGCGTCGAACACCCGGCGCACCTCTCCCGGTCCGGGCACGACCGTGCGCGCGCCAGCCAGCCGAAAGCCGGCCGCGGTCCACTCGTCGCCGATGAAGACCGGTGCGCCCACTTCAGCCCAGCCGGTTGATGATCAGGATGGACACGATCAGCCCGTAGATCGCGATGCCCTCGGCCAGGCCGACGAGAATCAGCACGCGGCCGAGCAGCTCGGGCCGCTCGGTCAGCGCGCCGACGCCGGCGCTGCCGACGGTCGCGACCGCGTAGCCGGCCGAAAGCGCCGACAGCCCGGTCGCGGCCGCGGCCGAGATGAAGCCCCACTTGAACGCCTCGGGCGGCAGCGCCCCGGCCACATCGGGCTCGACGCCCAGCGCCTCGGGCATCCACAGCAGCAGACTCGTCGCAAAGGCGACGATCACGCCGAGCAGGATCATCAGCATCAAGCCGAGGACTGTTCTCGGTTTGCGGTCAGCAATGGTCGACATGTTCGGGTCTCCTTGATGTTCAATGAGCCGGCGGTGGCGGTGGTGCTGGCGGTGCGAGTGGCCGGAACGGCCGCCCGCCGGCGACGAGAAAGCGGTTGAAGAATTCGAAAAGCATCAGGCGCGTGGTCTGGATCGACGCGACCAGCCCCTCGATGGCGATGATCAGCGCGTTGCCGAACAGCATCACCAGCAACCAGGCGACGAGGGTCCGGGTGCCGTCGGCCAGCGTTACCACCGCCAGCGACAGCCCGGCGTGGGCCAGCGCGAATGCACCGACGCGGATGAACGACAGCGTGTTGACGGCCAGTTGCAGCAGGCCTTCGGCCAGCTCGGCGAACGCGCGCGCGAATGCCGACGGACCGTGCCGTCGATAGTCCCAGCACAGCCCCGCGTACTGCACGGCGAACGCGATGAACAAGGCCGGCAGGAACGCGGCGTCGATCAGCGACACCATGCCGAACGCGAGTGCGGCGAGCATCGCCGACTGGGTATAGACCCACTCCATGAACCGCCCCGCCCAGGCGTGTTCGAGGGCATTGAGCAGCATGCTCAGCCCGATCAGCACTGCACCGCCGACCAGCGGCACGATCAGCACCGGCAGCGGCTCGGTAACCGGGTGCAGCCACAGCGCCGGAATGACGCCCTCGACCCCGAAGATGGAGCCGAACGCGACGCCGAAGACAATGGACCACGCTCCGCCCCAGATCAGGATCGACGTGGCCGGAAAACGGCGGCACAGCACAAGCCCCAGGACCAGCACCGACATGCCGTGGCCGACATCGCCGAACATGTAGCCGAACAGCACCGGCGCGATGAAGGCCACGATCACGCTCGGATCGGCCTCGTTGGCGCCCGGCGTGCCGACCAGTTTCGCGAACAGCTCGAACGGCCGCGCCCACGGCGGGTTGACGACCAGCGAGGGCGGAATCTTTTCAAGCGGCGCGGGCGGAAAGCTCAACGCGGCCGGGATGCCGGCCCGCTCGAGCGCCGAACGCAAGACCTCGCCGTCTTCGTCGCTGGTCCAGCCGCGGATCCGCGCCATGTAGTCGCTGGTGGCGATGCCCTCGAGGTGCTCGGCCAGCCACCGGACGTGGCGCATGTCGTCGACCGCCTCGGCGATGCGGTGCTCCCGGTTCAGTCGGTCCAGCGCGTTGCGGTCGTACTGGATGAGCCGCTCGACGGCGTCCAGGCGCCGGGCGACGCGATTTCCGGCCTGCTTCGGGTTGCCGGTCAGCCAGTCGGGCAACGCAAGCCGGCGCGCGTGCCGGCCTTCCAGCGCCTCGGCCAGCCTGCGAACCTGGTCGCGACGCCCGAACGTCAGCAGCCAGGCCGTCTCGCGCGTGTCCACGCGCCGGTACAGGATCGGGTCGGCCAGCCGCGGGGTCTCGCTTTCCGCCGGCAGCGTGAACACCATCGCCTGCATGCCCGAGCTGTCGGCGACCAGGTCCGAGAAGTTCAGCCCGCGCACGCTCTCACAAGCCCGGCACAGCTCGGCGAGCTGCTGCAATTCGCCGTGCGCATTCTCGAGCAGCTCGATCCGGTCGATATGCTCCTTCGCCTCGCCGCGCCACGCACGCACCCGGGCCAGCGCCCGTTCGGCGACTTTCTCGAGCAGCCGGTCGCGGCGCTGCGTCGAAACGCCCCCCTCGCGATCTTTCGATCCCGGCCCGGGCCAGAACTTGCCGTAGCGATGCTCGAGTTCGGTGAAGTCGGACAGCGGTTCGTCGAGCCGCGGCGCCGGAATCAGCTCGTCGTCGGGCTCGCCGGCCTCGAGTTCGACCACGCCGGTCCCGGCCAGAGTCTCGAGCGCGCGGGCCACCGTACGGCGCGGCACCAGCAGCTCGAACCAGCGCGCCGCGACCGATCTCAGCATCAGGCGGCCTTCCTGGCGCGAACGTGCCTGAATTCCGAGCCGGCCTGCATCCGGCGAAGCGCCAGCTCGCCGCGCAGAAAGTCGAGGTCGATGCGCAGAAGCGACAGCCACGCGAATACGCGCACCGCCGCGGCCGGCGCGCGCCGGAACGACTTGTCGATGCGCGCCTCGGTCAGCGGCAGATTCGGCGATTCGGCATGCAACCGGAGCAATGGCGTCATCGCCTCGCGGCTGGCGCGTGAAAGCGCCGGCATCAGCGCGCGCGCCTCGCGCCGCCAGGCTGCGGCCAGTTCGCCGGGCGGTGTCGAGGCCAGCGCCGGCCATCGTTCGCCGATGGCGGCGGCCGGGTCCTTGCCCTCGTCATGATCGAGTAACGGCCTGTAGAGCGGATCGTCGCGGATCCAGCCCGGCTGTTCAGCGCCCCGCTGTTCACCACCAATCCGTTCGTGCTCGTCCGGCAACACGCCGAGCACCGGCAGTTCCGGTCCAAGTGCAAGCCAGCGCACCGCCGGGCGCCACGATTCGGGCAGCCATTCGGCAATTTCGTCGAGTTGCGCCCGGTAGGCAAGCCGGAGCGCCAGTTCCACCGTGTGCACTCCGCTGGTCGGCGCCAGCCGTGCGACCCACGCGCCGTAGCCGGCGCCGGCCGCGGACTGAAGGAAGTGTCCGAAGTCGTCGATCGAGGTCAGCCGGCGACGCGCCGCCTCGTCCGGCCGCGTCGCGATGCGGGCGTGCATCCGGGCCAGCGCGTAGGCGAACGACGGTCTCATTTCGTTCCCGGGCTGCCGGTCGTCTCCAGGCCCTGGGTCATCTCCAGGCTAGTGGTTGTCTCGGGGTTCCGGGCAGCACCACCCGAATCCAGCCCGATCATTTCGCGCGCCAGCGCCACGGTCACCTGTTCGAGCGCCGCGAGCCGGGGCCGGTTGTCGATGACCTCGATTTCGTGCTCGGCACGGGCGCGCAGCTTTTCGAGCCGCGCCTCGGTCCGGTCGGCGGAGATCTGCTGGAAATGATGGGCACGGTCCACCGCTCGCCGCTCGGTCTCGCGCGCCTCGTTGCGCGCCTGGTCGACGATCTGGCGCGCCTTGCGCTCGGCCTCTGCAATCCGCTCGCGCGCGCTCTCCTCGGCATTCAACACCTGCCGGACCGCCGAATCTCCCGCCGGATCCTGCCGTTCGGCGGAATGCTTGACGCGGCCAGTTTTTTTCATGCGCCGATCCCTTCCGGTGGACGCACGGGCACTATGACCGAATGGCCGCAACCCCTTGTTGACGTGGGTCAATCGGCCCCTTGTGCTCCGGGCCGGGCGGATTTGATCGACGCTGAACAATCGTTCAGAATCGGCCGGAGACACCGTCCCGGAGAAAACCGTGGAAACACAGACCGCTCTGATCGTCGGCGTCGGACCCGGACTGGGCGCGGCGCTGGCGCGCAAGTGCATGGCCGAAGGCATGACCGTGATTGCCGCGGCGCGCCATGCCACGCAGCTGGAATTGCTTCGCGAGGCCGACCCCGGCGGACTGCTGCACCTGCGCGATGCCGATGCGACATCGGTCGACGATGTCGACGCGCTGTTCGACGACGCCGAGCGGCTCGCTGCCACACCGGACCTGGTCGTGTTCAACGCCGGCACGTTCGAGCCCGGCGAGGTCGCCGGTATCGAGCCGCAAGACTTCGAACGCTGCTGGCGGGTCGGCTGCCTCGGCGGCTTCATCGTCGGCCGGGCCGCGGCCCGGCGCATGAAGCCGTGCGGGCGCGGCTCGATCCTTTTCACCGGCGCGACCGCGTCGCTGCGCGGCTCGGCCCGCTTCGCCAACCTGGCCGTTCCCAAGTTCGGCCTGCGCGCGCTGGCCCAGTCGCTGGCCCGCGAACTGGGTCCCGAAGGCATCCACGTCGCGCACGTCATCATCGACGGCCAGATCCGTTCGCAGAAATACGAACACCTGCTCGACGAACGCGGTCCGGATTCGCTGCTCGAACCCGACGCCATCGCCGAGGCTTACCTGAACCTGCACCGCCAGCACCGCAGCGCGTGGACGTTCGAGCTGGATCTCCGGCCCTGGTCGGAGAAGTTCTGAGTGTAGAAGCCGCGTCCACGCGGCGATTGATGAAGATGCCCGGCGCCCGGATGACCCCGATCGCGACATGGAATCTCCTACGCAACATCGGCATCGTGAGAAAATGCCGCCGATGCAGGAGCTCCCGCGGATCGACCCTGAATCCCTGATGCAACGCGACGTCGGCCGGTTGATCGGCCTTCGTCGGCGGCTGGCGCGGATGAAGGGGGACGATGCCAAACGGGCGCAGCAGACCCAGAAACTCGTCGCCCGGCTCGAAGCCTCGGCGACCCGATGCCGGGCGCGGCGGGACAACCTGCCGAAGCCGGACTACGACCCTGAACTGCCGATCACGGCCCGCCGCGACGACATCGTCGCGGCGATCCGAAACCACCAGGTCGTGATCATCGCCGGCGAGACCGGCTCGGGCAAGTCGACGCAGTTGCCGAAGATGGCGATGGAGGCCGGAAGAGGCGTCAGGGGCCTGATCGGCTGCACCCAGCCGCGGCGGATCGCCGCGCGCAGCGTGGCCCGCCGGGTCGCCGAGGAACTCGGCAGCGAGTTGGGTCGGGACGTCGGCTTCCAGGTGCGCTTTGCCGACCGGACTTCCGAGGATTCCTACGTCAAGTTCATGACCGACGGCATCCTGCTGGCCGAGGTCCATTCCGACCGGCGGATGAACCGTTACGACACGCTGATCATCGACGAGGCACATGAGCGCAGCCTCAACATCGACTTCCTGCTCGGCTACATCAAACAGCTTCTCGCGAAGCGCTCCGACCTCAAGGTCATCATCACCTCGGCGACGATCGACACCGAAAGCTTTGCGAAGCATTTCGATGACGCGCCGGTGATCAATGTCGAGGGCCGCGGCCACCCAGTCACGGTCGAATACCAGCCCCCGGCCGAAGGCGAGGCGCTGGAGCAGCAGGTCCGGCGCGCGGTCGCCCGCTGCGGGAAGATCGACGGCCGCGGCGACATCCTCGTGTTTCTGCCCGGCGAACGCGAAATCTTCGGGGTCTCGAAGGCGCTGAAGCGCGCCGCCCTGCCCCACACCGAAGTGCTGCCGCTGTACGCCCGGCTGCCGGCCGGCGCCCAGGACCGCATCTTCGAACCGCACGCCGGGCGCCGGATCGTGCTCGCGACCAACGTCGCCGAGACGTCGCTGACGGTGCCGGGGATCCGCTTCGTCATCGACTCCGGGCTGGCGCGCATTTCGCGCTATGCCACCCATTCCAAGGTGCTCCGGCTGCCGGTCGAACCGGTCTCGCAGGCTTCCTGCAACCAGCGCGCCGGGCGTTGCGGCCGGGTCGGCCCCGGCACCTGCATCCGGCTGTTCGACGGGGACGACTACCTCGCCCGGCCCGAGTACACCGAACCGGAAATCCAGCGCGCCGGCCTGGTCGGTGTCGTGCTCGAAATGCTCGCGCTCGAACTCGGCGACCCGGCCGAATTCCCGTTCATCGATCCGCCGCCGAGAAAGTTCATCAATGAGGCCTGGAACACGCTGACCGAGCTGCAGGCGGTCGACGATGCCGGCAAGCTGACCGCGATCGGGCACACGCTGGCCGCGCTTCCGGTCGACGCGCGCCACGGCCGGATGCTGCTGGAGGCGTCGATGCGCGGAGTGCTGCACGAGGCGATCGTGCTGGTCGCCGCGCTGTCGCTGCAGGACCCGCGCGAGCGCCCGCCGGACCAGCAGCAGGCCGCCGACCAGGCGCACGCCGAATTCCGCGTCGCGGGCTCGGACTTCCTGTCGCTGCTGGAACTCTGGCAATGGTGGCAGGCCACGCGCGCCGATAACTCGCGCAACCAGGCCGACAGGCAGGCCCGGGCGCGCTTTCTCAATGCGCTCAGGCTGCACGAATGGGGCCAGCTCGTCGCGCAACTGAAGGAACTGGCGCGCGAGACCGGCTGGAAGATCAACCGGCCCGGCGGGCTCGACGAGGCCGCCGCCGACCGGATCCACCAGAGCCTGCTCTCGGGCCTGTTGAGCCAGGTCGGCCAGCACGTCGAGGACGGTGAATACGAAGGCGCCCGCGGCCACAAGTTCCGGATCTTTCCCGGTTCCGCGCTGGCGAAGTCCCGGCCCGGATGGATCATGGCCGCCGAGCTGGTCGAGACCGCGCGCACGTACGCCCGCACGGTTGCGGCGATCAGGCCCGACTGGCTCGAGAAGCAGGCCGCGCACCTGACCCGCTCCAGCGAGTTCGACCCGCACTGGGACAAGCGCTCCGGCCGGGTGATGGGCTACCAGCGCGTGACGCTGTTCGGACTGACGCTGGTCGAGAAGCGCCGCGTCCATTACGGCCCGCACGACCCGGAAACTGCGCGCACGATCTTCATCCGCCACGCGCTGGTCCGCGGCGAGATGAACCACCGCGCGAAGTTTCTGCAGCGTAACGCCGCCCTGAGGCGCGAACTGGCCGTGGCCGAGCACAAGAGACGGGCGCGCGACGTGCTGGCCGACGAAAACCGGCTGGTCGCGTTCTTCGCCGAGCGGCTGCCGGCCGAAATCTTCACGGTCAAGGCGTTCGCGCGCTGGTACGAATCGCTGGACCGAAAGGAACGGGACCGGCTGCTCTACGACCGCGCCACGCTGCTGCGTGCCGATGCCGAAACGCCGGGCGAGGAATTCCCCGACCGGCTCGCCGCCGACAACGAGTCGTTCAGGCTGGTCTACCGGTTCGAGCCCGGCCACCCGGCCGACGGCGTCACGATCGTCTGCCCGCTGCACCTGCTCAACCGGCTGGCCCCGGCCCGGCTCGAATGGCTGGTGCCGGGACTGATCGGCGACAAGGTCAGGGCGCTGATCGGCTCGCTGCCGAAATCGAAACGCCGGGCCTTCGTGCCGCAGGCCGACTTCGCGCGGGCCGCGCTGGAAGCCATGACCTTCGGCGACGGCAGCCTGGCTGAACGGCTGGCCGCCGAACTGGCCCGGATCGGCGGGCTGGAGATCACGCCGGACGATTTCCAGACCGAACGCCTGGCCGACCACCTGCGCTTCAACGTACGCGTAACGGACGAAGGCGGCAAGACACTGGCAGAGTCGCGCGATCTCGAAGATCTGCAGGCCGATCTGGGCGAACGGGCAAGAAAGGAATTCATGGCCCGCCAGGCCCAGGACTGGCAACGCGACGGGATCCGGCGCTTCGAAAACCTGAACCTGCCCGAACACGTCACGACCCGCACCGGCCACAGCGCCTGGCCTGCGCTGGTCGACCAGGGCGATGCGGCGGGGCTGCGCCTGTTCGATGACGAGCTTGAAGCGCAGGATGCGCACCATCACGGCGTCCACCGGCTGCTGCTGATCGCGCTTGCCGACAAGCTCAAGTACATCGCCAGGGCACACCGGCTATCGCCCCCGGCCGCGATTGCCTGGACCCGCATCGGCGACGTCGCGGTGCTGGAACGGCAACTGGCCGAACGCGTCGTGTTCGATTTGATCGAAGATGCGTGGGCGATCCGCGACGCGGCCGCTTTCGAGCGGCTGGAAAAGGATATCCGTGCCACGCTGGTCGAACGCTGTGGCAACGCCGTCGAGCTACTCGACACGACGATCCTGCGCTGGCACGAAATAACCCGGCACCTCAATGAAATCGGCCCTGCCCAGCCCTCGGCCCAGGCCGACATCGAAACCCAGCTCGACGACCTGATCTACGACGGCTTCGTCGCCGACATCACCGTCGACCGGCTGGTCGACTACCCCCGCTACCTCGAAGGCATCGACCAGCGCCTGGACGCGCTGGAACTCGACCCGGGAAAAGACGTCCAGCGCCAGGGCGAAATCGAGCCGTGGTGGCAACGCTACCTCGACCACCTCGAAGCCGGCCGCCCCTACACGCCCGAACTCGACGCCTACCGCTGGCTCATCGAGGAATACCGCATCCAGGTCTTCGCCCAGAAACTCGGCACCAGGGAAAAGGTCTCGGCCAAGCGCCTGGAAGAAGTCTGGAACGAAATCTGACCGTCAAGGCGGGACTGTCTGGGGCGCCAATCCGACGAGATTGTCTCCGGCGAGGCCATCCAGATCGCCGCTGGAGATTACATCACCCTGGATGGGGCGCGCGGCCGGGTACGACTGCGCTTCAATCCGGACCTGGAGCAGATCGAGTTCTGGAACGGCTCACGCCTGGTGCACGCAATTCCAGTCAGCGATTGAACCATGTCGCTGTTCGCGCGCGGATTCAAGGTACTTCGATTCCGGGACCCACACGATTCAGTTACGCGTTGCAAGAAACGCCCGCGGCCGAGGCCGCGGGCGTTTGCTTGCTTGCCGATTTTTGTTATTGCGCGTCGATATCGATAATGGTGCGGGCGATCTCGCCACTGCCATCGTTGTGCTGCACGACGCCGAGGTGGCGGGTACCCGCGGTCAGGCTGGGCTTGCCCGCGTTTGAACCGTAATCGACCGTGACGGTCTCGCTCGCTCCGGCCACGGCAGACCCCGGCGCGGCGGAGATCACCGCGTTGCCGTTGTCGCCGAAGACCGGCTGCACCCATGCGGTGTAGTCGATCGTCGTTCCCGACGCCGCTGCGAAGAAATCGATCACCACAACGTAGCCAGCAGCTTCCGGATTGACCACATCGATCACTTCCTCGGAAGTCGCACCGGCGCTCGATCCGATTTGCGTGAGATTCGCAAAACCTGCGCAATCGTCGACCGTAAACAGCCGCAGATCGATATCGTCGGAGCCCGGCGTGGTCGTATCCGCGTCGAAGGTCGCGAAGCGGAAGTGCGTATGCGCCGGAAGATCGATACAGAACACATCGAGCAGGTTATCGGTGCTGACGCTGTCAGTAACACTCAGGCTCTCCTCAATACCGCTCAGCACCGGTGTGTACACACCCGTATAGCCGAAGCCGACCTGGATGTCGACGGAGCCGTCGGTGCCGCTTGCATCCACCTCTTCCGGAACGTCGATCAGCACCGGCAGGATCGCGATCGGACTGCGCGCCGGCGTCTGGCCGGAATCGTTGTTCCAGGTCAGCGCGCCGAAAGTCCATTCGCCCGGCACCAGGCCGGCGTTGGACGTGAACCCGACCGTGAAGGTCTGCGTCTCGCCCTCGTTCAGCGTGAAGTGATCCGGCGTGACCACGACGTCGATCCCGGGAGGCGCGTCAACGGCGGCCGTGAACGACGTCCCGTCGGGCGACACGCTGGTCACCGTCCGGGTCACGGTCTGGTTGCCGACGAACTCGGCGATACCGATCGAGGGCAGGTTCAGGTCGCTGCCGTCGGTCGGGAAACCGGCCCCAATCAGCGCGTCGCAAGTATCGTCCGATACCAGCTGGACGTTGTTGTCGCAGGTGAATGCCAGGTAGTCCAGGAAACCGGCGTCATACACCAGACCCGGCGCAAACGCCCCGGCCGGCACGATCGCGCCCGCACCGATGTCGAACGGATCAGCAGCCTGATCGCCGAAGGTCTTCTTCAGGTCCTGGCGCGCCGAGGTCATCACCGCGGACTTCGCCATCGCCGCCGTCCAGTCCGGATGGGCTTCCTTTAGCAATGCGAAAACACCGGCCACGTGCGGGCTCGCCATCGAGGTGCCGCTCAGGAACTGGTAGGGCACGCCGCCGCCCGCATTCGCGTTTGGCTGCAGCGTTTCAGCCGCGAGGATGCCGACGCCCGGGGCCGCAACATCCGGTTTGATTACGTCGGGCGCGCCGCCGTTGGGCCCGCGCGACGAGAAACCGGTGATGCGATTGTCGGCGGATACCAGGTTGTCGCCGTCGAGCGTCGCGTTGACGCCGGCCGCGTTGGCCATGTCGTCGCCGTCGAAGAAGCCGACCATCACACCCGGGATCGTCGTGCCCGGTGCGAACATCACGATCGGGTCGACGCGGTCCGGCGTGGTGCCGTCGTTGTAGACGATGATCGCGTCGGCGCCGGCCGCTGCGGCGTTGTTGTACTTCTCGCTGAAGATGCACGCACCGCGGATCGAGAGTGCGATGCCGTCGATCGGCGCGTTGAGCCCGGCGCCGCAGCCGTTGGCCGGATCGGTCAACGTCACGTCATCGGTGATCGGGCCGGTATCGTCAAGCGAGACCGGGCTCGCGCCTTCGAGTGCCGTCTTGTCGCCGGCGATTGCCTCCGGGGCATTGACCGTCACCGCGAGGTCGAACACCTCGTTGTCCTGGGCCGCGCCGACCGCGGTGATCCAGGGCACGCCGGCCGGCGTGCCGGTGGTCTGGGCGCCCGGACCGGAGTTGCCGTTCGAGGTTGCAACGAACACGCCGGCATCGGCCGCGAACAGGAATGCGATGTCGTCCGGCCCGGCGAAGACCGTGCTGGACCCGCCGATCGAGAAATTGATCACGTCGACGCCGTCGGCGACGGCCTGATCGATCGCGGCCGCGGAATCCGAGCTGGCGCAACCGGCGTTACCTTCACGCGGCTCCCAGCACACCTTGTAGTTGGCGATCCGCGCCCGCGGCGCCATGCCGCTGACCGGCAAGCCGTTGATGGTATTGATCGGACCTTCGTTGCCGCCGGCCGTGCTGGACGTGTGGCTGCCATGACCGTCGCTGTCGCGCCCGGACAGGAACTCCGAGGTGATCAGACCCGAGATACCGCTCGCGCTGAAGCCGTCATTGAAGTAACCGGAGCCGATCAGCTTGTTGTTGCACAGGTCCTGCGACCAGTTCTCGCCCGACTGGCAGGCGCCGCTCCATCCCGCCGGCGGAGGGCCGTAGGCCAGGTTCTTCTGGCCGCTGTTGCCGGTCGCATGGGAAAAGTCCTGCTGGTCCGAGAAGCTCGGGTGTTCCGGCCAGACGCCGGTGTCGATCATGCCGATGATGATGTCTTCGCCCTTGCCCTGCAGCTCCCAGACGCCTCCCGCGCCACTGAGGCCGAGATATTCCGGCGTGCTGTCGGTCTGCGGGTGGCGGATTTCGTCGCGCCAGACCCGGACGACATCGTCGCGTGCCTTCAGCGCCGCCACCTGAGCCGGCTTCAGCACCGCTGCAAAGCCGTTCAGCGCATATCGGTAGCTGTAGATCTTGTCGCCGGCGCCGACCGCGGACAGGGCCTTGTCATGGGTCGACTCCAGATATTTGACGTACTTGCGCACATCAGCGCTGTCGGGATTGATTTTCTGCCCCTTGGCTGGTTTGGTCGCTTTCAGGCGGCCGATGCCGCCCTTGTAGGCCACGGCGGGGTCGTCGCGCATCTGCACGATATAGACCGCGGACTTCAAGGGAGCCGCAGAAACCCTTGCCGCATCCACGCTGACCGCCTGCAGGTCGTCGGCCTGTACGCCCCCGAAGCCGGCCATACTGACGAGTATGGCCAAAGCTGCTCGATTCAGATATCGCATGAGTATTTGTCTCCGATCGGATTCCCGCGGCCACGTTGCCACCCCAATGGTTTGGCAACGGATCGAAACGAATGGCCTGAGGAGAAATTGGGGTAACTGCAAGATAGGCCTTTCCCCAGGTCATGTCAATCTCGGGACTATTCCTGCCAGCCGCCCGATGTGCGCGTGGAAGGAATGAGGTCGGGGTTCCCGGTCATCTCGGGTCCCCAAAGGACTTCCACCCCCACGTCACTTCCCGCTTCCGTTTCCCTGAAACGGTTGAAAGCGCCAGCTATGGCGCTTCGCGCCATGCCTGGCGCACACGAAAAAAAGACCCCGCACCAGGCGGGGTCTTTCGGTCAGACATTTACGAGGCCGCGATCAGATCGAGACGACGTTGGAAGCCTGCGGTCCCTTGGCGCCGTCGGTGACGTCGAACTGCACCTTCTGGCCTTCGGCGAGGCTCTTGAAGCCCGAGCCGGTCAGCGCGCTGAAGTGCACGAAGACGTCCTTGCCGCCGTTATCCTGCGAGATGAAGCCGAAACCCTTCGCATCGTTGAACCATTTCACTGTACCAGTAACGTTGGACATTGTATCTTTACTCTTTCAAATGTTTAGGAAAACCGGGCGTGGCGACATGCCCTGCCCGATGTGCTGCAACTGCTCTGTCAGGAGCTCGAGCTCAGGAAATGGAGGAGTTTGAAGGGTAGTCTTTTGGGAATACGGTCAAAGTCAACCACTGCTGTGTTCTGCAGCCACGCGCACTATACGCCTTTTTTGCACGAAAGTGGGAAATTTTTCGGCGTCCGATATTGAACCCGCCTTATTCACCACCCCTTCTACTGCGGCACCGTCAGGCCCCGCATCTGGGGCGTTTCGCTCGGTCGCGCATCCTCACCGTACAGGCGAGTACGTTTCCGGTGCACTCGGTCGCAAAACACCCCATCTACGAGGCCTGACAGCGCCTCGCGACGAACGGGTGGTGAATAAGGCGGGTTGAAAGAAAATGCGTTTCGCCACGCGGGCTGCGCCCGCTGAACTGTGCCGACTTTACCGGAGGCTCCACAATTTGAGAGGATGGAGCCATGA
>JAVVDX010000015.1:8417-37830 GCA_032251475.1 Wenzhouxiangellaceae bacterium | reverse complement strand
TTCGGTGCGGCCATCATCAGCCGGGTCATGACCCGGTTCTGCCGGCGGAAGACCTCTTCGGAATAGTCCTTGAGTCCGTCCCGGGTCATCAGGCGCATCGCCAGCGGGTTGTCCCCCTTCGGTACCGGTACGATGCAGCCTGCGAGCATCAGCAAGCCGCCCAGGGCGCCGGAACCGATCAGGGATGTTCGCATGGCTAACGTTTCATGTAGTTGAAGAATTCTTCGTTGGTCTTGGTGGCCTTGAGCTTGTCGAGCATGAATTCGATCGCCTGGGTTTCGTCCATGGGATGCAGGATGCGGCGCAGGATCCAGACCTTCTGCAACAGTTCGTTGCCGATCATCAATTCTTCGCGGCGGGTGCCCGAGCGGTTGATGTCGATCGCCGGGAACACGCGCTTTTCCGAAATCCGGCGGCTCAGGTGCACTTCCATGTTGCCGGTGCCCTTGAATTCCTCGTAGATGACCTCGTCCATCTTCGAGCCGGTGTCGACCAGCGCCGTGGCGATGATCGTCAGGCTGCCGGCGCCCTCGATCTTGCGCGCCGCGCCGAAGAATCGTTTCGGCCGTTGCAGCGCGTTGGCGTCGACGCCGCCGGTCAATACCTTGCCGGACGACGGCACGACGGTATTGAAGGCCCGCGCCAGCCGGGTGATGGAGTCGAGCAGAATGACGACGTCGTGCTGGTGTTCGACCAGCCGCTTGGCCCGCTCGATGACCATGTCGGCGACCTGAACGTGGCGCGTGGCCGGCTCGTCGAACGTCGACGAGATCACCTCGGCGTCCACCGTGCGCTGCATTTCGGTGACTTCCTCGGGGCGTTCGTCGATCAGCAGGATGATCATGTGCGCTTCCGGGTTGTTGGCCCGGATGGCGGTCGCGATGTGCTGCAGCAGCATGGTCTTGCCGGCCTTGGGCGGCGACACGATCAGGCCGCGCTGGCCCTTGCCGATCGGCGCGATCAGGTCGATGATGCGACCGGTGATGTCCTCGGTAGAGCCGTTGCCGCGTTCGAGTATGAACTGTTCGCGCGGAAACTCCGGCGTCAGGTTCTCGAACAGGATCTTGTTCTTGGTCTTCTCGGGCGGGTTGTAGTTGATCTCCTCGACCTTGAGCAGCGCGAAGTAGCGCTCGGAGGATTTCGGCGGCCGGATCTTGCCGGAGATCATGTCCCCTGTACGCAGGTTGAAGCGCCGGATCTGGCTCGGCGAGACGTAGATGTCGTCGGGGCCGGCCATGTATGAACCGAGCGAGGAGCGCAGGAAGCCGAAGCCGTCCTGCAGGATCTCGAGCACGCCGTCGCCGTAGATCGGTTCCTTCTTCGAGGCGCGGGCCTTCAGGATCGCGAAGATGACATCCTGCTTGCGTGAGCGCCCGACGTTCTCGACGCCGAGCTCGTTGGCCATTTCGATCAGTTCCTGGACGGACTTCTTCTTAAGGTCGGTGAGATTCATCGGAGTTTTTTATGCCTTGGCTGTACCGGGATCAGGACGGTGCGCGCAGGAGCAGGCTCGCAAGCGGGAGCGGCATGCGGCGTCTGGGCACGTGGCCGGACCCGCGAGCAGAAGCACATTCCAGTTGGCCCCGAAACGATAGGGAACTTGAGTTACTGGGCGAAAATTTCAGTTGGGCGCAGGCGGGTGCCCGCACGGGATGAGCGAAGATTACCACCATACGCGCGATCCGTCCAGTGGGATCGCGCCGACCGGTGCGGCGTCCAGGGCCCCCGGATCAGGTGTTCTGCTCGATGAATTCCTTGAGCACGCCCTTGGTCACGGCACCGACCTTCATGCCCTGGACCTTGCCGTCTGCGAATACCATCAGCGTCGGGATGCCGCGGATCTTGAACTGGCTGGTGGTCTGCTGGTTTTCGTCGATGTTGAGCTTGGCGATCCTGATCTTGCCGTCGTATTCGTCGGCCAGCTCGTGCAGAAGCGGGTCGATCATCTTGCACGGGCCGCACCATTCGGCCCAGTAGTCGACCAGCACGGGCTTGTCGGACTTCAGCACCTCGTCCTCGAACGTGGAATCGGATACGTGGATGATGTTTTCGGACACGATTGTGTTCTCCTTGGGTGAAATTGAGGCGGCATCTTCCGGGACTGGGACCGGCGGCGAAGCAGCGGGCTTGCGGAAGCCTGAAAATGCTAGAATACTGCATCAAGCGAAACGGCTGGCCGCTCGCGCCTTAATCGGCTTTATTCGGGCGTGCCTAACCGTTTTCAAGACACCGCGCCGGTCCGGCAGAAATGCGTACCGGCGCCCATTCCGGGTTTTCCTCCCGGCCATTTTCCAGGCCACAGACCGCGTGAGCACCATCGATTCCCAAGAGATTTCCGAGCATACCGAACCGGCAAGTCCGGCCGGCAACCGGTCCGGACCCGAACAGGTCCTGACCGACGTCGGGTTCGACACCTTCGACCTGCCCGGGCCGGTCGCGGCCGGCCTGCGCGAGGCAGGTTTCGATTACTGCACGCCGATCCAGGCCGATACGCTGCCGATCGCGCTGGCGGGCCGGGACGTCGCCGGGCAGGCGCGCACCGGCACCGGCAAGACTGCGGCGTTCCTGCTGGCGATCTTCAACCAGCTGCTTGGTGATCCGGAGCCGGAGCGGGCCGGCTCGAATCCGCGCTCGATCGTGATCGCGCCGACGCGCGAGTTGGCGATCCAGATCCATCGCGACGCCGAGCTGCTGGGCAAGCACACCGGGCTGAGCTTCGCGCTCGCCTACGGCGGCGTCGACTACCAGAAGCAGCGCGAACGGCTGGCCGGCGGCGTCGACGTACTGATCGGCACGCCCGGGCGCATCATCGATTATTTCAAGCAGCGGGTGTTCAACCTCAAGCACATCCGGGTCGCCGTGCTCGACGAGGCCGACCGGATGTTCGACCTGGGTTTCATCAGCGACATCCGCTACCTGTTCCGGGCGATGCCGGCGCCGACCGAGCGCCAGACGCTGATGTTCTCGGCGACGTTTCCGCTCAAGGTCACCGAACTGGCCTACGAGCACATGAACGACGCCGAGACCTTCCGCATCGACGAGGACCAGAAGACCACCAGGCGCGTGCGCCAGGTCGTCTACTACCCGTCCAACCGCGAGAAGCTGCCGCTGCTGGTCAAGCTGCTGCGCGAGATGGTCGACGGCCACGTCATGGTGTTCGTCAACACCCGCCGTGCGGCCGACCGGGTCGACCGGATGCTGCGCGGCAACGGCTTCGACTGCGCGATGCTGGCCGGTTCGGTGCCGCAGAAGAAGCGCCAGCGTCTGCTCGGCGAATTCCGCTCGGGCGAGCTGCCGACCCTGGTCGCGACCGACGTCGCCGCGCGCGGCCTGCACATTCCCGACGTCAGCCACGTGATCAATTTCGACCTGCCGCAGGACGCGGCCGACTACGTCCACCGGATCGGCCGAACGGCACGGCTGGGCGCGACCGGCGAGGCGATCAGCTTTGCCTGCGAGGACTACGCCTTCCACCTGCCCGAGATCGAGGAATACATCGGTCAGTCGATCAGGCTGGAGCAGCACGACCCGGCGGAACTGCCGGAACTGGCGCCGGCCGAGCCGCCGCGGCCGAAATCCGGCGGCCGCGGCGGCGGGCGTCGGTCGGGCGGCGGCGGAGCGGGCTCCGGCAGACCGGAACGCGGCCACGGACGCGGCAATGGCCGGCCGCGCGGCCGGCGCCGCGGCGAGCGCGGGTCGGGCGGGGCGCAGGGCTCGTCGTCCGGCTGATGCGTGCCGGGGGGTCTGTGCTAATCTGCCGGACCGGATTTCGTCCGCTCCGGGAGCCTTTCAGCCAACCATGATCGCCGCATTCAGGCACCGCTTCGAGTCCGGCGCGGCCCTCGCCGCCGCCGGCTGGCTGCTGGTGCTCGTCTGCGCGCTGCTGACCGTCCGGATCGGCTGGCTGCTGATCGACGGCGTCGAGGTTGCGTTCGAGCCGATCGAGTACGAGCCGGCGCGCGGCCCGGCGGCGCTGCCCGCCGGCCGCACCGACTGGCGCATGTTCGGCGACCCGGTCGAGCCCGGGTACGGCTTCGAGCAGCCGATTCCGAAGACACCACTGGCGTTGGGCCTGCGCGGCGTGGTCACCGGCGAGCGGGGGTACGCGATCATCGTCGACGCCGGGGGCAACGAGGGTGTCTACCGGGTCGACGACCAGGTGACCCCGGAGGCGCGGCTGGTCGCGATCGAGCCCCGGCGGGTCGTTCTCGAGCGGGCCGGCGAGCGCGAGGCGCTGGAATTGCCGGGCGGGGGCGCGGCCGGCCGGGTTTCGGCGACAACGCCGCGCCGTTCCGGGGACAGACCCGGCCTGGCCGCGGGCGTCGGCATCGGTTCGATCCGGGAGATGGCCTCGCAGTTCACGCTCGACCCGGCGGAGCTGGCCAATCGCATCACCATCCTGCCCGTCGCCGGCGGCGGTTTCCGGGTCCGCGCCGGTCGCGACGCGGCGATTTTCACGCAACTGGGGTTCCACGCCAACGACGTGGTGCTGGCGATCAACGGCCAGCCCGTGGATAATCGGGCCGATGTCCGGGCCGTATTCGAGTCGTACCGGCCCGGCGAGCCGCTGGCGATCACCGTGCGCCGCGGCGACCGGCAACTCGTGCTGACGCCGGACCTGACGAATCTGGAGGGAGATCCGCCTTGAATCGATGCGCAAGACTTGGTATGGCCGCCTTGCTGGCGGCGTTCGCCGTCGCGGTTCCGGCCCAGAGCGGAAACGAGACGGGTGCCGGGAACGGCAACGGGCACATGCTCAATTTCCAGGACGCCGACATCCGGTCGCTGATCACGACCGTCGCCGACATCACCGGGCGCAACATCGTGATCGACCCGGCCGTTACCGGGCGGGTGACCGTGGTTTCCAGCGAGGCGCTCGACGCCGCGGCGGTCTGGGACGTGTTCACGTCGATACTCGCCGTGCACGGCTACAGCGTGGTCGAGAACGGCAGGATCACGCGCATCGTGCCCGACGCGTCGGCACGCTTCGCGGCCCGGCCCGCAGGGCCGGATGCGGCCGGCGAGGATTTCGTGACGCGGGTCGTCGCACTCGAACACGTGCGCGCCGCCGAGGTGCTGCCTATGCTGCGTTCGCTGGTGCCCCAGTCGGCGTACCTCGCGGCTCACGAACAGTCGAACACGCTGCTGGTCAGCGATCGCGCCGCGAGCGTCAAGCGACTGGAAAGCGTGATCCGGCGGCTGGACGCGGCCACCGATGGCGCGGCCGAGGTCATGGTGCTCGACAACGCCAGTGCCGAGGACGTCGCCGAAATCGCCAACCAGGTCTATGCCGGGCCCGACCGGCCGCTGGTGATCGCCGACGCGCGCACCAACAGCATCGTGCTGGGCGGGCTGCCCTCGCAGCGCGTGCGTCTGCGCACGCTGATCAGCCACCTCGACACGCCGCTGAACGCCGAGGGCGGCGCGCGCGTGGTCTACCTGCGCTACGCCGATGCCGAATCGCTGGTGCCGGTGCTCGAAAGCCTGGTCGAGCAGGGCGCCGAGGGCCAGCAGCCCCGCGTCAGGATCCGCGCCCACCAGGCGACCAACTCGGTGGTCGTTGTGGCGCCGCCGGCGGTGTTCCGCGAGGTCCGCTCGATCATCGACCAGCTCGACATTCGCCGCGCCCAGGTGCTGGTCGAGGCGATCATCGCCGAGGTCGCGGCCGATACCGGCCAGGATCTCGGCATCCAGTGGCAGTTCTTCGGCTCCGGCGAGTCGGGGTTCTTCGGCGGCACCAACTTCCAGACCGGCGGGCGCAATATCCTGAACCTCAGCGCCGGGCTTGTGCCCGGCGACGGCGAGGACGCCGGGCCGCCGATACTGCCCGGCGGCGGACTGAATCTCGGTTTCGTCGACGGACGCACCAACCTGCTCGGCATCGAACTGCTCGAGATCGGGGCGCTGGCCCAGGCGCTGGCCACCGACGGCAACACCAACGTGCTTTCGACGCCGTCGATCGTGACCATGGACAACCATCCGGCCAGCATCAACGTCGGCCAGGAGGTGCCGTTCCTGTCCGGCAGTTTCCTGTCCGAGGGCATCTCGACCGCCGAGGGCCAGGTCAACCCGTTCCAGACCATCCAGCGCGAGGAGGTCGGGCTCAAGCTCAGCGTCACGCCGCATATCAACGAGGGCGACACGATCATGCTCGCCATCGACCAGGAAGTCTCGTCGCTCGCGCCGGTTTCCGGCGCGGTCGACCTGGTGACCAACAAGCGCACGCTCTCGACCCGCGTGATGGTGCCCGACGGGGCCATGCTGGTGCTCGGCGGGCTGATCAGCGACGACCAGAGCGAGTCGGTCGAACGGGTGCCGGGCCTGAGCCGGATTCCGCTGCTCGGCGAATTGTTCACGTTCCGTTCTTCGACCCAGGTCAAGCGCAATCTGATGGTCTTCATCCGCCCGCGCATCCTGCATGACCGGCAGCTGATGGAAGACCTGACCAACCGCAAGTACAACGACATCCGGGACTCGCAGCTCGACTACCGTGCGCGCCGCAGCCCGCTTTCGCCGCGCGCGGAAACCCCGCTGCTGCCCGAACTGAACGAATTCCTGCAGGCCGGGGCCGGGCCAGACGAGGCGGATGACCGCTGAATTCCGTCCCGGTTTCGGTTTCGCGCGCCGGCGCGGCGTGACCGTCGCCGGACGCGACGAGCAGGGTCGGCACCGCATCGTTGCGCGCCGGCCGGCCGACCTGGAGGCACTGCGCGAGGTGCGCCGCAATCTGGCCGGCACGTGCGTGATCGAAAAGCTCGAGCCGGACGCGTACGGCGAGTTGATCGCGCGCCTGTACCAGTCCGGGGACGCGCCGGCCCGCGAGGCCGCCGAGGGGTTGGACGCCGAGCCCGATCTCGAGCACCTGGCCGAGCAGATGCCCGAGCCGGCCGAACTGCTCGAGGCCGACGACGACGCGCCGATCATCCGGCTGATCAACGGCGTGCTGGCCCAGGCATTGCGCGATCAGGCTTCCGACATCCATTTCGAGCCGTTCGAGGATCGTCTGTCGGTCCGCTTCAGGGTCGACGGCATCCTGCGCGAGGTGCTGGCGACATCGCCGGCGCTGGCCCCGCTGGTGGCCTCGCGGGTCAAAGTGATGGCCCGGCTGGACATCGCCGAGAAGCGGCTGCCGCAGGATGGAAGGATCAGCCTGAGGCTGGCCGGGCGGCCGGTCGACGTGCGCGTCTCGACATTGCCGTCCAGCCACGGCGAGCGCGTCGTGCTGCGGCTGCTGGACAAGCAGGCCGGCAAGCTGGGGCTGGGCGACCTGGGCATGGACGAGGCGACGCTCGAGCGGCTGCGCGCGCTGATCCGCCGTCCGCACGGCATACTGCTCGTGACCGGCCCGACCGGCTCGGGCAAGTCGACGACGCTGTACGCCGCATTGCTCGAACTCAACGATCGCAGCCGCAACATCATGACGGTCGAGGACCCGATCGAGTACGACATCGACGGCATCGGCCAGACCCAGGTCAATCCCAGGGTGGACCTGACCTTCGCGCGCGGGTTGCGTGCGATCCTGCGCCAGGATCCGGACATCGTCATGGTCGGCGAAATCCGCGACCTCGAGACCGCTCGCATCGCGGTACAGGCCTCGATGACCGGTCACCTCGTGCTTTCGACGCTGCACACCAACACCGCCGTCGGGGCGATCAACCGGCTCGTCGACATGGGCGTGGAGCCGTTTCTGCTGTCGTCCAGCCTGATCGGCGTCATGGCGCAGCGCCTGGTCCGCCGGCTCGATCCCGTCCGGCGCGAGGCCTGGGAAGCCGGCCCGGAAGAACTCGCACAACTCGGAATCGAGGTCGCGAAACCGGTTACGCTGTACCGGCCGGCGGCGGATCTGCCGCCCGGGGAGACCGGCTACTCGGGACGGATCGGCATCTACGAACTGGTAGCGGTCGACGAAGACCTTCAGGGCGCCATCCATCGGCGCGCGCCGGAGGCCGAACTGGAGCGGATCGCGCGCGGCAGGGCCGAGCCGATGTTCGCCGACGGCTGGCGCAAGGCACAGGCCGGGGTGACGTCGCTGGACGAGGTTCTCCGGGTGACCACCGAAGGTTGAGGCCTCGCCGGCGGCCCGGAACATGCGACGAACCGGACGGGAGACGCGAAACGAAGATCGCGTGCCCGGAAAACAGAACCAAACGCGCGGCACGCGGTCCATCGGATAGCATCGGGCCGTTCGCCGACGAACTGCAAGGAGTCAGGCGGCCCGATGGGCGAACGTGAAACCGATCAGCTTCTGGTCGAAAGGGTCCAGAAGGGCGACAAGCGGGCGTTCGATCTGCTGGTGGGCAAGTACCAGCACAAGATCGTCAGCCTGGTGTCGCGCTACGTACCCGATCACGCCGAAGCGATGGACGTGGCCCAGGAAGCCTTCATCAAGGCGTACCGGGCGATCAAGCGGTTCCGCGGCGACAGCGCGTTCTACACGTGGCTATACCGGATCGCGATCAACACGGCCAAGAATTACCTGGTCTCGCAGAGCCGCCGCCCGCCGTCGTCGGATATCGATGCGCGGGATGCGGAACAATTTCAGGTCGAAACGCGTCTGAAGGATCGGGGTTCGCCCGAACACGAACTCCTGAAGGAGGAAATTGAACGTACCATCCACGAAGCCATCGCCGATCTGCCCGAGGACCTGAGGGTGGCCATCACGTTGCGCGAAATGGAGGGTATGAGTTACGAGGACATCGCGACGACGATGGATTGTCCGATCGGCACGGTCCGATCGAGAATCTTCCGGGCGCGCGAGGCAATCGACAACCGACTGCGGCCTCTCCTGAGCGAAAGCGGGAGTTGAGCGCGCGGTCGGGATCGAAACCCACACCGGAACACAGGTAAGCCGTCTTGGACCGAAACAACGAACCGATTTCCGCACTGGTCGACGGAGAAATCGACCGCCGGGGCGCAGACTTCCTGATTCGCCGCCTCGCCGACGACGAGGAAATGCAGCGGGTCTGGCAGCGCTTTCATTCCCAGCGCGCGTGCCTTCAGCGCGAATTCGTCGGGCCGGTGGCGCTGGTCGACCGGGTCCGGAGCGCTTTGGCCGGGGAGGAGGCGCCGACCGCGGGCCGGCTTTCCGGGCTGACGATGATGCGCGCCGGCATCGGCGGGGCGGTCGCCGCCGGAGTTGCGCTGGTCGCGGTTATCGGTCTCGGCAACCGGATGGCGCTCGATCGGGCCGAGCCGGACCCGGCCGGGCAGCCGCCTGCGTTCGTCAGCCAGACCACGGCACTGGATCGCCAGTTCAGTCAGCAGGCGGTGCCGGTGAGCCTCGGGACGGCGCGCGCCGAGAGCGAAACGGATCGATCGACGCCGGTCCGCTCGCGCCAGCGCATCAATCGCTACATGATTCGGCACAGCCAGGCGGCGGGGGCCAGCGGATTCGTCTCGTTCATGCCCGTCCTGACCGCCCCGTCCACGGTGCCGGTCTACCGGCCGGCGGCCGATCAGGACGAACCCGCGCACGACAACCCCGACGAGTGACGGCCGTGGTCTGCCGGGCAGGTTTTGCGCTAGTGCTGCTGGCGGCCGGTCTATCTCCGGCGCGAGCCGACTCGGTCGAGGAGTGGCTGGTGCGGATGGACCACGCGGTGGCTTCGATCAGCTACCGCGGCACGCTGGTCAGCGTAGGCAACAACCGGATCGATACCCTGCGCGTGCTGCACCGGGTCGACGAGCGCGGGGTGCGTGAACGCATTTACGCGCTCGACGGGCCGCAGCGCGAAGTGCTACGCGACCACGACCGGGTGCGCTGCCTGATCTCGGGACAGTCGTCGGTGGTCGTCGACAACCCGTTCCCGACCCGCATTCTGCCGCGAATCCCGCTCGACGAGATCCTCGGCGAGGATTCGGTCTACGCGGTCGGCAAGGTCGGTTCGGGCCGGGTTGCCGCGCGCGAAGCGGTGATCATCGAGATCGCTCCGCGTGATGCTTACCGGTACGGCCGGCGGTTGTGGCTGGACAAGGGCACCGGAATGCTGCTGCGTTCGGTGCTGTACGACGAGGCCGGCGACGTCGTCGAGCAGTTGAGCTTTGTCGAAATCGAACTGGGCGCCAGTATCGCCGACCACGAGCTTGCCAGCGACCTCGACAATCCGGAACAGGTCGCGCGCTATCGCGAAACCGACGGTGTGCTGCCGCCGGATGTTGCCGCCAGCCGCGCCCCGTCATGGCTGCCCGAGTCGCTGCCGGCCGGCTTCAGACTCGCGACCGTCGGGCGCGGAAAGGCTCGCGACGGCGGCGGGATGTACGAGCACCTGCTGTTCAGCGACGGATTGTCGAGCTTTTCGGTCTACATCGAGCCGGCCGGCAGCGCGGCGATCGCCGAACAGCTCGAATCGCGTGGCGCCACGCATATCTACACCGGCAGCATCGAGGGCCGGATGGTGACGGTCGTCGGCGAAGTGCCGGCGCCGACCGTTCGCCTGATCGGCCGGCACATGCACCGGCAGGAGCATCCCGTCCTCCGGTACCTGGAATAGCCGGCCGATGTCCGAAGCTCCGGCGCGGGGATTGATCTGGCAGACTGCGGTCGTGCGCGCGCACGGCGATGGCCGCGGCTGGCTCGAATTCGCCGATGCCGGGCGCTGCGCGCGTTGTGAAAGCGGAACCGGCTGCGGCGCAGCGCTGTTCTCGCGGCTATTCACACGCCGCTCGCCGGCGCTGCCGCTGCCGCCGGGAGCGGAATTCGACAGCGGCCGGATCGTCCGCGTCGGTGTGCCCGTGGCGGGCCTGGTTCGGGCGGCGGCAGCGATGTACCTGGCGCCGGCGGTCGCGTTTCTGGCCGGTGCCGTCGGCGCGCACCTTGCCTGGCCGGGCAACGATGCCGCCGCGCTGGCCGGGGCGGTACTGGCGACCGCGGTCGTCGCGCTTGCAATCCGGGTCTCGGCACCCGGTTTTGCGAGCGGCATCGAAAACCTCGTCCTGCTGGCCTGTCCGCCGGACGATGCTGCACTTGAATCGCGGTCACAACGAAAGCATGTTATCGATCAGCTGCGTCCGCCGTCGAACGGTGCCGGGCGCGAGACCGATCCTGACTGAAGCCGGGCTCGATCCGAAACCCGCTAAAGGCTCAGGTCAGATTCAGGTTCAAGCCGGATTCAAACTCAAGCCAGATTCAAAATCAAGGATGACCAGCCCAATGATTCCGAAACGCAACAGCAGATTTCTGATCGCCGTCGCCGCTATGCTGGTGGCCGGCGCCGTCCAGGCCGCGCCGCAGGATTTCGCCGACATCGTCGAAGCGACCGTTCCGGCGGTGGTCAACATCGAAACGACCCGATTCGGCGAGCGGCCGGAGCCGGAAATTCAGCGCGGGCAGATGCCCGAGGACGTGCCGGAACTGTTCCGGCGCTTCTTCGAGCCGTTCGGCGAAGGGATGCCGCGCGGGCGTCCCGACCGTCGCGGCGGCGGATCAGGCTTCATCATCCGGCCTGACGGCCTGATCCTGACCAATCATCACGTCGTCGAAAACGCCGACGAGATCATCGTTCGGTTGGCCGACCGGCGCGAGTTCGTCGCCGAACTGGTGGGTTCGGACGCCGAGACCGACATCGCGTTGCTGCGGATCGATGCCGAGGACCTGCCGACGCTGGAATTCGGCGATTCCGACGCGCTCCGGCCCGGCCAATGGGTGATCGCGATCGGCTCGCCGTTCCAGTTCGAGCAGAGCGTCACCGCGGGTATCGTCAGCGCCAAGGGGCGTACGCAGGGCCAGCAGCAGTACGTGCCGTTCATCCAGTCCGACGTCGCGATCAACCGTGGCAACTCGGGCGGGCCGCTGATCAATACCCAGGGAAAGGTGGTCGGCATCAATTCGTGGATCCTGTCGTCCAGCGGCGGCAATATCGGACTTTCGTTCTCGATTCCGATCGAAACTGCCGCCAGCACGGTCGAGCAGTTGCTCGAGTACGGCAAGGTCTCGCGCGGTTATCTCGGGGTCGGCATCCAGGGCGTGGATCGAGAGCGCGCCAACGCGCTCGGACTGGATCGTCCGGTGGGCGCGCTGGTCAACCGGGTCGAACCGGGCAGCGCGGCCGAGAAGGCCGGCATCGAGGTCGGCGACGTGATCCTCGAGGTCAACGGCCGCCCGATCGAGGTATTCACCGACCTGCCGCCGATCATCGGCTCGATTCGTCCAGGCCGGGAAGTCGAGTTGAAGGTTTCGCGCTGGGGCGAGACGCGCACGGTCGATGTTGTGCTCGACGAGCGTGACGAGGAACAGACTGCCGACGCCCGCGGCGCGGCGCCGGATGCGGAGCCGAGCAACGCGCTGGGCCTGGCGGTAGAGGAACTGACCGAGAGCCAGCGCCGTCAGCTCGAAGGCATCGAGGGCGGCGTGCTGGTGACCGGTGTCGAAAGCGACAACGCCTACCGCGCCGGCGTCCGTAGCGGCGACGTGATCAGCATGATCAACAACCGCAGAATCGAGAACATGGGCGACTTCACCGAGGTCGTCGAATCGATTTCCCCGGGCAAGACGGTGGCGCTGCTGATCTGGCGCAACGGCACCAGCCAGTTCGTGGCCTATACGCCCGAGACCGCGGAAGAGGAATAAGCGGCGCCCGGCCGTCCGCCGGGCCCTGCGGCCCGGCGGATATAATGCACGGACCAAGCCGCCGCCGGTACCCGGCGGCGGCGTTGTTTATCCAGCGCCGGCGCGACCGGCGAGACCCGCGGCCAATCCGCGATGACGCCCGATGAGCCGTTGATGAGCCCTTGCAGCCGTATCCGGAACTTTTCGATCATTGCCCACGTCGACCACGGCAAGTCGACGCTGGCCGACCGGTTCATCCAGGTCTGCGGCGGGCTGGCCGAACGCGAAATGGCCGAGCAGGTGCTCGATTCGATGGATCTCGAACGCGAGCGCGGCATCACGATCAAGGCTCAGAGCGTGACGCTGGACTACACGGCCACGACCGGAGAGGTCTTCCAGCTGAACTTCATCGACACCCCCGGGCACGTCGATTTTTCCTACGAGGTTTCGCGCTCGCTGTCGGCTTGCGAAGGTGCGCTGCTGGTCGTCGACGCCGCCCAGGGGGTGGAGGCGCAAAGCGTTGCCAACTGCTACACGGCCGTCGACCAGGGTCTGACGGTCATCCCGGTGATCAACAAGATCGATCTGCCTTCGGCCGATCCGGACCGGGTCAAGCGCCAGATCGAGGATATCATCGGCATTGACGCGAGCGATGCTCTGCTCGTCAGCGCCAAGACCGGTGAGGGCGTCGTCGACGTGCTCGAGGCGCTGGTGCGGCGCGTGCCGCCTCCGGAATTTCGTGAAGGTCCGCTCAAGGCGCTGATCATCGATTCGTGGTTCGACAACTACCTCGGCGTCAACTCGCTGATCCGAATCAAGCAGGGGGAGTTGAAGAAGGGCGAGAAGATCCGCGTCATGTCGACAAGCGAGGAGCACCAGGCCGACCAGATCGGGATCTTCAGCCCGAAGCGCACAGCGAAGACCGTGCTCGGCTGCGGCCAGGTCGGCTTCATTTCCGCCGGCATCAAGGAGATCCACGGCGCGCCGGTCGGCGATACGCTGACGATGTCCCGCGATCCGGCCGAAAAGCCGCTGCCGGGGTTCAAGCCGATCCAGCCGCGGGTGTTCGCCGGCATATTCCCGGTCGATACATCCGACTATCCTGACCTGCGCGACGCGCTGGAGCGGTTGCAGCTCAACGATTCGGCGCTGCAGTTCGAACCCGAGACGTCGATGGCGCTCGGCTTCGGATTTCGTTGCGGATTTCTCGGCATGCTGCACATGGAAATCGTTCAGGAGCGGCTCGAGCGCGAGTACGACCTGGACCTGATCATCACCGCGCCGACCGTGGTCTACCAGGTCGAGTGCACCGACGGCTCGCTGCTGGAGCTGGACAACCCGGCCAACCTGCCGCCGGTCAACAAGATCGTCGAGATCCGCGAGCCGGTGATTCGGGCGACGATCCTTGTGCCGCAGGACTACCTCGGTGCCGTGATCGGCCTGTGCGAGGAAAAGCGCGGCGCCCAGGTCGACATGCGCTTTCTCGGCGGCCAGGTGCAGTTGATCTACGAACTGCCGCTGGCCGAGGTCGTCGTCGATTTCTTCGACCGGCTCAAGTCGGTCAGCCGCGGTTTCGCATCGTTCGAGTACGCCCACGCCCGGCACCAGGCCGGCCCGTTCGTGCGCCTGGACCTGCTGATCAACGGCGAGCGGGTCGATGCGCTCAGCGCCATCGTCCACCGCGACCAGGCGCAGCGCAAGGGGCGCGACCTGGCCGAGCGGATGCGCGAGCTGATCCCGCGCCAGATGTTCGACATCGCGATCCAGGCGTCGATCGGATCGAATATCGTCGCGCGCTCGACGGTCAAGGCCTACCGCAAGAACGTCACGGCCAAGTGCTACGGCGGCGATGTGACCCGCAAGCGCAAGCTGCTCGAAAAGCAGAAGGCCGGCAAGCGGCGGATGAAGAACGTCGGCAACGTCGAGATCCCGCAGGAGGCGTTCCTGGCCGTGCTCAACACCGACAAGAATCGACAATAGGCGGCGGCATTTGGTCGCTGACGGACTCGGGGCCGGCCCCGGTCGAGAACCCAAGGAGAAAAAATGCATTTTGATTTTGCTCTGATCATCACGCTTCTGACGCTGGCTAGCGGCATTGTCTGGGCGCTGGATCGGTTCTGGCTGCGCAAGCGCCGCGCCGAGCGGCTGGCGCGCGGCGAAATACAGTCGGACCAGCCCTCGAAACCGGTCGAGTACGGACGTTCGTTCTTCCCGCTGCTGCTGATCGTGCTGCTGTTCCGTTCTTTCATGTTCGAGCCGTTCAAGATTCCTTCCGGATCGATGCAGCCGACTCTGCTGATCGGCGACTTCATCGTCGTGTCGAAGTTTTCCTACGGCCTGCGCCTGCCGGTGCTGAACACGAAGATTCTCGATACCGGCGCGCCCGAGCGCGGCGACGTGTTCGTGTTCCGCTCGGTCGATCAGCCCGGGGTGAACATGATCAAGCGCGTGATCGGGCTGCCCGGCGACACGATCACCTACCGCGACAAGGTCGTCTACATCAATGGTGAACCGGCGCCCCAGGAAATCGTCGGACCGTGGATCGGCGAAGGCATCAACCGCAACGCTCCGGGCGCGCGGCCGCAGTTGCGCATCGAGGACCTGGGAGACGTGGAGCACTCCATTCTGATTCATCCGCGCCGTCCGGGCGGGCGCGGGCAGAGCTGGACCGTGCCCGAGGGCCACTATTTCGCAATGGGCGACAACCGCGACCGTTCGCTGGACAGCCGGTCGTGGGGTTTCGTGCCCGAGGATCACCTGGTCGGCAGGGCGCTCCGGATCTGGATGCACTGGGATTGCGCGACCGGGTTCTGCGTGGACTTCTCGCGCATCGGCGATAAAATCATCTGATCCGGGCGGCTGCGTTCGGAGCTGAGGTTTTTTGTACAAATAGTGCATGAGTTACTGAATTGTGTAGAATTCCAAAGTGCGGCACGTAAACCCGACTGCAGAGGGGAAAGGGGCTCGATGCCGTGGAACCGGGGACAGGCCTCAATCCAGGGAGAGCGGACAATGAAAACAAACCAACGCGGCATGACATTGATCGGGTTCCTGATCGTGCTTGCCATCGCGCTTTTTGCCGCCTATATCGGCATGAAGCTCGTGCCGATCTATCTGAACCATTACTCGGTCGTCTCGTCGCTGAAAAGCCTGGCCGAGGAGCCGGCCGTGGCCGACATGAGCGAGGGGCGGATCCGCGATCTGCTGTCGCGCAAGTTCATGACCAGCTACGTAGAACACGTCACGGCGCGCGATATCGAGATCGTGCGCAGCACCCGGGTCGAGGTCGTGGCCGACTACGAGGTGCGCGTCGACCTGATCGGCAACATCGACGCGGTGGTGTCCTTCCGGCGTGTCCAGCCGCTCAACTGATTCGGAAACGGGCCCGGCGATCGCCGGGCTTGGTTACCGGTTCCGGTACCCGGAACTGCTGCGCCTGGCGCTGACCCATCGCAGCCGCGGCGCGCGGAACAACGAGCGGCTGGAGTTTCTCGGCGACGCGATAATCAACTTCGTCGTCGCCGATCTCCTGTACCGTGCCCGTCCCGACGCGTCGGAGGGCGATCTCTCGCGGCTGCGCGCGCGCCTGGTCCGCGAGCACACGCTGGCCGAGATTGCGCGCGAACTCGGGCTGGGCGACCGCCTTCTGCTGGGGCCGGGCGAACTCAAAAGCGGCGGATTCTTGCGCGAATCCATCCTGTCCGACGCACTGGAAGCGATCGTCGGCGCCGTGTTCGAGGACGGCGGCTACGAGCCGGCACGGGCACTGGTCGAGCGCCTGGTGGCCGCGCGCATCGAGTCGCTGCCCGACGCCGAGCTGCTCAAGGATCCGAAGACCCGGCTGCAGGAACTGCTTCAAGGCCGCGGCCTGGCGCTGCCCGAATACGAAGTGGTCGACGAGCGCGGCGCCGACCACGACCGGCAGTTCACGGTCGTGTGCCGGGTCGAGGCGCTGGCCGAACCCGTCGGGGCGATCGCGCGGTCGCGACGGAAGGCCGAGCAGGCGGCCGCGCGCCTGGCGCTGGAGCGGATCGCCGGGCAGGAGACATCGTGACCGGCGGGAAGGCGTTTCGTTGCGGCACCGTTGCGCTGATCGGCCGGCCGAATGCGGGCAAGTCGACGCTGCTCAACCGGCTTGTCGGGGAGCGCGTCTCGATCGTCACGCACAAGCCCCAGACCACGCGCCACCGGGTGACCGGGATCGTCAACCGCGCCGGCGGCCAGCTGGTGCTGGTCGACACGCCCGGGCTGCACCGGCGCCGTGATCATGCGCTGAACCGGCACCTGAACCGGGTCGCGGCCGAGTCGCTCAATGGAGTGGACCTGGCGCTGATCCTCGTCGACGCCTCGCATCCGACCGCCGAGGACGAGGCGGCCGCGCGCGCGGTTCTTCAGGCCGGCGTGCCGCACGTGCTCGTGTTCAACAAGATCGACCGGGTCGATCAGCGCGAGACGCTGTTGCCGTTGACCAGGGAATGGTCGGCCGGGCTTCGGCCGCTGGCGGTGTTCTACATCTCGGCGCTCAAGGGCGACGGTGTCGATGCGCTGGCCGACGAGCTGCTCGCGCATCTGCCCGAGCAGCCGCCGCTGTATCCACCCGACGAGTTCACGACCGTATCGGCACGCTTCCTGGCCGCCGAGATCGTGCGCGGGCAGTTGCTCGAGAACCTGCACCAGGAGATTCCCTACGGCACGACGGTGATGATCGAGGCGTTCGACGAAAACGGCGGCCGGATCCGGATCGCGGCGCGCATCCTGGTCGCGGAGAAGCGCCACAAGGGCATTGTCATCGGCAAGGGCGGCCAGACGCTCAAGCGCATCGGCACGCGCGCGCGCCACGCGATGGCCGAACTGTTCGGTCGGTCCGTGCACCTGGACCTCAACGTCGCCGTCGAGCCCGGCTGGATGGATCGCGAGCAGGAGTTCGAGCGGCTCGGGTATTCGCGTTGAGCCGGATCGACCGCGAACTGGCGTTCGTGCTGCACCGGCGAGCCTGGCGCGATACCAGCCTGATTCTCGAACTGTTCACTGCCGCGCACGGCCGGATCGCGGCGATCGCGCGCGCGGCGCGCAACCCGCGCTCGGCGTTCTTCGGCCTGGCCGAGCCGTTCCGGCTGCTCGAGGCCGGGTGGGTCCGGCGCGGGGAACTGGCGACGCTGACGGCGCTGGAGCCGGCCGGGCAGGGATCGTCACCGGGCGGGCGACTGTCCGCGCGGGCGCTTTGGTGCGGTCTGTACGCGAACGAACTGCTGCTGAAGCTGACGCCGCGCGACGACCCCGAGCCGGAGATCTTCGAAGCCTACCGGGTGTTGCTGCCGGACCTGACCGACGAGAACCGCCAGGCCGCCGCGCTGCGCCGCTTCGAGCTGGCGCTGTTGCGCGGCCTCGGCGTTGCGCCGGAGCTGGGCCGGTGCGCGGCGACCGGCGAACCGGTCCGGGCCGGCCGGCGCTACCGGGTCGACCCGGTGGCCGGGCCGCTGCCGGTCGGCGATCACCAGTCCGGCGTCGACGGCGC
Source organism: Wenzhouxiangellaceae bacterium (assembly GCA_032251475.1). GTDB lineage: Bacteria > Pseudomonadota > Gammaproteobacteria > Xanthomonadales > Wenzhouxiangellaceae. The sequence goes on along the minus strand of JAVVDX010000015.1, from coordinate 19,771 downwards.
GCTGCTGCTCGCGCTGGCGCGCGGCGAGGCGCCGCTGCCGGACCAGGAGTCGGATCAGGCCGCCGCGGCGCGCGCGTTGATGCGAAAATTGATTGAACACCAGCTCGACGGACGCAAGCTGTCGACGCCGGCACTGTTTCGGGAGAAGCCGCAATGAATACGCCCTTGCTTGGAGTCAATATCGATCACGTCGCGACGATTCGGCAGGCGCGCGGCACCGATTATCCTTCGGTGCCCGATGCCGCCCGGATCGCCGAGGAGCACGGCGCCGACCTGATCACGGTGCACTTGCGCGAGGACCGCCGGCACATCCAGGATGCCGATGTGCGCACGCTGGTACGGCAGTCGCGCACGCGGCTCAATCTCGAGATGGCGATGACGCCCCAGATGCTCGGCATCGCCTTGACGCACCGGCCCGAGGACGTGTGTCTCGTGCCCGAGCGGCGCCAGGAACTGACCACCGAGGGCGGGCTGGACGTGGCCGGCCGGCTGTCCGAGGTCTCGAAGTTCTGCCGGGAGCTGGGCGCCGCCGGGATCCGCGTATCGCTGTTCGTCGACCCGGATCTGGACCAGATTCGAGCCGCGGCCGCAAGCGGCGCGCCGGTCATCGAGATCCACACCGGCGCCTACGCCAACGCCGGGGACTCGGCGCGCGCGCGCGAACTGGACCGGATCGCCGAGGCGGCGGCCGCCGCCCAGGGCGCCGGGCTGGTCGTCAACGCCGGCCACGGCCTGCACTACGAGAATGTCGGGCCGGTGGTCGAGCTGGGATCGATTCGCGAGTTCAACATCGGCCACTCGATCATCGCGCGTGCGCTGTTCGTCGGTCTTGGCAAGGCGGTGGCCGAGATGAAGCGTTGTCTTGGGGAGGGGCTAGCCCCTGGCCCCTAGCCCTCGCTCAATCGCCTGGCTGGTGCTCTCGGCCGTGCGCTGAAGGTTGAACAGCAGCGTGCCGGGCGAGCTGTCGAGATCGTGGCTCAGCGATTGTTCCAGCTGCCGGCAGGCCTGCTCGAGGCGGGTTGCACCGGCGTAGCCGCATGCCCCTTTCCATTGGTGCAGCAGTTCGGCGGCCGCCGAGTGACGGGCTTCGATCAGCAACCGGTGCAGTTCGGGCAGGCAGCGCTCGATTTCCGCGGCCACCGCCGCGCGCATTTCGCTTACCCGCTTTTCCGAGCCGTTGGCGCGCCGCGCGCGCGCGTCGTCGAGCAGCAGCGCGCGCTTCGGCGACTGCCCGGGTTCCTCGGCGAAGCCGTCGCCGCCGTTGGCCACGCGCACGACGGTGGTTCTGAGCAGGTCCGCGCTGACGGGCTTGGCGAGAAATCCGTGAAAGCCCAGCGCGCGCAGACGCTGGCGCTCTTCGGGACGGCTGTCGGCCGTCAGCGCGATGACGCGCGGGGCCGCTTCGGGCTCGAGATCGCGCATGATCCGGCACCAGGCGTCGGCGCCATCCATGTCGGGCATGTGCAGGTCCATCAGCACGATGTCGAACGCCTCCCGGCGGCACGCGTCGATCGCCTCGTGGCCGCTGCCGGCCAGCGTCAGCCCGGCGACGCCGGGGCCCAGCACCGCACGGAGGAAGTCGCGGTTGATCGCGTGATCGTCGACCGCGAGAATGCGCAGCGCGTCGAGCGCAACCGGTTGATGGTTTCCCATGTCCACCAATATACCGCCAATATGCCGCAATGGCATTCCCGGGCCGGGTTGAGTACGATGACCCGATCGGGCGAAAGGATCGGGCCGGATGATTGCATGCGATCTCGGAATGACGGTGCGTGTCCCGGGCCGGAAAGCCGCGGGCGCGGGTCTTGCGTTGCTTTCGCTGGGCTGCGGCCTGGCCGGTCCGGCGTTCGGGCAGCAAAGCGGGGTCGGGCTCGATTGGAAGATCGAAAGCGGTCCGGCGCGATTCGGCGGGGTTGCGGTCCGGCGCCTGGAGCTGATCCGCGGCCGGGCGCTGGAACTGACCGTGGAAGGCATTTCCGGGCCGGACGGATCCGTCCTGGGCTCGCTGCACGTGGCCTGTCCAGGGCGCGATATCGGCAGCTGCCGTGACGGTCGGATTTCGCTCCAGCCCGCCCGGGGCGAGGCGCTTTCGGGCCGGATCGACGCGACCCCGGCCGGCGTCGAACTGCGCTCCGGAGACGCGACGATCGCGCTCGATCGGCCGGCCCGCGGGACCGGCCGTCTCCGGGCCCGCGATGTTCCGCTGGACTGGATTCCCGACGCGTGGCTCGGGCGTTTCGGCATCGTCGCACTGTCCGGAACGCTCGACGTCGTGACGACCATCGAAAAAGACGGCGGCCGCTTCGAGTTCGAAGTCAGCGGGGCCGGATTCGATACCGCAGACGGCCGCTTCGCGGCCGCCGACCTGGCCCTGGCGGGTTCGGGTGGGTTCCGGTTTCAGCCGCTCGCGGCGGACGTCGGCCTGCGCTGGACGGGCGGCGAGGCGCTGCTTGGTTCGCTGTACCTGGCGCCGCCGGAAAGCCCGCTGACCCTGGACGCGGCGATCGCTTCGGAACCGGACGGGCAATGGCGGGTCGGGCGGGCAAGGCTGGCCCAGGGCGAGTGGCTGGACGTTCGCGGCCGCTCGCTGTTCGATCCGACCGGTTCGCCGTGGCTGCCGGAGGCGCGCGCCGAAGTCGTCGCGCTGGACCTGCAACCGGCATGGCGCCAGGGGCTGCAGTCGCTGGCTGCGGCGCATGGCTGGGGGCGGCTGCAGCCGACCGGAGGACGGGTCGAGGGGGTGCTGGCGATCCGCGACGACCGTCCCGTGTCGCTCGAGCTGCAATTGAATGGCGCGGCGGTCGACGACCCGGACGGCCGGGTCGCGGTAAGCGGGCTGGACGCGCGCGTCGACTGGGACCGCGATCCGGGGCGGCTGTCGCTGACGCTGGCCTGGGACGATGCCGGGGTCTACCGGATTCCGCTGGGCGCGGCGTCGCTGGCGCTGACGTCGACCGAAGGTTCCAGGCTGGCGCTGGAGCGGCCATTCCGGCTGCCGATCCTCGACGGTGCGCTGGTCGTGGACCGGTTCGATGTCGACGACTGGCGCTCGGACGCGCGCGAGGTGATGGTCGATGCGTGGCTCGTGCCGATCGATCTCGCCCGCCTGACGCGGATTCTGGGCTGGACCGAGTTCGGCGGCAAGCTTTCCGGCCGCTTCCCGGGCATTCGCTACCGCGGCAATCGGATCGATTTCCGCGGCGGGCTCGAAGTGGACCTGTTCGGCGGCACCGCCGAGATCGGGGCGCTCGCGGTCGAGCGGCCGTTCGGCACGCTGCCGGCGCTGGCCGCCGAGGTCGATTTCAAGGCGCTGGATCTGGAGCCGGTCACCGGCGCGTTCGAATTCGGTCAGATGCAAGGCCTGATGTCGGGTTACATCCACGACCTGCGCCTGCTCGACTGGCAGCCGGTCCGGTTCGACGCCTGGTTCCGGACGCTGGACGACAGCCCGAAACGCCGGATCAGCCAGCAGGCAGTCGACTCGCTGTCGACGCTGGGCGGCGGCGGGGGCGCGGCACTGTCGGGCACGTTGCTGCGCATATTCGACGATTTTCCATACAAGCGGGTCGGGCTCGGCTGTCGGCTGGAGAACAATGTCTGCCGGATGCGCGGCCTCGAGGAACGCGAGCGCGGCGGTTATCTCATCGTCGAGGGCCGGGGGCTGCCGCGGCTGGATGTCGTCGGATACCAGCGTCGCGTCGACTGGCCGCAGCTGATGGCGCAACTGATGGCGGTGACGGGGCCGTGAGTACGGCAATCCTCATGCCCGGCTGATCGGGTGACAGATCGGGTGATAAAATCGGTTCAGCCGCGGTTCAATCCGCAGCGGGCATGCTTTCACCGCTTCCCCAACCACGGAACCCATCGAAATGAAGCCCAGGATCAAGTCCATTGCGGCCACCGTCGTCCTGGCGGCGCTGGTGGCCTGCGTCACAATCAACGTCTATTTCCCCGAGGCCGCCGCCGAGGAGGCCGCCGACCGGTTCATCAAGGACGTCATCGGGCCCGAGGAACAGCCCGAAGAAGTCTCGCCCGTCGAGCCGTCGCCGGCACGTTCGGGCGCGTTCGGGCACGTGGTCGACTTCTTCGTCCCGTCGGCCCACGCCCAGAGCGCCGACCAGAGCGCCGACATTGATGTCGAGACGCCGCAGATCAATGTGATCAAGCAGCGCATGGCCCAGCGTCACCGGCAATATCTCGAAGCCTGGTACCAGGCCGGCGCCATCGGACTGAACAACGACGGCCTGGTCTCGATCATCGATCGCAGCGCGGTCGGGCTGGCCGAGCGCCGGAAACTCGAGCAGGTTGTCGCCGAGGAAAATGCCGACCGGCGCGCCGTCTACCGCGAGATCGCCATCGCCAACGGTCATCCGGAGTGGGAGGAGCGGATCCGCCAGACCTTCGCCGAACGCTGGATCGCCAACGCCAGGCCCGGCTGGTATTACCAGGACGAGCAGGGCAACTGGCAGCGGAAATAGCTTTTTGGCACGGCGCAGACGCAGGCGGCTTCCGGACGAACCGGTCGAAGTCGAAATCAACGATCTTGGCCACGACGGCCGCGGCGTGGGCCGGGTGGCCGACAAGGTCACGTTCGTGCACGGAGCGCTGCCGGGCGAGCGCGTCCACGCGCGCCTGACCGGCCGCAACCGGCGTTTCGACGAGGCGATCACGCTGTCGGTCGAGCAGGCGTCGGACGAGCGCGTCGAGCCCGGATGTCAGTGGTTCGGCTACTGCGGCGGTTGCGCGCTGCAGCATCTCGACCACGCCGCCCAGCTCGTCTGGAAGGAAAAGCGGCTCGCCGGCAACCTGGCGCGGATCGGCGAGGTCGATCCGGACGAATGGCTGGCGCCCATTGCCGCCGGGGGTGCGGCCGACTGCTGGCATTACCGCCGGCGCGCCCGGCTGAGTGTCCGCAACGTACCCGGCAAGGGTCGGGTGCTGGTCGGGTTCCGGGAAATCGGCGGCCGCTACGTCGCCGACATCGAAGCCTGCAAAGTCCTGCATCCGGCGTTTGCGGACCGGCTGATGTCGATGTCCGAACTGATCGGGCGGCTGAGTATCCCGAATCGCGTCGCCCAGGTCGAGTGTGCCGCCGGCGACGATTCGGCGGCCATCGTGCTGCGTCACCTCGAGCCGCTGACCGGGCGCGATCGCGCGGCGCTGATCGAGTGGTCCGACGCGAATTCGATCGCCGTGTGGCTGCAGTCCGGCGGGCCCGACACGACGGTGCGGCTTCACCCGGCCGAGCACCGGCTCAGCTACCGGCTGGAGTCGTTCGGTGTCGAATTCGAGTTTCATCCGCAGCAGTTCATCCAGGTCAATGCCGAGGTCAACCGTCAATTGACCGCGCGTGCGGTCGAGCAAATGGCCCCGGCGCCGGACGAGCGCGTGCTTGACCTGTTCTGCGGGCTCGGAAACTTCTCGCTGCCGCTGGCCACGCGCGCCGGCGAGGTCGTCGGCGTCGAACTCGACGAGGGCCTGATTGCCTCGGCGCGCGCAAATGCCCGCGCCAACGGCCTGGAAAACGCGCGCTTTGTCGCCGCCGACCTGCAGGCCGGCGTCGACCGGCTGGCCTGGATGCAAAAGCCGTTCGACGCAGTGCTGCTCGACCCGCCGCGCTCGGGCGCCGCCGAGGTACTGCCGCTGGTCGCGAGAACCGGCGCGCGGCGGATCGTTTATATCTCGTGCGACCCGGCGACGCTGGCGCGCGACGCCGGGTCGCTGGTCCATCGACACGGCTACCGGCTGCGCAGCACCGGCATCGCCGACATGTTCCCGCACACCGCGCACGTCGAGTCGATCGCGCTGTTCGAGCGGGAGGGGTCATGAGTGACCATCCGGCGAGCGCGGGACTGGTCGCAGGCATCGCCGGGCCGGAGCTGCAGGCGCCGGAACGGGAAATGCTGGCGCATCCGGCCGTCGTCGGCGTCATCCTGTTTTCCCGCAATTATCGCGACCCGCAGCAACTCGAGACGTTGTGTCGCGAATTGCACGGTTTGCGCGACCCTGGTCTGTTCGTGTGCGTCGACCAGGAAGGCGGGCGCGTCCAGCGGTTTCGCGACGGGTTCACGGCGCTGCCGGCCCTGGGCGCGCTGGGGCGCTGGTACGCCGATCATCCCGGGCGCGCGCTGGACATGGCCTACCGCCACGGCCGGGTCATGGCCGCCGAGGTGCTCGGCCGCGGAGTCGACATGAGCCTTGCGCCGGTGCTGGACCTCGATCGCGGCAGCCAGGTCATCGGCGACCGCGCCTTCGGCGCGGATCCCGACACCGTCGCGGCCCTGGCCGGTTACTACCTGGCCGGCATGCGCGATGCCGGGATGAAAAGCTGCGGCAAGCACTTTCCCGGCCACGGCTCGGTCGCCGCCGACACCCATGACGAAATCGTCACCGACCCGCGACCGCTCGACGAAATGGCCGACGACCTGGCGCCGTTCCGCGCGCTGGCCGGACAGCTCGATGCCATCATGCCGGCGCACGTGCGCTACCCGGCGCTGGCGCCCGAGCCGGCCGGATTTTCGAAGCGCTGGATCGAATACCTGCGCGATGATCTTGCGTTCGGCGGCGTCGTGATTTCCGATGACCTCGATATGGCCGGCGCCGCCCCGGCCGGCGATATCGCCGCGCGCTGGCGGCAGTGCAGCGCGGCCGGCTGCGACCTGGCGCTGGTGTGTCGGCCGGACTCGGCGCAGGCATTGATATCGGCGGTCGAGCCCGGGCCGGAATGCTTCGAGCGCGCGCGCGCTGCCGCGGCCGCGCTGGCCGGGCGCGCGGCGTTTACACTCGACGAACAGGACCTGGTGCCCGAATTCCGGGCCTGGAAGCAGTCGCTGAGCCGGCTCGCAGACGACGAATCGACGGGAGGAACGCGTGTCTGAATGGCTGGAGTCGATCGCCGGAATGATCGGTATGAATCCGTGGACGGTGCAGGCGTTCGTCATCATTCTCGCCGCGCTGCTCGGCGATCTGGTGTTCCGGAAGTTCATCAATCGGCTGGCGCGCCTGGCCGAGCGCAGTTCGAACATGTGGGACGATTCCGTCGTCTACGCGGGCAAGCGGCCGGTCTCGCTGCTGATCTACGGCGAGGGGATCCTGTTCGCGTCGCGCGTGCTCGAGCCGCACACGCAGGCAATCGTGTTCGATCCGCAGGCACTGGGGCTGGTTCAGCAACTGCTGCTGGCCGTGACGGTGACCTGGTTCGTGTTCCGGATGGTGACCGGTTTCGAGAAGGCGTTCGTGCACCAGCGCCAGTTGCACAACCGGGAATACGATATCACCACCGTCAGCGTGCTCGGCCGCATCGTCCGCATCGCCGTGGTGCTGACCGGGGTGCTGACGATCCTGAGCATTCTCGAGATTCCGATCTCCGGCATGCTCGCCGCCGGCGGCGTCGGCGGGATCGCGCTCGGCCTGGCCGCGCGCGACCTGCTGGCGAACTTCTTCGGCGGCTTCATGGTGTTCATGGACCGGCCGTTTTCGGTCGGCGACTGGGTCCGGTCGCCCGATCGGGACATCGAAGGCGTGGTCCAGAAGATGGGCTGGCGGGTGACGACGATCCAGAAATTCGATCGCCGGCCGATGTACGTGCCCAACGCGACCTTCACGACGATCACGGTCGAGAATCCGTCGCGCATGACGTACCGTCGGATCTACGAGCACGTCGGAGTGCGCTACGACGATTTCGACCAGGTGCGCACGATCGTCGACGCGATCCGGGACATTCTTCAGCAGCACGACGACATCGCGTCGGAGGAAACGATGATCGTGCACTTCGATCGCTACGGCGCCTCGTCGCTGGACATCATGGTCTACTGCTTCACGCACACCGTGGTCTGGGCCGAGTACCACCGCGTGCGCGAGGACGTGCTGCTGAAGATCGGCGAGATCATCGAACGGCACGGCGCCCAGATCGCGTTCCCGACGCGTACGCTGAAGATCGATTCGGTGCCCGAATACCTCGACCGGAGCGCCGAGTCATGATGCCAGAGGGCGCCGAAATCCTGTTCGACGCCGCGGCCGTCGGCGCCGCCTACGACGACATCGCCGCGGGCCTGAACCGGGACCTGCCGGACGAGGAGATCCTGCTGCTGCCGGTCATGACCGGCGGCCTGTTCCCGGCCTGCGAGCTGGCGCGGCGCATCCGCCGGACGATGCGCATCGACTACGTGCACGCGACCCGCTACCGGGGCCGCACGCACGGTTCCGACATCAAGTGGCTGCGCTGGCCCGAGCTGTCCGGCCACCCGAAAACCATCGTGCTGATCGACGACATCTTCGACGAAGGTCATACGCTGGCGGCGATCCACGACCGGCTGGCCGAGAAGTTCGAGGTCGTGACCGCGGTGCTGATCCGCAAGCGGCACGGGCGCGGCCTGCCGCGCGACTGGGTCGATTATTTCGGGCTGGACATTCCGGACCGTTACGTGTTCGGGTGCGGCATGGATTACCACGAGAACCTCCGCGAGTTGCCGGACCTGTGGGCGCTGCCGGAGGAACCGAAAGCGGAGACGGACGGATGAAGCTTGCGATCATCGGCGGAACCGGAGCGCTCGGGTTATTCCCGTCCGAGCGCGGCATCGCGGTCACGACGCCGTTCGGTGCCCCGTCCGACAGGCCGCGCCGGGTCATGGTCGGCAACCGGCAGATCCTGTTCCTCGCGCGCCACGGCGATCCGCACCGCATTCCGCCGCACCGGGTCAACTATCGCGCCAATATCCGGGCGCTCAAGTCGCTAGGGGCCGAGGCCATCCTGGCGCTGAACGCGGTCGGCGGCACCGCCCCGAGGCTGGAGGCCGGCACGCTGGTCGTCCCCGACCAGATCCTGGACTACACCTGGGGCCGCGCGCACACGTTCAGCGACGGCGGGTCGTCGCTGCTCAGGCACATCGATTTCACGCAGCCCTACGCCGGACCGCTGCGCGCGGCATTGCTCGAGGCTTCGCGGGCGGCCGGGGTCGAGGTCGTCGACGGCGGCTGCCACGGCGTCGTGCAGGGCCCGCGGCTGGAGACCGCCGCCGAGGTCCGAAAGCTGACAGCGGACGGTTGCGACGTCGTCGGCATGACCGGCATGCCCGAGGCCGCGCTGGCGCGTGAGGCCGGGCTTGATTACGCCAGCCTCTGCCTGGTCGCGAACGCGGCCGCCGGCCTCGAACAGGGTCCGATCACCGAGGACGACATCCACGACGTTCTCGCAGCCATGCTGCCGCGGATTCGCGCGCTGATCGAACGCCTGCCGGTGACGGCCTGAGCGCCTCGGCCGAGCCCGAGTGTGGTCCGATTCGGCGGGCGGGCATCGACTTGTGATGCCGGTCCCGCACATCTTCGTTGGCCCATCGGCCGGGCTCCGCTAAGATACCGATTCGTTTTCGGATTCGGCTCGATTCATGAACGCCACGCATCGTCTTGCCACCCTGCACGTCAGTTCCAAGGATCTCAAGGTCCTGCATTCGCTTCTGAACCTGACCGGGGGTCAATCCCGATCGGAATGGGTCATCGGCAGCGACGGCGATGCGGATGGAGATGCCGTTCTGATCGATGTAGACGATCCCGACGGCGCCGCGGCGTGGCCGGGACTCGAGGACAGGCCGCGTCCGGCGGTGGCGCTGAGCCGGAATCGCGGGTTTCCGGCCCGTCATGTGCTGTACAAGCCGATCCGGTCGCAGCAATTGCAACAACTGCTGGGGGATCTGGCCGCGGCGGACGAAGCACCGGCCGGCGGCGCCGGGTGGCCGGCACTGGTGTTCGAGCAGGGCGACGACCCTGCGCTGCCGCTGGCCGAGCATCTGCGCCGGCGCAGCTGGGACCAGCCGGTGCTGCTGGCCGACGCGAGCGATACCTGGCTGGTAATCGATCCCGGTGCGGGCGTGTGGTATTCGAATGCCTCCGATCGCGAGTTCGACGCGCTGTTCCACAGGCGCATCCGGCGCGGCGAGGTTCGGTCGCTGTCCAGTACCGAGCTGATCGACCATACCAACGGGCTGGAGCAGCAGCGGCTGACGAACCTGAAATGGCGCGCCGGGCTTGCGCTTTCCGGTCGCGCGCTGCACCCGGAGCTGGTCGGCGACGTTCGTTTCATGCTGCCGCAGGTGCCGCTGCAGGCGCTTTCCGACACCGCGTACTCGCGCCAGGCCCGGGCGTTGCTCGAGCGGCCGAAAGATGTCGCGGAACTGGCCGATTCCAGCCATGCCGATGCGCACGATGTCGCCGCATTCCTGAACGCATGTCATGTCTGCGGTTTTCTCGTGCTGGATCGCGAAACGACAGGTCTGGCGATTGAGGGATGAGCAGCCGCCCATCCGCGCCGCTGTGCTATTTTCTCGCTCCTGATTCGCAAACGATTGACCGGGTATTCCCGGGGGAGCACTGCGCTTGAACAAATCACCAGGCATCGACGCGCTCGCATTCGGCGGGCCGGCCGGATTCGTCGAAATGACCGATCTTGCCGAGGCGCGCGGCGTCGAGCCGGAAAAATATCTCAAGGGGCTGGGCCAGCGCCGGATGGCCATCGCGACGCCGTGCGAGGATACGGTGACCATGGCCGTGGATGCCGCCGCGCGCGCGTTGAAGGGCTTCGACATCGATCCGGCGGAAATCGGCACGCTGATCGTCGGCACCGAGACCGGCGTCGACCACAGCAAGCCGGTGGCCGTGTACGTCCACGAGCTGCTGGGCCTTGACCAGCGTTGCCGGACGTTCGAGACCAAGCACGCCTGCTACGGCGCCATGGCCGGCCTGACCTCGTCGATGGACTGGATCGCCTCGGGCCGCGCGCGCGGCCGCAAGGCGCTGGTGATCGCGTCGGACATCGCGCGGTACGGCCTCGGCACCCCCGGGGAACCCACGCAGGGCGCCGGCGCCGTGGCGATGGTGGTGTCGGACCATCCGCGCCTGCTCGCGATCGATCCGGCGCGGATCGGAGACTATACCCGCCAGGTCATGGATTTCTGGCGGCCGCTGTACTCGAAGTACGCGTTCGCCGACGGCCACTATTCGATCCAGTGCTATCTCGATGCGCTGGCCGGCGCGCGCATCGACGCGGTCGGCGAACGCGACGACCTGCTCGACAGCCTGAGCGCCTGCCTGTACCACGTGCCGTTCGTGAAGATGGCGTTCAAGGCGCACCAGCGCCAGCTCGAGATCGAACGCGGCGCGCCGCTGAGCAAGGAAGACAACGGCTCCTGGCGGATGCTGACCGACAGCTACCAGCGGCTGGCGGCGCCGTGGCTGGGGCTCAATGCCGAGATCGGAAACATCTATACCGGCTCGCTGTTCCTGGCGCTGATCGATCTGCTGCGCCAGGCCGCCGAGAGCCTGGCGGGGCAGGAGATCAGCCTGTTCTCGTACGGCAGCGGCTG
>JAVVDX010000015.1:0-8317 GCA_032251475.1 Wenzhouxiangellaceae bacterium | reverse complement strand
GCCAGCCAGGCATCCAGTGATTCGAAGCGCGCCGCGATGACGTGCTGGCTGCCGTTGGCGTTCTGCAGCTTTCCGCCAACCTTCAGCACGCCGGCCTGGAGCACCTCGGCGCGGTAGCATTCGGCGATTTTCGGCCAGACGATGACGTTGATGATGCCGGTTTCGTCCTCCAGCGACAGAAAGATCACGCCCGATGCGGTGCCGGGTCGCTGGCGGTGCGTCACCAGCCCGGCGGCGCGGACCGTGCGGCCGTCCTCGGTCTCGCGCAGCTCGCGCGCGGTTTTCACCCGCCGCCCGAGACGCTTGCGCAGCAGGCGCAACGGGTGGTGGTCCAGGCTCAGCCCGGTACTCGCGTAATCGGCCAGCATGTCGTCGCGTGCGCTTGGCAGCGGCAGCCGCGGCGAGCGTTCCGGAAGCCGCGTCCCGGCCAGCAGATCGCCCTGCGCCCGCGCGCCCAGCGCCTGCCAGCGCGCACGCCGCCGGTGCCCGGTCAGCCCCTTCAGCGCTCCGGCGTCGGTCAGCGCGGACAGCGACTTGCGGTCCGGTCGTGCGCGCTCGACCAGGTCGTCGAGATCGGCGAATGGTTTCGCGGCCCGCGCCGCGACCAGCCGTTCGGCCGCCTCGCGGCCCAGCCTCCGGATCAGGCGCAGGCCGAGGCGGATGGCAGGCCGATCGGTGACAGGTGTGCCTGAAGGGGTCGGGGATGCGTCGGGTTCGACGGCTTTGGCGTGACCGGGTCCCGAGTCCCGAACCGTAGAGTCCCGATCTTCCAATTCACAATCCCACCCGCTGCTCCGCACATCCACCGGCAGCACTTTCACCCCGTGCCGGCGGGCGTCGGCGATGAGCTGGGCCGGGGCGTAGAAGCCCATGGGCTGGCTGTTGAGCAGACCGGCCGTGAACGCGGCCGGGTGGTGGCGCTTGAGCCAGGCCGAGAAATACGTCAGAAGCGCAAAGCTGGCCGCGTGCGACTCGGGAAAGCCATAGTCGCCGAAACCGCGGATCTGGCCGTAGATGTGCTCGGCGAACTCCGGCGTGTAGCCGCGCGCAAGCATGCCGTCGACCAGTTTCTCGCGAAACGGCTCCAGCCCGCCGCGACGTTTCCACGCCGCCATCGCGCGCCTGAGCCGGTCGGCCTCGCCGGGCGTGAAACCGGCCGCGACGATCGCAATCTGCATGACCTGTTCCTGGAAGATCGGCACGCCCAGCGTGCGCTCGAGCACCTTCTTCAGCGCCGGGCTCGGATAGTCGACCTTTCCGGGATGCTCGCGCCGTTCGAGATACGGGTGCACCATATCGCCCTGGATCGGCCCGGGCCGGACGATCGCGACCTCGATGACGAGGTCCTGGAAACAGCGTGGCTTCAGCCGCGGCAGCATCGCCATCTGCGCGCGCGACTCGACCTGGAACACGCCGACCGCATCGCCGGTGCAGAGCATTTCGTAGGTGGCCGGGTCGTCGCGGGGAATTGACGCGAGCGTCAATTCTGGACTTGGGTGAATAGCGGGCCCCGAGTCCCGAATAACGCAAGATTCAGCGAAGGCAGTATCCGTCGATCCCCCTCCCGAACACCATTGGTTCACCATGTCCAACGCCTTCCGCACCGCCGTCAACATCCCCAGCGCGAGGCAGTCGACCTTGAGCAGGCCGAGGGTTTCGAGGTCGTCCTTGTCCCACTGGATGATCGTGCGGGCGTCCATCGCGGCGTTTTCGACCGGAACCAGATGATGCAGCGGCTGATCGGAGATGACCATGCCGCCGACGTGCTGCGACAGGTGGCGAGGAAAGCCGATCAGTTCCGCGGTCAGCGTCATCATCCGCCGGACGGCCGGGCCGTCCGGATCGAAGCCGGCTTGCCGGAGGCGCTCCGGCCACGCCTCGGGACTGTCCCACCAGGCCAGCGAACCGGTCAGCCGGTTGATGCGGTCATGGTCCATGCCGAGCGCGCGGCCGACGTCCTTCAGCGCGCTTCTCGGCCGGTAGCAGATCACCGTCGCGGCCAGCGCGGCGCGGTCGCGGCCGTATTTTTCGTAGATGTACTGCAGGACTTCTTCGCGCCGCTCGTGCTCGAAGTCGACATCGATATCGGGCGGCTCGTCGCGTTCCTTCGAGATGAAGCGCTCGAACAGCAGCTGCTGCCGGGCCGGGTCGACCTCGGTGATGTGCAGGCAGTAGCACACGGCCGAATTCGCCGCCGAGCCTCTTCCCTGGCACAGGATGCCGCGCGAACGCGCGAACCGGACCACGTCGTGGACGGTCAGGAAGAACGCCTCGACGCCCATTTCCTCGATCAGCCCCAGCTCGCGCGCGACGAGCTTTTGCACCTCTTCGGGCGCGCCTTCGGGGAAGCGTGCGCGCATGCCTTCCAGGGTCAGATGCCGGAGCCACCGGGACGGCGTGTACGGCGCCGGTACCAGTTCGGCCGGGTAGCGGTATTCGAGCCGGCCCGGGTCGAAATCGCAGCGTTCGGCGATCGCCAGCGTCTCGTCCAGCCACGCGGCCGGGTACAGCTGCTCCAGCGCCGCGACCGGGCGCAGGTGGCGTTCGCCGTTGGCGGCCAGTTCCAGCCCGCATTCGGCCACCGGCCGGCCGAGCTTCAGCGCCGTCATCACGTCCAGCAGCGCGCGCCGGCCGCGCCGGTGCATCGCGACGTCGCCGCAGGCCGTGCAGCGCAGGCCGAACGTCTTCGCCAACCCTGCCAGGGCTTCGAAGTGCCGCCGCTCGCCGGCCTCGAGCCGGCGCGTTGCGCCGAGCCACAGGCGCGCGCCGAACCTCGCCTTCAGCCACTCGGCGTCGGCTTCCGGGGCGGGGGCACTGGCCGGGGGCGGTTTCCAGATCGCCAGCACGCCGTCGAGCCCGCGGTCCAGGTCACCGCGCTCGAGCCGGTATTCGCCCTTGGCCGCGCGCCGGCGCGCGGTCGTGATCAGCCGGCAGATCCGGCCGTAGGCGGGCTGGTCCGGCGCCAGCAGCACCAGCTTCAGGCCGTCGACGGTCCGGAACTCGCTACCGACGACGAGCCCGATGCCGCACTCGCGCGCGGCCTCCCAGGCCCGCACGATGCCGGCCATCGAGCATTCGTCGGTCAGCGCGATCGCCCGGTAACCGAGTTCGTGCGCGCGCCGCACCAGTTCGCCCGGGTGCGAGGCGGCCCGGCGGAAGCTGAAGTTGCTCAGCGCGTGCAGCTCGGCGTAGCCCAGGGCCGTACGCGCGCGGCCATGTATACTGTTCATGAATACAGTATATGATCCCGGACACGTTCCGTGTACCGGTGCGGGCGGAGGGTTTATACTCCGCGCAACGCGCGCCGGATCGGGAGGGGCCCGGTGGCGCTCCGCATAACGAAAACATCGAGGGAAGCCATGCCTGAACAACACTTCGCTGCGCGTATCCTGCCGCTGCTGACTCTCCTGTTGACCGCCGCCGGGGCCGCTTCGGCCCAGGACGACATATCGGGGGCCGAGGAGGACAGGCGCGACCCGACGCTGGATGTCATCACCGTCATCGCCCAGAAGCGCGAGCAGAATCTGCAGGACGTCCCGGTTTCCGTGGCCGTGCTCAGCGGCGAGAAGCTGAACGCGTTCACGACCGGCGGCCAGGACGTGCGCCTGCTATCGTCGCGACTGCCGAGCCTGCAGATCGAGTCGTCGTTCGGACGCGCGTTCCCGCGCTTCTACGTGCGCGGTCTGGGCAATACCGATTTCGACCTCAATGCCTCGCAGCCGGTGTCGCTGGTCTACGACGGCGTGGTCCAGGAAAACCCGATTCTCAAGGGTTTTCCGATCTTCGATCTCCAGCGCATCGAAAACCTCAGGGGGCCGCAGGGCACGACCTTCGGCCGCAACACGCCGGCCGGGGCGGTGATCTTCGAATCGCGCCGGCCCACCCGGGAGCCCGAAGGCTACGCCCAGATCGCCTATGGCGAGTACAACGCGGTCAATTTCGAAGGCGCGTTCGGCGGCCCGATCAACGATCAGTGGTCGTACCGTGCATCGCTGCTGGTGCAGCGGCGCGACGACTTCGTCAACAACACGTTCAGCGGTGAAAACGACGCCCTGGAAGGCTTCGAGGAATTCGCCGGCCGCTTCCAGCTGCTCTACGAGAACGGGCCGTTCGATGCGCTGGCCAATTTCCATGTCCGCAACCTCGACGGCACCGCGCGCCTGTTCCGGGCCAACGCCATCGAGCCCGGGACCAACAATCTGATTGACGATTTCAGCTTCAACAATGTCGCCAACGACGGCCGGAACTTCCAGGACCTGGAAGGCTACGGCGGATCGCTGACGATGAATTACGATTTCGGCTCCGCCGTGCTGACGTCGATCACCGGGGTCGAGACCGCCGACATCATCAGCCGCGGCGATATCGACGGCGGTTTCGGCGCGGTGTTCGCGCCGCCCTCGGGCCCGGGCTTCATCCCGTTCCCGGCCGAGTCGGCCGACGCGCTGCCGGAACACCTGCAGGTCACCGAGGAGCTGAGGTTGTCGTCGAACACGTCTTCGCGCATGCAGTGGCAGGCCGGCCTCTACTATTTCTTCGAGGACCTGCGAATCCACAGTCTCAACTTCAACACTTTGGCCGGCGGCATCCAGGACGGGTTCGCATGGCAGGAGCAGGAAACCAACGCCATCGCCGCGTTCGGTTCGATCGACTACGAGTTCACCGACCGGTTCAGCGGACGAGTCGGTTTTCGGATCTCCTACGACGACAAGGAGTTCAAGGCACAGCGCGAGCTTTCACCGCTGTCGGCGTTCGGCGTCGGTCCGACCCCGGTGCTTCGGGCCAACCCGGACGACACCGAGTACGCCTGGGATGCGAGCCTGACCTACCGGGCGACCGACGACGTCAACGTCTACGCCCGGCTTGCCCGCGGCTTCCGCGCGCCGAGCATCCAGGGCCGTCTGCTGTTCGGCGACGAGGTTTCGGTCGCCGACACCGAGACGCTGTTCTCGGGCGAGTTCGGCATCAAGTCGATGCTGTTCGACGAACGGCTGCGCGCCAACGCCTCGGTGTTCGCCTACAACATCGAGGACCAGCAGCTTACCGCGGTCGGCGGCCAGGCCAACTTCAACCGGCTGGTCAATGCCGACAGTACCGCCGGTCGGGGTTTCGAGGTCGACCTCGAAGCATTCGTCACCGACTCCCTGACGCTGACCGCCGGCACCAGTTTCAACTGGACCGAGATCGACGACCCGCAACTTGCGATCCAGCCGTGCGGCGGCGGCTGTACCGTGCTCGACCCGCCCGGCGGCGTGCCCGGAACGGTCTCGATCGACGGCAACCGGCTGCCGCAGGCGCCGCGCTGGGTCGCCAACGCGACGGCGCGCTACGCGATTCCGTTCAAGGGCGGCGAACTGTTCGCGTTCACCGACTGGGCCTACCGCACCGAAGTCAACTTCTTCCTGTACAACTCGGTCGAGTTTCGCGGCGAAAGTCTGCTCGAGGGTGGGCTCAGGGTCGGCTACTCCTGGGACATGGGTGATCAGGAGTTCGTTTTCTACGGGCGCAACATCGCCGACCAGATCCGCGCCACCGGCGGTATCGACTTCAACAACCTGACCGCATTCGTCAACGAGCCGCGCACCTGGGGCGCGCAGTACATCCGGCGGTTCTGATTCCCTCGGCGGCGGGCGGCCGCTGCCGCCCGCCGCATTCCAATCCTCCAGTTGCTCCGCTCCGGTCCCCCGGACCGGCGAATCGGGTGCTCCCGGCGCGGCGCGAGGGCGACGTTCTCCGCGCCGGACCGAGGCGATTCTCGCATTTGAGATTTTGTGTCTCAAAAACGAATCATCACCTCAAAAAATCTCGATTACCGATAAGTACTACTCATTTAGTATCTATTTAAGTGATGGTATGGCTCATTTGCCGGCTCTGGCCGACTTCCCATCTCGGATTTGCGATATGATCCCGTTGAATCCGCCCGCCCGGATCAATAAAATGAATTAAAACAGTGACTTGAGAAATTGGCTTGAATCGTGCAAGGGTTGTCGGTACTCCGCCGCGCGGCCGAGGCTTGAAATGCCGCGTCCGGCGAAGTTGGCATCCCGATTTCGGGGACTGCGTCCCGGCAGGGACGAGATTGAACTGGAGGATCGAAGATGAAGACCAATATCCGTTTACTTACCATCACGATCGCCGCGGCGCTGGCCGCGCCGGCGGCGGCACAGTCGGCGAAGTTCACCGCAACCTACGATACCGATGCGGTGATGGTCGCAGCCGCGATTGACGGCTCCGACGGGGCTGCGATAAACGGCCCGAACCTGGCCGCGGAATTCGACCTGGCCTCGCTGCATGTCGCCCAGTGGAAGGAAGTGCTGATCGGCGTCTCGGGGCAGGTTCAGCTGATGACGTTTACCCAGGCCAAGGGCAAGAACGACGGCGGTGTCGCGACCGCGATCGCCGACGGCGGCGTCGGCCTGAAGGTCGCGGTCGTGCCGGAAGGCATGGCCGATCCGTGCCGCTCAGAAATGTACGCCGCACCGGGCGCGATCACGTTCGCATCGCGCGCACAGACGTTGAGCGTCGACGTCGCGCTCGACGTCGTCGGCTCGATTCCGGAGGTCTGCGACGCGCGGTGCATCGAGGACAATCTGGCCATCGACGGCGACGTCACGGTCGCGCTCGGTCTCGACACGACGGCGGCGCATCACTTCAATTTCGTCGCTTCGGACCTGACGTCGGGCTGGTACGACGTCGTCGCGTGCTACGACCTGACGGCCCTGGCCGAAGTCGCGGGGCTCGATATCGACGCCGATACGGCGGCGGAAACCAAGGTCGTGCTCGGCCCGCGCATCGTCACGGTGCAGGAAGTCCGCGCGACCAACACCGGCATCATCGACGAGACGGGAATCGACTGATCGGAGCGGTGGATCACCGTTCCCGGTTCCGGAATGGGGAGAGCTGCGGCTCTCCCCTTTCTTTTGCGGGATTCAGCCGGCCAGCCGGCCGTCGCGGTAGTCTGCGATGGCCTGCTCGATCTCGTTCCGGCTGTTCATGACGAACGGGCCGTACTGGACGACCGGTTCGCCGATCGGCTTTCCGGCCAGCAGCAGCGCGCGGCCGCCTGATGCGCCGCCGGCGAGCGTGATCTCGTCGCCGTCGGACAGCAGGCCGGCCGTGTGCGCCCGCAGGCGCTTGCGGGTGGCGCCGACGCGCACGTCCCCCTCGAACGCGTAGACCAGCGCCCGGTGGCCGGTCGGGACCGGCACCGTTGCCTGCGCTTCGGGCTCGAGCCGGACATCGACGTATAGCGGGTCGGTGGCCATCGCCGAGTCCGGATTGATAGGCCCGGCATGACGTTTGCCCCCGAGTTCGACCGAACCGGCGACGAGCCGGATCGCGACGCCCGGAACGGGTGCGAACTCGGGAATCCGGTCCGCCGGCAGGTCGCGGTAACCGGCCGGCTTCATCTTCTCGGCCGCCGGCAGGTTGATCCAGAGCTGGAAACCGCGCATCCGGCCGTGTTCCTGCTGCGGCATTTCCGAGTGGATGATGCCGCGCCCGGCGGTCATCCACTGCACCGCGCCGGGCCCGAGGTCGCCGCGGTTGCCGAGGTGATCCTCGTGGCGCATGTGGCCGTCGAGCATGTAGGTCACCGTCTCGAAGCCGCGGTGCGGGTGCGACGGAAAGCCGGCGATGTAATCGTCCGGATCGTCGGACGAGAATTCGTCGAGCAGCAGGAACGGGTCGGTGTCCAGCCCGCGCACCGCACCGATGCTGCGGCGCAGCCGGACGCCGGCACCGTCGGAGGTCTCGATCGCATCGATGGTTCGGAGAATGGAACGCTGGTTCATGCCGTGGCTTCCGATGCCGCTTCTGCCCGCAGCGCCGCGGCCAGCCGGTCGAGCTCGGCGCCGGCCCCGGCGAGCGCCTGCTCGCGCGCGTTGCCCGCCGCGAGGCCCTCGGCATAGACCATTTCGATATCGGTGATGCCGATGAAGCCGAGAAACTTGCGCACGTAGGCGGTCTGCAGATCGTCAGCGGTGCCGCTGTAGCGGCCGCCGCGCGCGCACGCGATCACGGCGCGCTTGCCGCGCACAAGCCCCTCGGGCCCGGTCTCGGTGTAGCGGAACGTGACGCCGGCGCGCGCGACGTGGTCGAACCAGGCCTTGAGCGTGGACGGCACGCCGAAATTGTACATCGGCAGGCCGATCACGACCACGTCGGCAGCCTCGAGTTCGGCGATGAGCGCGTCGGACAGCGCAACCAGGCGCTTCTGGTCGTCGCTGCGTTCGGCTCCGGGCGTTGCGAACGCCTCGAACGTTGCGTCGTCGAGGTGCGGAATGGTATCCGGCCACAGGTTGCGCACGCGTACGGCGGC
>JAVVDX010000014.1:0-37888 GCA_032251475.1 Wenzhouxiangellaceae bacterium | reverse complement strand
CGGGTCGAGGCGGCCATTGCGAACTCCGATGAGCCGGATGCAAGTCGATGCGCACCGTGCGCTTCGCTACCGGCGGCACCCAGCCTAGAAGCACGCAAAAACCGCCGACAACGGAGTGCAAACGTATTCAGGTGGTGAATACGTATTCAGACATCCGCAAAAGGGCGGCAGGGATGACGCTTCCCTGCCGCCGCGTTCGAAAGCTCATGGAGCCAAAAATGGGCTTTATTCGAGACCGGTCAGTTCCGACGCCACAATTGCGCCGCCCATTTGCGGCGGCAGCCTTGTTTCGCTTTTGACCACGACGCGCGGCGGTGCCTTGGTCACCCACAACGTCTGGCCGCCGCCTTCGCCGTCGATCGGTTCGAGCGCAACCTTCCAGGTCTCGAATTCGCCCGCCGGAACCTCGACCGTCTCGGCATCGGCGACCGCGACCGAATAGAAGCGCACGCGCTGCTGCGCGCCGACCTCGACCGCGCGCACCGTGGTCGAGTAACCGGCCTCCAGCGGCATTGCGAGGACCGCGGTCTCCAGCGCCGCGCTGTCGCCGAACGCCGGCGCGCCCAGTTTCAACTCGATCGGAATCTGCTGGCCGGCCGAGATCGTGCCGGTGACCTTCTCGTCGCCATAATCGACCTCGATCGTCGCCGGGCCCTGCTCGACCCGGCGCGTGACCGGGATCATCGACTGCGCGGCCAGCACCCAGGTGTCGGTGGCGCCGCCCATCGGACCTTCCGACGTGGCGACCAGGCGAACGCGGCCGTCATCGGTCAGCGCGAGCTCGCGCGCCGAGGTCAGTTCCATCTCCCGGCCGTTCATCTCCAGCGTCGCGGTGTATTCGGTCTTGCCGGTTTGCAGCCGGCCGGCATCGACCGCCGGCAGCGGCAACGTCCTGGCCGCGTCCAGCTCGGTGGCCTCTTCCGGCGCCTCGACCGAAGCGACATCGACGGTGATCTCTTCGAGCCGTTCGGCAACCGGCCCGGACATCTCTTTCTGGTAGCGGCCGCCGTTGTGTTCGGCCAGGAATTCCTCGATGCGCGCGAACATCGCCATCCGGTTTTCCCGACCCCGGAAGCCGTGGCCCTCGTCGGGGGCGACGATGTACTCGACCGGCAGGTCCTTCTCGCGCATCGCGACGACGATCTGGTCGGACTCGGCCTTCTTCACGCGCGGGTCGTTGGCGCCCTGGATCACCAGCAGCGGTGCGGCGATGCTGTCGACTGAAAACAGCGGCGACTGTTTTTCCAGCAGCGCCCGGCCCTGTTCGGTCTCGGCGCTGCCCATGCGCTGGGTGAAGATCTTGCGGATCGGGCCCCAGTACGGCGGAATCGAGTTCAGCAGCGTGACCAGGTTGGACGGCCCGACGATGTCGACGCCGCAGTTGTAGAGCTCCGGCGTGAACGTCATGCCGGCCAGCGTCGCGTAGCCGCCGTAGCTGCCGCCCATGATGCAGACACGGTTTTCGTCGACGATACCCTGCTCGGCGAGATGCTTCACGCCGTCGGTAATGTCGTGCTGCATCGCCTGGCCCCACTCCTTGTTGCCGGCGTTGAGAAACTTCTTGCCGAACCCGGTCGAGCCGCGGAAGTTCGGCTGCAGCACCGCGTAGCCGCGGTTGGCGAGGAACTGCGCGATCGACGAATAGCCCCAGGTATCGCGCGCCCACGGCCCGCCGTGGATCAGCGCGACCAGCGCGAGGTCCTTCTTGCCGACGCCCTTCGGCGTGGTCAGGTAGCCCTGGATCTCGAGCCCGTCGCGCGCCGCATATCGGATCGCCTCCATCGGCGCCAGGTGCTCCGACGGCAGTTCCGGGCGCGTTTCGTAGAGCTTTTCGACCTTGTATTCCTGCCAGTCGAAAAGGTAGACCGTGCCCGGATCGACATCGCGCGAGACCGTGACCTTGACCCACCGGTCGTCATGGGTCTGCGGCGAGAACGAGATTTCGCCGTCGGGCAGCTCGGCGCGCAGGAATTCGAGCGCCTTTTCCATTTCCGGTGCCCTCGGGTAGATCCGCGTGCGGTCGCCGACGTAGACGGTCGCCAGCAGGCGCTCGTCGGCGTTGGCGAACAGCGCGCCGCCGAAATCGACCTCGCCCTCGGGGTCGCGCTCGACCAATTCGGTCTCGCCGGTCTCGGCATCCATCAAATACAGCGCGGTCAGATCGACGTCGTCGCCCTTGTTGCTTTGGAAATACACGCGAGCGTTGTCGGCGTGAAAGCGCATCGGCCCGCAGGTCTCGCGCCAGTTGCACGAATACAGCACCTCGCCCGGCTCGCCGTCGACGACCTTCAGCGTCTCGGTGCCGCCGTCGGCGGTCTGTCGCACGGCCAGCCGCACGCGGCCGTCGTGGTCGACGACCCAGCCGGCGACGTTGAACGTGTTCCTGATCAGCAACTCGCGCTCGCCGCTGGCGATGTCGAGCCGGTAGACGTCGTGCAGCGCCGGATCGCGGTCGTTGAGCCCGACGATGATCTCGCCGGGCGTATCCTCGGGCAGTGCGTAGATCTGCGCGCGCACGCCGTCCAGCGGCGTCAGGTCGCGCGCCGGCGGTACCCCTGTGGCCCCTTCGGCCGCGGCCTCCGGATCCACGGCATAGACATGGAAGTTCTCGTTGCCGCCCTTGTCCTGGACATAAAGCAGGTACTCCGAATCCATGCTCCAGAAGTGTCCGGGCACCGGCCGGTCGCCGGTCGTCATCGGCTTGGCCTCATCGAACGGCGCATCGACCGGCTTGACCCAGACGTTCATGACGCCCTTGTACGGCCGCTGGAAGCTCATGAACCTGCCGTCCGGCGAGACCTGCGAGGCGGTGATTTCCGGGTCGCCGAAGAACAACTCGCGGTCGATCAGCGGCGGCAGCTCGTCGAGATAGTCGACCTTGTCGGCGGCCGCACTCGCACCCGCGGCCAGCAGCAGGCCGGCCAGAATCAAACCGGCCCGGAGATATCTGTTGTCCATCGCAATGCCCTCGAGAAGTGAAATCCGTCCGCTGAACCTACCGGTTGTCCGAGAACGGATCAAGTGACGAAAGTCACGTGCTCCGAGGCCCCCCGTCGGGGCGTTCTCGGCTTTTGAGAATTCCGCCGGCATAATGGGCCCATGGCGATCCGGCAAGGCGAGACCCTGACGCTGACCCCGACCGCGCGGCTGGCGCGTGCCGGGCGGCGGCACCTGGCGGCCGCACGTCTGGCGGCCGGCGATTCGGCTTGGCGGTCCGAGCCGGTGCTCCATGTCGGCGCGTGGCTGGCCGGGTTGCGGCACCAGGCCGTGGTCCGGGGCGTGGTCGACGCGGTGCCGATCTCGTCGGCGCAGGCGCGCGTGCTGTGGCAGGAGGTCATCGACACCGACGTGTTCGTCGGCGAGCCGCGCGTGCACCAGCTCGCCGAGCGCGCGTGGCGCACGATTCACGAGCACCGGCTGCCGCACCCGCGCGACTGGCCCGGACCGCTGCTGTCGGACGACAGCGGCCGGTACCGCGACTGGGTTGCGCGCTTCGAGCGGATGTGCGCCGAGCGCGGCGTCATCGACGAGTGGGCGTTCGCCTCGCGCTTGCCGGAATGGATCGCAGGGGACCGCTTCGAGTTGCCCGAGACCATCGCGCTCAACGGCTTCGAGCTGCCGCCTTCGCCGCTGATCAAGGCCGTTTTCGAGGCGCTTTCCGGCGCCGGTGTCGAAATTCACGGCGCACCCGGAAGTGCCGCACCGGCCATTCCGGCCGGGCTGGCCCTGAAGACCTTTCGCGAGCCCGACGACGAACTGGCAGCCGCAGCCGCCTGGGCGCGCGAATGGGTCGAGGCCGATTCCGGCCAGGCGGCGGCCGAATCGGCAACCGGGTCGGTCGCCATCGTCGTGCCCGACCTTGCCGGTCGGATGTCGCGCGTCGAGCGGATCTTCCGGCACGTGTTCGACCCGCCCGGTTTCGCGCTGCACGCCTCCGGCTCGCAATCCTCCGCTCGGTCCCAACACGCACAGCCATTCCATGTCTCGCTCGGTCGGCCGCTGGCGGACTGGCCGCTGGCGGCCGACGCTCTGTTGCTGCTGACGCTGGACCCGGCCCGGATCGCGCAGCCCGACGCCGGCCGGATGCTGGCCTCGCCGTACCTGGCCGGCCGGCCCGACGAACACGACCGGCGAGACGGCGCCCGGGCCGCGCTGATGCGCTTCGCGCCGTACGAGATCACCGGCTTCGAGCTGGTCGCGGCGTGCCGCAAGGCCGGCGCCGACGTGCTGGCCCGCCGGCTCGAGGAATGGCGCACCGGCCGCGCCGAACGGCAGGGCAAGGCACGGCCGTCGGGCTGGGTCGAGCGCTTCCAGCGGGAACTGAAGGCGCTCGGGTTTGGTCATGGCCGGCCGCTGGATTCGGTCGAATGGCAGGTGCTGGCACGCTGGCACGAACTGCTCGAGGAATTCGGCGCGCTCGATGCGGTCCAGGCCGGGCCGATCGGGCGCGCCGAGGCGCTCTCGCTGCTGGCCGAACGGGCCGCCGCAGTCACGTTCCGCGAGCGCGATCCGGGCTGCCCGGTCGAGATCCTGGGCGTCGAGGAAGCGCTGGGCGCGTCGTTCGACGCGGTCTGGATCACGACGCTGGATGCCGATACCTGGCCCGGGCCGGCGCACCGCGACCCGCTGATCCCGGGACCGATCCAGGCCGGCGTCCCGGGCGCAACGCACGAGGGCCGGCTCGTGCGTGCAAGACGGGAACTGGCCGGCCTGGTGCGCACCGCCGGCGAGGTCGCCTGCAGCTTCGCCGCCGGCACCGAAGACGAGTCCCTGCAGCCGACGCCGCTGTTGCCGGAGCCGCAGCTTGTCCGGCTCGAGCCTTCACCGGAGGCCGGGCCGCCCGAACCGGTCGCGCTCGAGACGGACGGCGGCGACACCCTTGCGCCGGCACTGGCCGGGGGCGGCGTGCGCGGCGGCACTCGCGGTGGAACTGGGGTCCTGACCGACCAGTCGGCGTGCCCGTTCAAGGCATTCGCGATCCGGCGGCTGGGCGCGCACGAAACCGCGATGCCGCGCCCCGGCCTCGATCCGGCCACGCGCGGCAGTCTTGCGCACGCCGCACTGGAGCTGTTCTGGCGCGGCCTGCGCGATCAGGCCGCGTTGCTGGCGCTGTCGCCCGAAGAACTGGAGCGACGCATCGACGAGGCCGCCGACCGGGCGCTGGGCCGGCTCACCGAACAGCACCGCCTGCTGCTTTCGACGGCCGGCCGCCGGATCGAACGCTCGTGCCTGGCGCGGACGCTTTCGCGCTGGCTGGATCGTGAACGCGCGCGCGGCGAATTCCGCATCGTCGCGCTGGAGCAGAAGATCCCGATCTCGTTCGCCGGGCTCGAACTCACCGGCAAGATCGACCGCATCGACGAGACCGCGGCCGGCACGGTGCTGATCGACTACAAGACCGGCGCCAGCGGAAGAAGCGGCTGGAAGCCGGACCCGCGCATCCGCGACCCGCAGCTGCCGGCCTACGCGCTGGCCTGCACGCTGGCGGGCACACCGCGCCCGGCGGCC
Source organism: Wenzhouxiangellaceae bacterium (assembly GCA_032251475.1). GTDB lineage: Bacteria > Pseudomonadota > Gammaproteobacteria > Xanthomonadales > Wenzhouxiangellaceae. The sequence continues at coordinate 32,380 of JAVVDX010000014.1, read as the reverse complement.
ATCGCGTTTGCCCGGCTCCGGCCCGACGACCTCCGGTTCGAGGGCGTGGCCGAATCCGACCCCGGCATTCCCGGGCTGGCGCCGGTCGGCCGGGACCGGGGCCACTGGAAGGAAGCCGACGATTGGGCCGGTCTGCTGGCCGCCTGGCAGGACAACCTCGACGGCTTGGCGCATGCGTTCCTTGACGGCCGCGCTGAAGTCGACCCGCGCGACGGCCAGACCTGCCGAACCTGCCACCTGCACGCATTCTGCCGCATCCACGAGCGCGAATCCCCGCCCTCCGGACCCAAAGCGATGACCCGGGAGCAAGCTTTGGCAATGCGGGGTTCCGACGCAATCGGAGAGGTTCCGCCGGACCAGCGCCCCCGAGGTGAATCGCAATGAACGACCGCGCGCAGCGCCAGGCCGCGGTCGACCCGGCCCGCTCGGTGATCGTCCAGGCGCCGGCCGGTTCGGGCAAGACCACGCTGCTGGTCGAGCGCTTTCTGGCGCTGCTCGGCGTCGTCGAAGAGCCGGAGCAGATCCTCGCGATCACGTTCACGCGCAAGGCCGCGGCCGAGATGCGCACGCGCATTCTGAAGTTTCTCGAGCCCGGCTTCGAGACCCCCGCCGCGAATAGCAGCCCTCCGCACGAACAGGCCGCGCTCGAAAAGGCCCGCGCGATCGCCGACAGGGTCGCGCACTGGAACCTGGCCGCCAACCCGGAGCGGCTGATGATCCGGACCATCGACAGCTTCAGCCATTTCCTGGCCCGCTCGATGCCGGTCGCGAGCCGACTCGGCCCGGTGCCGCAGCCGGCCGACAACACCGCCGCGCTGTACCGCCGCGCCGCCCGGCGCGTGCTCGATTCGCTTGGGCGCGACGAGGTTTCGGACGAACTCGAGACGCTGCTGGACTGGCGCGACCACCGCACGCAGGAACTCGAGGACCTGCTGGTCTCGCTGCTGGGCAAGCGCGAGCAGTGGCTGCGCGCGCTCGGCCTGACCGGGCAGCCGGACCGTACGGCATTCGAACGCGTGCTCGAGGCCGTCGTCGTCGAACGGCTCGGCGAGGCGCGCGAAACGCTGGCCGCGGCGCTGGCCGCGATGCCGGGCGCGGCCGACGAACTGGCCGGCCTGCTCGCGTTCGCGGCCGGCACGTTGCGGGACGCGGGAAAGGCCTCCGATCTGACCGGGTTCGACGCCGATCGCGGCCTGCCCGGCGCCGATGCCGGCGACTCGCCGCAATGGCAGGCGCTGGCCGAGGCGCTGTTGACCAGGGGCGGCGAATGGCGCAAGTCGGTCTCGATCGCGACCGGATTTCCGCCGAAATCGCGCGAAAAGGAACGGTTCCTGGCGCTGCTCGAAGCCCTGTCCGGCCACCCGGAACTGGCCGACCGGCTGCACGCCGCGCGCCGGCTGCCGGCGCCGCGCTACGCAGACGACGAATGGCGCGCGCTGTCGGCGCTGATCCGCGTGCTCGAACGCGCCGCGGCCGAACTGGAACTGGTCTTCGCCGAGGCCGGCCAGACCGACTTCACGGGCCTGAGCCGCGCCGCGCTGACCGGCCTGGGCGACGAGGACGGCGGCTTCACCGATCTCGCGCTGTACCTCGATTCGCGCATCGACCACATCCTCGTCGACGAATACCAGGACACCAACTGGGCCCAGTTCCACCTGCTCGAGAAGCTGACCCACGGCTGGCAACCCGGCGACGGCCGGACGCTGTTCGTCGTCGGCGACCCGATGCAGTCGATCTATCGGTTCAGGGAAGCCGAGGTCGGGCTGTTCATGCGCACCCGCTCTCGCGGCCTGAACGCGATCCGGCTCGAGCCGCTGCACCTGACGCGCAACTTCCGATCACATGCCGAAATCGTCGACTGGGTCAACGGCACGCTCGGCCCGGCTTTCCCGGCCGCCGAGGACATCACCGCCGGCGCGGTCACCTATGCACCGTCCGAGGCCGGGCGCGGCCCGGGCGGCGCGGTCGAGGTCATCGCGCGCGCCGAGCCGGCCGCCGAGGCCGAAGCGATTGCCGAAACGATAGAACGCGAACTGGCCGCGCACAGCGAAGTTCCCGGCTGGAAGGCCGCGATCATCGTCCGCGCGCGCAGCCACCTGGCCGAAATCCTGCCGGCGCTGCAGCGCCGCGGCGTGCGGTTCCGCGCGGTCAAGCTCGACCCGCTGCTGGACCGGCCCGTCGTCCAGGACCTGCACGCGCTGGCGCGCGCCGTCCTCGAGCCGGCCGACCGCACTTCGCTGCTGGCCGTGCTGCGTTCGCCGGTCTGCGGACTGACGCTGGCCGAGCTGCACGCGCTTTCGGGCGATGGCGCCAATCCGGTGGACGACAACGCGCTGGACCGGCTGCCGGAGCCGGCCCGAACGCGTGCCGCGCGCGTCTTCGGAGCAGTTGCCGATGCGCGCGCACTCGCCGGGCGCCGGCCGCTGCGCCAACGCGTCGAAGGCGCCTGGATTCGGCTGGGCGGCCCGCAGGCGCTCGAGCGTACCGGCGCCGACCGGGCCGACGTGCAAATGTACCTCGACGCGCTCGAAGCGGCCGAAAGCCAGGGACTGCTCGACGACTGGAACGACTTTCTCGAGCAGCTCGCCGACGCGTTTACCGCCGGCGACCCGCCCAACAAAGACGTCCGGCTCGAAATTCTGACCATGCACGGCGCCAAGGGCCTGGAATGGGATCTCGTCGTGCTGCCCGGACTGAGTCGGGGCATCGGCGGTTCGGGCCGCGAGCTGCTCTACTGGCTGCCGTTCACGCCCGCCGACGGCGAAGAGCAGGTGCTGCTCGCGCCGCTGCGCGCGGCCTGGCAGCCGGAGAACACGGCGCTGATCGACCTGATCCGCGACGAGCGGGCCCGGCGCGAAGCCTGTGAGCGCCAGCGGCTGCTGTACGTCGCCGCGACCCGGGCGCGCGAAAAGCTGGTGCTGTCGACGGTGCTGGACCCGGCCCGGGAACCGGTCGGCCCGTCCCGCGGCAGCCTGCTGGAGCTGCTGTGGCCGCGCGCCGGCGGCGAATTCCTCGCTTCGCTCGAGGCCGCTGCCGGAACTGCGCCCGAGGCTGATCCGGACAGCGCTTCTGAACCCGATCGCCCCGACCAGAGCCTCCGGCGCGTCCCGGACGGCTGGCAGCCGCCGATCGGAGCGGGCGTCGACTGGGCACCGGCGCTGCCGCCGCGCGAGCGCGAAATCGAGATCGAGTTCAACTGGGCCGGTACCCGGGCGCGCAACGCCGGCACCGTGCTGCACGCGCTGCTCGAGCAGGTCGGCCGGATCGGCATCGAAGCGCTCGATGAGCGCACACGAGACCGGCTGGCCGAATCGATCCCGAACCAGCTCCGCGCACTCGGCACCGGCGGCGACGCGCTGGCCGGGCTCGCTCAATCGGTCCGCGAGGCGTTCGAGCGGACACTGGAAAGCGAAACCGGCCGCTGGATCCTCAGCGGCGAGCACCGCGACCCGGCCTGCGAATTGGGGCTGACCGGCATCGTCGACGGCGAACTGGTCAACGCCGTCATCGACCGCACGTTCATCGACGCCGGCAATACGCGCTGGATCATCGACTACAAGTCCGGCTACCACGCCGGCGGCGATCTCGAGGGCTTCCTCGCCGACGAGGCCGAGCGCTACGAATCCCAGCTCGCGCTCTACCGCCGGCTGTTCGAACAGATGGGCGAGACCGAAATCAGGACCGCGCTGTACCTGCCGCGGCACGGGGCGTTGCGGGAAGTCTGACGCGCGCCTCTCCCGCGAACGTTCAGGCAGTCTGGACCCGGTTGCGCCCGGCGCGCTTGGCGCGGTACATGGCGCGGTCGGCGCGATCCATGACTTGTTCCATTCGTTCTTCCGGAGACTGCACTGCGGCAACGCCGATGCTGGCCGTCATGGCGATCTCGGCATCGCGCCACAAGAAAGGTCTGCGCGCCACCGTCGCGAGAATCCGGCCGGCGACGTCGACGGCGCCGGCGATGCCGGTTTCGGGCAGCAGGATGCTGAACTCTTCGCCGCCCCACCGGGCGAAGACGTCGACTGAGCGCAGCTCTTCTGCAATCCGACCGACGACCGCGCGCAGGATGCTGTCGCCGGCTTCGTGCCCGTGGCAGTCGTTGACGCGCTTGAAACGGTCCAGATCGATCAGCAGCACGGCGCTTTCATGACTATAGCGTGCGGCCCGTTCCAACTCCTTGTCGAACCGGGCCTGGAAGCACTGGCGGTTGCACAACCCGGTCAGATAATCGTGGGTCGCACGCTGCTGCAGCAATTGGTGCACCCGACGGCTCTCGGTGATGTCGATCATGTAGCCGGTCCAGATTGCCGGCTGGCCGTCGCCGTGCGGGTTGCGACGGGACGAGACGCGCAGCCACTTCTCTTCGCCGTCGGCAAGCACGACCCGGACCTCGCGCAGAAAGCTCGATGCGTTGCGGTTGGCTTCGCGGTCGTTGGTCCGGAACATCTCGCGATCGTCCGGGTGCACGAGATTCCAGAAGACGTCCATGTCGCGTTCGAATTCCTCCGGAGCCGCGCCCAGCAGCGTCTGCGAATACGGACTGCAGTACAGACACCGGCTGATTCCATCGTGGTCGATGGTGTACTCGTAGAGGACCGCAGGGACCGAATGCATGAGCCGGTCGAACCGCCCGGTCTTCGCCGGCGGCAGTGGGCTCTGATCGTCCGGAAACCCGGGTTCGAAAGTCGGCGAAGTATTCATCGACGCAGCTCCGGGTGCGTTGCCTCCACGCCGCTCCTTCCCCTTTGTCCGAACTGCGTCCAGCTTACCGCATTCGGCATCTCCAGGGGGTCTGGACCGGCCGCAAGCGCTGACCGGGGTTCTTCGAATCTCATCCGTGCCGCCGGCAGTATCACGCCCGGCTTGGGCATACTTGCGGCATGACCAGAGCACAGCCTTTCTTCGCCACCGCACCGCGCGGCCTCGAGGCGCTGCTGGCCGAGGAACTCGTCTCGCTCGGGATGACCGGCGTGCACCCGGCCCGCAGCGGGGTGGACTTTACCGGCACGCTTACCGATGCCTACCGGGCGTGCCTGTGGTCGCGCGTGGCCAACCGGGTGCTGTTGCCGATCGCCGAATTCGACGCCGCCGACGACACCGTGCTGTACGAGGCCGTGCACGCACTCGACTGGCCCGGGCACCTGGCGCCGGACCGGACGCTGGCGGTGGACTTCACCGGCATCCGGCCGGCGATCGCGCACAGCCGGTTCGCGACCCAGCGGGTCAAGGACGGCATCGTCGACCGCATGCGCGCCGCGACCGGAGCGCGCCCTTCGGTCGATACCGGGCGGCCGGACGTGCGTGTCAATGTGCACATGGAGCGCACCCGGACCACGGTTTCGATCGATCTGGCCGGCGACAGCCTGCACCGCAGGGGCTACCGCGAGCCGGGCACGACGGCGCCGCTGAAGGAGAACCTGGCCGCGGCGATGCTGCTGCGCGCCGGCTGGCCCGAAATCGCGCAAGACGGCGGCAGCTTCTGCGATCCGATGACCGGTTCGGGCACGCTGCCGATCGAGGCCGCCTGGATGGCCGGTGACTCGGCGCCGGGACTGATGCGGACGTATTTCGGCTTCCTCGGCTGGGCCGGCCACGACGATGCCGCCTGGAAGGCGCTGATCGACGAGGCGCTGGAGCGCCGGGAAGCCGGCCTCGCGCGCCTGCCGCCGATCCACGCATTCGACCGCGATGGGCCGGCGCTGAAGGTGGCGCGCGCCGGGATCGAGCACGCCGGGCTGGCCGGGTTCGTCCATGTCGAACGGCGCGAACTGCGCGATGCGCGCCCGCCCGCGGGCGCGGCCCTCGGCCTGGTCGCGGTCAACCCGCCTTATGGCGAGCGGCTGGCCGAAAGTCACGAACTGCTGCCGCTCTACCTGCAGCTGGGCGAGACCCTCAGACGGCACTTCCCCGGCTGGCGCGCGGTCGTGCTCAACGGCGCCGGCTGCGAGATCGGGCTCGCGCCCGACCGAACCTGGCGGATGGACAACGGCCCGATCCGCTGCCGGCTCGAACGCTTCGAGATCACGGCACAGCCCCATGAACCCCGGGTCCCGCCGGCCGAAGACCTGGCCAACCGGGTCCACAAGAACCTGCGCCGGCTGAAGAAATGGCGGGTGCGCGAAGACGTCACCTGCTACCGCGTCTACGATGCCGACATTCCCGAATACGCCCTCGCCGTCGATGTCTACGAGACCGACGACGGCCCGTGGCTGCACGTGCAGGAATACGCCCCGCCGGCCAGCGTCGACGCACGCTCCGCCCGGGCCCGGCTGCGGGCCGCGCTTGGCGCGCTTCCGCCAGCCATGGATGTTCCCGCCGAGCGGATGGTGTTCAAGGTCCGCCGTCGCCAGCGCGGCCGCGCGCAGTACGAGAAGCACGGCACGACCGGCCGCTTTCTCACGGTTCGCGAGGGGCCGTGCCGGCTGCTGGTAAACCTGACCGACTACCTCGACACCGGGCTTTTCCTCGATCACCGCCCGATCCGGCGCTGGCTCGGCGAACACGCCGGCGGCAAGCGCTTTTTGAACCTGTTCTGCTACACCGGCGCGGCAACCGTCCACGCGGCAAAAGGCGGTGCGCGCGAAACCGTCAGCGTGGACCTTTCCAACACCTACCTGGACTGGCTGAAGCGCAACCTGACGCTCAACGGCCTCGATCGCGAACGCCACCGCACCGTGCGCGCCGACGCCCGCGAATGGCTGGGCCGCTGTCGCGAGACCTTCGACCTGGTCTTTCTCGACCCGCCGAGCTTTTCGGCGTCGAAGAAGATGGACGCCAGCCTCGATATCCAGCGCGACCACGCCGCGCTGATCCGCGCCGCGATGCGCTGCGTGGCCCCCGGCGGCGTGCTGGTGTTCTCGGCCAACCTGCGCCGCTTCCGGCTCGACGAGGAACTTGCCGGAGAGTTCGATTTCGACGACCGCAGCGCCCGGTCGATCCCGAAGGATTTCGAGCGCAACGCAAGAATCCACCGCTGCTGGTTCGTGCGCCACCGGTCCCCGGCGGCCGAGTAGATTTCGGCGCTGCCTGCGCTGCGGCGAGCCGGGGACTTCCCGGATCAGCTCGGCGGCGACTCGTCGCGATGGCTTCGAATCCGGATCCGCCCGGCGGTTTCCAGGGCGTACGGCCGGGTTCGCACCTCCTGCAGAAGCTCGTGGTCCGACGTGGAAGAGCTTGCGTCGGTCGCCTCGATCGAGACCCAGCACCCGCCGCCGTCGCGCTTGCCGAGGTACGCCGCCGCATCGGCGATTTCGACGACCTGTTCCCAGTTAAGCATCTCAGGGGCGTGCGCGGCAAACGGAAAACGGCAGATCCCGATCGATGCCGAGCAACCCTCGATCTTGTCGTGCCGGTTGATCCCGAACTCGGCGGTCCGAAGGCCGGCCAGGATCTGCCGGGCCAGGCGGGCGCCGGCTGCAGGCTCGCTGTGGCGCGCCACGACCAGGAATTCGTCGCCGCCCCAGCGGATCACGTAATCGGAACTCCGGACCGTCGCCAGCAGCGTTTCCCCGATTTGCTGCAGCATGCGGTCGCCGGCCTGATGGCCGTAAACGTCGTTGACGCGCTTGAACCCGTCCAGGTCGATCAGCAGAAAAGTGATCCCGGCGTTCGCGGGCAACCGTTCGCGGGCAAACTCCCGCCGGCAATAGGCGATGTCGTGTTCGATCTGGTCCATCAGGAAGCGGCGGTTCTTCAGCCCGGTCAGCGTATCGGTGGTCGCAGCCTCGCCCAGACGTTTATTGGCCTGTTCCAGGTCGCGCGTGCGTTCGCGCACCATCTTCGCCAGCAGGGAACTTTGCCGGCGCAGACTGCGCACCCGGAGCCGCACGCCGCCCGCCACCAGCGCGGCCAGAACGAGAAGCGAAAGCGCCACGAACCATCCCCGCGCCCACACCGGCGCGGTCACGCTGAACGCGAAGCGCGCCGGCTCGGAACTCCAGACCCCATTTCCATTCGCGGCCCGGACCTGGAACTCGAATCGGCCCGCCGGCAGGTGCGCGTAGGTGACCGGCCGGTAGCCTTCCAGCTCGTTCCAGCCTTCGTCGAGCCCGGTCAATCGGTACTGGTAACGCGTCGCCGCCGGATCCTGAAAGGTCAGCGCCGTGAATTCGAAATTCAGCCCGTCGTGGCTGTACGGCAGTTGCCTGGCCGGATCGATCGGCTCCCCGCCGCTGGTCACCGATTCGATCACGACCGGAGGCGACAAGTCGTTGCCGACCCTTTCGGTCGGCGCGTACCGCACCATCCCGCCGACCGAAGCGAACCACAATTGCCCGTTCCGGTCGCGAAGCGCCCCGGTGGCCCCGCCCTCCAGATGCAGCAGACCGTCGTTGCGGTCGAAATTGACGAACCGGGTGCCGTCGTAGCGGCTCAATCCGCGCGTGGTGTAGGCCCAGATCCGGCCCTGATCGTCGACCAGGACGCTCCAGACGAAATCGTTGGCCAGCCCGTCTCGCTCGGTCAGATGCGCGGCGACGTGCAGGTTCGTGTCGATCCGGAACAGACCATCGCCGTTGGTGCCGACCCACATCCCGCCCGAACCGTCCGGCGCAAGGTGCCAGACGGTCTGGTTGCTGAACCCGTCCTCGTGGTCGATCTGCGTCAAGCGCCCGTCCGGCGCCCGCACGAGCAGCCCGTGGTCGCGCGTCGCGAGCCAGAGCCGGCCCGACGCGTCCTCGCGGATGTCGATCACGTAGGCATCGGCGAAAGCGCCGGTCAGGGCCGCAGAGACCGTATCGCCGCGCAGCATCGCCATGCCCGATGCGGTGCCGATCCAGAGAACCCCGTCCGAATCGAGCCGCAGCGATCGGATGTGGTTGACGGGCAGGCCGTCTGCGCTAGTCCACGTGCGCGCGACGCGGTAATCCCGGTCGAGCTCCACGACGCCGCCGTTGGTCGCCAGCAGCGCGCCGCCGTCCGCCGGAAATTCGATCGCGTAGATCCGGTCGTTCGGCAACCCGTCTTCGCGAGTGACGGTCACCGCCGCTTCGAAATCCAGCCGCCCGCCGATCGCGGGTACTACCTGCAACCCGACCCGGGTCCCCAGCCAGAACCGGCCGTGCGCGTCCTGTGCGAGGGCGCGAACGAAATCCGCCAGCAGGCCGGTGCTGCGGTCGTGCGCCCGAAACCGGCTCCGGACCAGCCTGCGGACGCCGGAGTCCGCGCCGACCCAGACGGTTCCCTCGCGGTCCGAAAACAGCGCCCGAACGATCTCGTCGCCCATGCCGGTGACCGGCCGGACCGGTCCGCCGTCAGGCCCGGCCCGGTACAGCCCCCGATGGGTGCCGAACTTGACGCCGCCGTTCGGGTCGAGCACCAGGCCGGTGACCGTTGTCCGGCCGGGCAGGGAATCTTCAGGCGTCACGCGGCGCGTGTCTCCATCGGCCCCGCACGCGAACAGCCCGGCCTCGGTACCGACCCAGAAGCGTTCGCCGTCGGGCAGCAAGGCCGTGACCGCAAGCTCCCGACCCGGCGCCAGGTCGACCGGCTCGATCACCCCGTCGTCCAGCCCCAGCCGATGCAGGCCCGAATCGGTGCCGATCCACAGCGAGTTCATCTTGCCGACCGCCAGCGCCCGAACCGCCTCGCCGGGCAGAAACCGATCGGTGACCTTCGAATCGCTTGCCCGCAATCGCACCAGACCGCGATCGGTTCCGACCCAGAGCGCATCGTGCAGCGCCGCGACGGCATGCACGTACTGCCCGCTCAGGTATTCCGAGTCGTGGCATTCGAAACGAGCGCCGGCCAGGCGGCAAACTCCGAGATTGGTTCCGACCCAGAGCCTGCCGTCGGCATCGCTGGCGATCGCATCGATCTGGTTGCCCGCCAGCCCGTTGGCTGACGAGAATCGGACGAATTCGCGGCCGTTGAAGCGGGCCAGCCCGCCCTGGGTGCCGAACCACAAATAGCCGACCGGGTCCTGGTGCACGACACGCACCTGGCTTTGCGGCAGGCCATCGGCGACACCGAAGGACCTCACTGTATAGGCCCCGGCATCGGGGTGCATGGCGCCGGCATCGGCGGCAACGACCAGCAGCACGAGCAGCGCGGCTCGGGTCGAGGCGTCGAGAGCGGACCGGGCCCCGGCCGCAACGGACCGGAAGGCAATCGGCAAGCGGAAACGAAGGCCGTTCACTTCGTCGCACGCGGGCCGGGGGCGCCCCGGGATTCGGGGGTCGAATCGGATTGTGCCTGTAACACGCGCGCGGCATTTTGCGGGTTCAATGGCTCGCTGAACAGAAAGCCCTGACCGAATTCGCAGCCCCAGCTGCGTAGCGCGTCGCGCTGGGCCTCGGTCTCGATGCCCTCGGCGATCAGCCGCAGTCCCAGCGTCCCGGAAAGTTCGATCACGCTGCGCACGATCGCCGAGTCGACCAGGCTTGCCGGAATGGTCCGGACAAACGTCCGGTCGAGCTTGATGGCCCGGAGCGGAAACTGGCGAAGATAGGCCAGCGACGAATAGCCGGTCCCGAAATCGTCGATCGCGATCAGAATGCCGAGATCGCAAAGCCGTTCGAGCACTTCGGTCGCCCGCTCCGGATCGGTCATCAGGATGTTTTCCGTGATCTCGATCGTGAAGCGTCTTCCGTCGAGATCGTACCTGTCCAGCGCGTCGGCGATTTCGTCGACGAGCGCCGGCTGCTGGAACTGTGCCGGTGAAATATTGATCGACAACGACTCGACCGGTATTCCGGTATCGAGCCAATCGCGCATATGGCGACAGGCCTGTTCGAAGATCCAGGCACCCAACTCGACGATCAGACCGCTCTCCTCCGCGACCGGAATGAAACGCCCCGGCGGAACGTCGCCCAGCGCGGGATTGTTCCAGCGCACCAGCGCCTCCAGCCCGGCGAAAGCGCCGGTCGCGAGTCGCACGATCGGCTGATAGACCAGCGACAGCTCGCCCTGCCGGATCGCCTCGCGCAGGTGCGTTTCGACCAGCGCGTGTTCCTCGACGTCGCGCTGCAGCGAGTCGTCGTAGACGTGAACCTGACCTCTTCCGCGCCGTTTTGCAGCCGCGTGCGCCGCATCGGCGCGGCGAAGGATGTCCTCCAGTTCCATTCCCTGCTCCGAATCGATCACGACGCCGGCGCTGGCGGAAGTGAAGATCCTGTGGCCGCCCGATTCGATGGGCCGGGAGAGCTGGCCGACGAGTCGTTCGGCGCAGCGCAGCGCGCCGGCCTCGTCCGCGACCCCGGTCACCACGACGACGAAATCGTCGCCGCCGAGACGGGTCACGAAATCCTGCGGCTGGCATTGCTCGCGCAGTCGCCGGCCCACCTCGATCAGCACCTCGTCGCCGATCGAATGCCCAAACGACTCGTTGATGGCCTTGAAGCGATCGAGGTCCAGGTAGACCACCGCGACATTCCTGCGGCTCGGCGACCCGAAGCCGCTTTCGTCGTACCATTGCTGCAGCGCCCTCAGGTTGGGCAAACCGGTCAGGCCATCGTTGTAGGAAAGGAAATCGATCCGGCGCTCGAATTCGCGCATTTTCGAAACGTCTTCGAGATTGATCACCAGGAATCGCCCGCTGCCGCGCGAATCACGAATTTCCGAGATGCCGACGCGCGCCGCCCGCGGCCGGCCCTGGCCGTCGCGAAACAGCAGTTCGCCGCGCCACTGGCCGGCCGACTCGACTTCGTGAAGAATCCTTTCGGACTGGCGACCGAAGCCGAGGAACGTCGCGCGATTCCCCAGCAGCCGGTCGCGGGAAACGCCGGTAAGTTTTTCGTAGGCCAGATTGGCGTCCATCACCCGCCATTCGGAATCGCAAACCAGCAACGCCTCGTTGGCGCTGCGGAATGCCGCGGCGAGCAGTTCGACCTGGCGATAGAGCTCGCGCATTTCGGTGACGTCGCGGATGGCGACCGAGGTCCGCGTCCGGCCGTCGGCGTCGTCGAATGCAACCACGCTGACGTCGGCCGGAAACGTTGTGCCGTCGGCCCGGCGCATGCGGCACTCGGCGCGCGCCCGGCTGCCCGTTCGGCGCTGTTCCGCGAGCGACCGGTACCCCGGATCGTCCCGGTCGACCAGACCTTCGCGCCCGAGCCGGATCAGTTCCTTCTCGCTGCACCGGAACATCCGCTCGGCAGCCGGATTGACGCCATCGATGGTCCCGTCGGGCCGGCTCAGCAGGATCGCGTCGGCGCTTTGCTCGAACAGTGTCCGGTAGCGCTGCTCGCTTTCGGCAAGCCTGCGTTCGTTTTCGATCTGCTCGCGAATGTCGCGAACCATGCTGATCGCCCGCAGGCGGCCCGTACCGTCCCGGAAGGTCGCACTGGTGACATCCACCGGCACCCGGCTGCCGTCCCCGCACACCAGCCGGCAGGTCATCCGGGCGCTGCCCTCGGTGATGCGCCGGTCCAGGAACGCCTCCAGCGTCTCCGGGTCGGCCTCGACGTCGTCGCTGCGGGTCAGCCCCGCGATTTCTTCAAGGGGCATCTTCATCAGCCGCTCGGCAGCCGGGTTGGCGTCGATATTGCAGCCGGTTTCCGGATCGAGGATCACGATCGCGTCGGGTGAATTCTCGAAGCCCGCCCGGAAGCGCGCCTCGCTGGCGCGCAGCTTTTCCTCGCGCCGCTGCTGTTCGGAAATGTCCCGCAACATCACGCTGGTGCGCCACTGGCCGCGGCCGTCGCGGTACATGGAGCTCGTCGCCTCGACCGGAATGCGCCTGCCGTCGGGACGCTTCAGGTACAGGATCCCGCGCGCATGTCCCTGTTCGTCGCGTTGGCGGGTGAATGAGGCGATATCCGAGCGTTCCAGATCAAAGACATCCTCCTGCCGGCACTCGCGCAGTTCGGCTACGCTGCGGCCGAAAAGTCTTTCCGTCGCCGGGTTGCATTCGAGCAGGCGGCCGGCGACCGGGTCGGAAAGAAAGATCGCGTCCATGCTGTGCTCGACGATCGCGCGCAGCCGGCCCTCGCTGGCCGCCAGCTTTTCATACATCCGGCGTTCGGCGTCGACGTTCTTGACGATGCAGTAAAGCCCGCCGACGGCGCCGTCGACCAGCCTGGGAATGGCCGTGACCTGCACCTGAACGCGGCGACCGGTCGAATCCACGCCAACCGAGTCGAAAATCTGCGCCTGGCCGCCGAGTGCCGCACGAAGGTGCTTGAGGTCAGGCCCGACCCGGCCGGACGCCGCGATCGTTTCCAGCCCCCGGCCGACGACCTCTTCCGGGGTCCGGCTCAGCATTCGGCAGGCGACCGGATTCATGTGCCGCAGCCGGCATTCGGGGTCGAATTCGAACACTGCATCGGGGTGCCGGTCGAACAGCGAACGCTCGGCGGAGCCGGCCGGCCGCGTCACGGACCCGCCCTCGCTCACGCGTTGACCGGCGACCGGCACCGTGAACCGGCTCGCGACGAGATACGCGGCCAATCCGGCCAGGGCGATGACAGCGACCTGCAGCGCGAATTGCGCGCCAAGCGCCAGCACGGTGAATTCCCCGGGCTCGAAACCCGGCTCGCGCCAGTCAACGATCGCGACCACGGTGGTGGCAAGTAACGCGCCGGCCCACCCGAACCCTCGGGCGCGTGTGACGGGCGCGTCGGCGGCTGAATTTTGAGGCTTGCGCGGCATCGTCGTTCTCGCTCCGGAACGGCAATATGGTGAATACCAACCGGTCGGGTTGGCATTTCAGGATCAGGCCGAATATCCATGCAAGTTTCGCGCCAGAGCTGCCGCCGACCGCGACGCCCGGTGGCGGGCAAAATCAAATTCACCGTCATGCGCCGGATCATGACGATATCCGGCACCTTCGCACGTCGGCCAACGCAGCGCGGGCCGGAATCGGTCAGCCGTTTTCGACCCGGCTTCGGAAGACGGCCCTGGTGCGCTCGTCGAACAGCACGAACCGCACCTTCAGATCGGCCGGTGCGTGGCGCCGGACGGTCTCCACGGCAATCGTCGCGGCGTCTTCGAGCGGGTAGCCGAAGGCACCGGCCGAAATCGCCGGAAAACCGATCGAGGCGATGCCGTTTTCAGCGCAAAGCTCAAGCGAATTGCGATACGCGGCCGCGAGCAGTTCGTCGGCCGGCTCGTCGAGACCGTAGCGCGGCCCCAGCGCGTGGATCACGTAGCGGTTGGGCAGTCCGAAAGCTGCGGTGATGACCGCCTCGCCCGGCGAAATCGGCGCCAGCGGCCGGCAGGCCTCGGCCAGATCAGGCCCGGCGACGCGATGAATGGCGCCGGCAACCCCGCCACCGGGCATCAGCTCGGCGTTGGCGGCGTTGACGACCGCGTCGAGATCCGATTGCTCGGTGATGTCGCCAACGGTCAATTCGATCGGCATGATGATTTCCTCGCGGTTCGGTCGGTGATTCAGACCGCGTCCGGATCGATCAGCCGCCCGGTCTTGGGCGTGACCGATCGGCTTTCGGGGTGCAGCCGTGCTTCGGCCAGCACGATCCGGTCGCGCCCCTGACGTTTGGCCTCATACATGGCCCGGTCGGCGCGGGTCAGCCACCCGGGCCAGTCCTCGCCGGGCTGGAGCACCGCCACCCCGGCCGAGAAGCGGAGCGTCTCGCCGTTGTAGCTGAGCTTGCCGCTGATCCGGCGGTGCAGCGACGTGATGATCTCGATGGCCCGCTCGGCCCCGTGCCCCGGCATCAGGATCACGAATTCCTCGCCGCCGAAGCGGTAAAAGCCGTCCTCGGTACGGATGTGCGCGCGCACCAGGTCGGCGAAATCGCGCAGCGCGCGGTCGCCGATCTCGTGGCCCTGCTCGTCGTTGATGCTCTTGAAGCGGTCCAGATCGAGCAGCACGAGCGTGTACGGCGCACCGCTGCGATTGTGGGACGAGATGGCCGCAGCGAGGTCGCGGCGCATCATGCGCCGGTTGCCGGCGTAGGTCAGCGGGTCCTGCAGCGCGAGCATCTCGAGCTGGTGCTGATAGCGCGCCAGCCGCTCGGCGAAGATGTAGCCGAACACGGTCACGAGCAGGGCCGTGACGATGTAAGTCACGCCCTCGAGCACCGACTGGAACAGGCTGGTCTCGAGAATCAGGAACGTCATCAGGATCAGGTTGGCGACCAGCGCGAAACGGCGGCTGGTCAGCAGGAAATTGATCCACAGCACGACGTAGCCCCACAGGATTCCGGTGCGCCCGAACATCGCGGTCGAGGCGATACAGGCCACGACCGTGACCACGGCGAAGAAGCGCCCCGCGCGTGCGGTATGGCCGGTTCGGCAGGCATAGGCCAGCACCAGCAGCACGCTGGCGACGATGATCAGGTTGACGGTGCCGCCGAAGTAATACCCGAACAGATAGCGGTAGACGACGAATCCGGAAATCACGACCGCGGCCAGCGATCCGAACAGCACGATCATCGCGAACTGGTAATCGTCGCGAAAGCGCTTTCGGAATTCCTCGGATAGATAATTTTCGAATGACCAGTCCATGCGCGGCCCGAGGTCGGTCGTGAGGGCAAGTTACCACGAGGCCACGTAGACGGCCAGTCCCGCGTATTGGGGCGACCCGTCAGTCCTCGCTGCCGCACAGCGGCACGAACCGGACCCGGCCGAGCGAGTCCTGGCTGAACTCATGCCGGTCGACGCGGCAAGCGCGCAGCAGCTCCTGGCTGTGGGTCCGGTCGCCGACCGGGATCACGATGCGGCCGCCGATCGAAAGCTGCTCGAGCAGCGCCGGGGGCACGTCCGGCCCGCCGGCCGAGACCAGGATTGCATCGAACGGCGCATGCGCCGGCCAGCCCAGCGTGCCGTCGCCGTGCCGGATCTCGACGTTGTCGTAACCCAGTTCGCCCAGGCGCATGCGCGCCAACTCGGCCAGTTCACCGCGGTATTCGATGCCGTAGACCTCGACCACGATGCGGCTGAGCACCGCCGCGGCGTAGCCCGACCCGGCGCCGACTTCCAGAACCCGGTCGCCCGGTTCCAGTTCCAGCGCCTCGATCATCAACGCGACGATGTAGGGCTGCGAAATGGTCTGGCCGCCCCCGATCGGCAACGGGCCGTCGCAATAGCTCAGATCGCGGTGGATCTCCGGCACGAAGATCTCGCGCGGGACGGCACCCATTGCCGCGAGCACGCGTTGATCGCGAATCCCGCGCGCGATCAGCTGCGTTCGGACCATTTCCTCGCGTCGATGCCTGAAGCTCGACATGCCCACCTCGCTGTGCGCGGCGGTCGACCAGGCGGTCGTCGGCGGCTTCGCCGCGACCCCGGTCGGACAGCTGATCGGTGGCGCGGCCGCGGCGGAAATACCCCGGCGACCGACCCGGGAAGCACCCGTCGCCGTCCCCCAGCCACGCGACGGGCCGTTGCATCACGGGCTTGATGTTACGCCGGAAGGCTCGGCAAAAAACTGATGCTGCTCAAATGTCCGGGATCAAAACCGGCGACCTCGTCCCAAACCGGGACGCGCGACACGTCCCGGTCATCGCGTCGCGCGCCGGAATCAGCATAATGGTGCCCATGGCGTTCTACTTTCCGACCCCCAGACTCGCGGTTCGTCCCTGGCGCGAAGGCGACCGCCCGGCGCTGGAGCGCATGGCGACCGATGTGGACATGATGCGTTTCGTGACCTCGGGCCGGCCGTGGTCCGATGCACAGATCGACGAATTCCTCGAGCGCCAGCAGCACCACATCCGGAACCACGGGGTCTGTTTCGGCGCAGTGGTGCACGACACCACCGAAACCATCATCGGTCTGGCCGGAATGCAGCCGCTGGACGGCGCGCGCTTCGACGGCGATTTCGAACTCGGATGGTGGATCTGGAAGGACCATTGGGGCCGTGGTTACGCCATCGAGGCGATCTCCCCATTCGTCGTCCACGCGCGCAACATGGGCCTGAGTCGGCTGTTCGCGGTCATCGACCCGCCCAACAGCGCCTCGATCCGGGTGGCCGAGAAGCTCGGCATGCGCTTCGAGCGCCGCATGAGCGCGCACGACACCGTCGCCGCGCGCGAGGACAAGCCGATCGCCCTGTACCAGATGGAACTTTGACCGGGCCGCGCGCCGGCCGCGACGGGATCGGCCGATTGCAGTCGTTTGCACTGCACAAAAACGACGCCGCGGGCGCGGATTCCGCTATGCTAGGGGTTCGTCCATACGTACCGGTACGGCCGTTGAAGACGCTCTATCGCCCTGATTTCGAACACGATTCCTGCGGTTTCGGGCTGATTGCCCGGCTCGACGGGCGGGCCGAGCACGCGACCGTGGCCGATGCGATCCGGGCGCTGGAACGGCTCACGCACCGCGGCGCGGTCGCCCCCGACGGCAAGACCGGCGACGGCTGCGGTCTGCTGCTCGTCCTGCCCGAGGGTTTCCTGCGCGCGGCGGCCGCCGAATGCGGCTTCGAGATTGCACGGCGCTTTACCGCCGGCCTGGTGTTCCTGGACCGCGATCACGAGGCCGCGGCCGCGCAACGCCGGCGGCTCGAGACGCGGCTCGCCGAGCAGGGCCTGGAAGTGGCCGGCTGGCGCCGGGTGCCGGTCGATCCCGATGCGCTGGGCGCCCGCGCGCAGTCCACGCTGCCGGACATCGAACAGGTATTCGTCAACGCGCCCGCTGAACTGTCCGAAGACGCCGACGCCTTCAATCGCAGGCTTTATCTCGCCCGCCGCCGGGCTGAAATCGATACCGGCGAAGACGAGGCGTTCTACGTCGCAAGCCTGTCGGCGACGACGCTTTCGTACAAGGGCATGGTCATGCCCGCGCACCTCGCCGAGCTCTACCCGGACCTCGCCGACCCGCGGCTGGAGACGCCGGTGGCGCTGTTCCACCAGCGCTTCTCGACCAACACGCTGCCGCGCTGGCGGCTGGCGCAGCCATTCCGGATGCTGGCCCACAACGGCGAGATCAATACCATCCGCGGCAACCGTAACTGGACCCGGGCGCGCCGCGCGCTGCTGGCCTCGCCGCTGCTCGAGGAACTGGGCGAGATCGACCCGCCGGTCGGCATGCACGGCTCGGACTCGTCGTCGCTGGACAACATGCTCGAATTGCTGGTCGTCGGCGGCATGCCGTTGCCCCAGGCGCTCCGGATTCTCGTGCCGCCGGCCTGGCAGACCGCCGACAACCTCGACGCCGATCTGCGCGCCTTTCACGAATACTTCGCGTTCCACCAGGAAGCCTGGGACGGCCCGGCCGGGCTGGTCATGACCGACGGGCGCTGGGTCGTGTGCGGCCTGGACCGCAACGGGCTCCGACCGGCGCGCTGGACGCGCACGACCGACGGCCGGCTGATCGTCGCCTCCGAGACCGGCGTCGTCGACGTGGCACTGGAAAATGTCGCCGCGCGCGGCCGGCTCGGCCCCGGCGAACTGCTCGCTCTGGACCTCGAAACCGGCGAGGTGCACGACGCCGACCGCATCGACGACAAGCTCAAGAACCTGCACCCGTGGCAGCAGTGGCTGAAGGACGGCGTGCGCTACCTCGACTCCGAACTGGTCGACGTGCATACCGCCGCCGAGCCGTTCGACGCCGACACGCTGGCGACCTACCAGAAGATGTTCAACCTCTCGCGCGAGGAAAAGCGCGACGTGATCGCGGTGCTGGCCGAGTCGCAGTCCGAGGCGATCGGCTCGATGGGCGACGATACGCCCATGCCGGTACTTTCCACGCGCGTGCGCTCGCTGTTCGACTGCTGCCGGCAACAGTTCGCGCAGGTCACGAACCCGGCGATCGACTCGTTGCGCGAGCGCATCGTGATGTCGCTGGAAACCGGCCTGGGCCGCAAGGGCAACCTGTTCACTCCCGGCCCCGAGCTCGCCGAGCGGGTCGTGCTGAATTCGCCGGTGCTGTCGCAGCGCAAGCTCCGGCAGCTCATCAACACGCCGCAGTTCGGACTGCCGTCGGTACTGCTGGACCTGAACTATCCGGCGGACTGGAAGCTCGAGGATGCGCTTGCCGACCTGTGCCGCCTCGCCTCGGAGGCGGTGGCCGACGACAAGCAGTTGCTGATCCTGTCCGACCGCTACCTCGAGCGCGGCAAGGTCCCGATCCACGCGCTGCTCGCCACCGGCGCCGTGCACCACCACCTGCTCGAAACCGGCCAGCGCCCGCTGTGCAACCTGATCGTCGAAACCGGCACCGCGCGCGACCCGCACCATTTCGCCTGCCTGATCGGCTTCGGCGCAACGGCCGTCTACCCGTACCTGGTCTACCAGACGCTGCATGCCATGGCCCAGAACGGGGAAATCAAAGGAACCGGCGAGATCGAGCAGGCGCACAAGCACGCGATGCAGATCGGCCGTGCCTATCGCCGCGGCATTCGCAAGGGGCTGTTCAAGATCCTGTCGAAGATGGGCATCTCGACGATCGGCAGCTACCGCGGCGCGCAGCTGTTCGAACTGGTGGGGCTCGCCGACGAAGTCGTCGCGGCCTGCTTCCCGGGCGCGATCAGCCGCATCGGCGGTGTCGATTTCGATGACCTCTGGCAGGATCAGAAATCGCTGGCGCGCTGGGCCTGGGACCTGCAGATGCCGATCGAGCACGGCGGCCAGTACCGCTACGTCCACGGCGGCGAGTTCCATGCCTGGAACCCGGACGTCAACGCCGCGCTGCGGCAGGCCGCGCAGACCGGCGACAAGGCCGATTACGACCGCTTCGCCGGCCTCGTCAACGGGCGCGAACCGGCGATGCTGCGCGACCTGCTGCGATTGCGCGCCCCCGACTCTGCCGGAGACGGGTCGTTCCCGGGGCCGATCCCCGGGCCGATCCCAATCGACGAAGTCGAGCCGGCCGAGGCCATCGTCAAGCGCTTCGACTCGGCCGGCATGAGCCTGGGAGCCCTGTCGCCCGAGGCCCACGAGGCGCTGGCAATCGCGATGAACCGGCTCGGCGCGCGCTCCAACTCCGGCGAGGGCGGCGAGGACCCGGCCCGCTACGGCACCGAAAAATCGTCGAAGATCAAGCAGATCGCGTCGGGCCGCTTCGGCGTGACGCCCGACTACCTGGTCAACGCCGAGGTCATCCAGATCAAGATCGCCCAGGGCGCCAAGCCCGGCGAAGGCGGCCAGCTGCCGGGCCACAAGGTCGACGGACTGATCGCCAGGCTGCGCTTCGCGACGCCCGGGGTGGGGCTGATCTCGCCGCCGCCGCACCACGACATCTATTCGATCGAGGATCTCGCGCAGCTGATCTACGACCTCAAGCAGGTCAACCCCGACGCGCTGGTCTCGGTCAAGCTGGTCTCCGAGCCCGGCATCGGCACCATCGCCGCGGGCGTGGTCAAGGCCTACGCCGACCTGATCACCGTATCGGGCTACGACGGCGGCACCGGCGCCAGCCCGCTGACGTCGGTCAAGTACGCCGGGGCGCCGTGGGAGCTGGGCCTGGCCGAGGTACGTCAGGTGCTGATGGCCAACGATCTCAGGGGCCAGGTGCGGATCCAGGCCGACGGCGGCCTCAAGACCGGGCTGGACGTCGTCAAGGCCGCGGTCCTGGGCGCCGAAAGCTTCGGCTTCGGCACCGCGCCGATGATCGCGCTGGGCTGCAAGTACCTGCGCATCTGCCACCTGAACAATTGCGCCACCGGGATCGCGACCCAGAACGAGACGCTGCGCAGACACCACTTCATCGGTCTGCCCGACATGGTCGTCAACTACTTTCTCGGCGTGGCCGGCGAAGTGCGCGAACTGCTCGCTTCACTCGGCGTCCGGCGGCTGGAGGACCTGATCGGGCGGACCGAATACCTCGAGCGCGTCAGCGGAATCACCGAACGCCAGGCCAAGCTCGACCTCGAGCCCGTCCTGTCCAACGAGGGGCTGGCGCCTGATGCGGCGCGCTTCTGCACCGTCGAGCGCAATCCGCCGCACGACCGGGGATACCTGGCCGGCCGGATCGCCGCCGACACCGAACGCGCGGTCGCCGACGGCATCGGCGGCGAATTCGAGTACGAGATCCGCAACCACGACCGCTCGATCGGGGCGCACCTGTCCGGCCGGATCGCGCGCGTGCACGGTGCATCGGGCATGCCCGCGCCGCTCGAACTGAAGCTCGCCGGCACAGCCGGCCAGAGCCTCGGCGCGTTCAACGCCGCGGGGCTCGGAATCACGCTCGTCGGCGAGGCCAACGACTATGTCGGCAAGGGCATGGCCGGCGGACGCATCGTGCTGCGGCCGCCCGAAGGCATCCGTTACGAGGCCCGCGAGACGCCGATCATGGGCAACACCTGCCTGTACGGCGCCACCGGCGGCGAACTGTTTGCCGCAGGCCAGGCCGGCGAGCGCTTCATGGTCCGCGCCTCGGGCGCGGTCGCCGTCGTCGAGGGCGCCGGCGACCACGCCTGCGAATACATGACCGGCGGCGTGGCGCTGATTCTGGGCCGGACCGGTATCAACTTCGGCGCCGGCATGACCGGCGGCTTCGCCTACGTGCTCGACCTCGACCGCGGCTTCGTCGACCGCTACAACCACGAATTGATCGACATCCACCGGATCGCGGCCGACACGATGGAAAACCACGTCCACCACCTCAGGGGCCTGATCCAGCGCCATATCGAACTGACCGGCAGCCGTTGGGCAGCCGAAGTGCTGGACGACTTCCGCCGCATGCTGCCGAAGTTCTGGCTGGTCAAGCCCAAGGCGAGCGAGCTCGACGAGCTGATCTCGCGCCTGCGCGAGGCGGCATGATGAAAGGCGTATTGAAACCGCAAATGAACACTGACTGTAAACCGGGACTCGGGACTCGGGACTCGGGATTCGAGGGCCGCGAGAGGCTGTTGCCGGCTTTTCGGGGTCGAAGCCCGCGGGACGGAATATGCCGTATATCGGAAACCCCGCTCGGTACCCGACGCTCCTGCGAGTCCCGAGTCCCGAGTCCCGAGTCCCGAACATCGAGTCCCGAGTCCCGGCTCCCGAAACTTGAGTCAAAAACTCCATCCCACGAAGCGCAATCGCCATCGCCGTGACTCAGTACTCCTACCTCCATTTCATCGAATCGCCGCGAAAGGAGCCGACCGAGGTGCCGGTGGCGGTGCGGGTGGACGACTGGAACGAGATCCAGGGCCAGTATCAGGCCGATGGCGCGGCCGATCAGTCGGCACGCTGCATCAACTGCGGCAACCCGTATTGCGAGTGGAAGTGCCCGGTGCACAACTTCATTCCCGACTGGCTCCGTCTGGTTCAGGAAGGGCGGCTGTTCGAGGCCGCGGACCTGTGCCACGAAACCAACGCCCTGCCCGAGATCTGCGGCCGGATCTGCCCGCAGGACCGCCTGTGCGAAGGAGCGTGCACGCTCAACGACGGCCTCGGCGCGGTCACGATCGGCGCGGTCGAGAAATACATCACCGACGAGGCGGTCCGCCAGGGCTGGCGGCCGGACCTGTCGCACGTCGAGCCCACCGGCAAGCGGGTCGCGATCGTCGGCGCCGGGCCGGCCGGGCTGGGCTGTGCCGATACGCTCGCCCGCCACGGCATCCGGCCGGTCGTGTTCGACCGCAACGCCCGGATCGGCGGGCTGCTGACCTGGGGCATCCCGCCGTTCAAGCTCGAAAAGCACGTCGTCGAGACCCGGCGCGAAATCCTCGAGGGCATGGGCGTGGAGTTCCGCCTCGGCGTCGAGGTCGGCCGCGACCACAGCCTCGACGAACTGCTGGCCGGATTCGATGCCGTGTTCCTCGGGCTAGGCACCTATCAATACGTGCGCGGCGGGTTGCCGGGCGAGGACCTGCCGGGCATGGTCGAGGCGCTGCCGTTCCTGATCGGCAACGTCCACCGCGTGCTCGGCACCCAGGACCACCGCTATCCGTACATCAACCTCGACGGCAAGCGTGTCGTCGTGCTCGGCGGCGGCGACACGGCGATGGACTGCGTGCGCACCTCGATCCGCCAGGGCGCGTTTTCGGTCACCTGCGCCTACCGCCGCGACGAGGCCAACATGCCCGGCAGCCGCAAGGAAGTGCGCAACGCGAGGGACGAAGGGGTCGAGTTCCTGTTCAACCGCCAGCCGGTCGAGATCATCGGCGAGGAGCGCGTCGAGGGCATCCGGATGGTCCGGACCCGGCTGGGAGCGCCCGATGAGAATGGGCGAAGGCGGCCCGAGCCGGTCGAAGACAGCGAAGAGACGCTGCCGGCCGACGCCGTCGTCGTCGCGTTCGGCTTCCGGCCCGACCCGCCCGACTGGCTGGCCGCCGCCGGCGTCGAACTGCAGCCGGACGGGCGCATCCGGGTCGGCGGCCAGGACCGGCTGCCGCAGCAGACCAGCCACGAAAGAATCTTCGCCGGCGGGGACAACGTCCGCGGCGCCGACCTCGTCGTCACCGCCGTCTACGAGGGCCGCGAGGCGGCCAAGTCGATCGCCCGTTCGCTGGGCGAGGTCCGGTAGATCGGCCCGGCGCGGGCGACGTTGGCCGCGGTCCTCTACTTGCACGCCCCGGCCAGCCACTTGCACGCCCCGGCCTCGAGCCGGGGTCCAGCGGCTTTCCCGGTTACAACCATCAAGCCAACGGCCCTCTACCTCCCCCGATAGTGATCGATCCGGTCGTCGTCGATGGCCGGGTTCTCGAACTGGATTTCGAGCGTGAAGATGAAGCGCCAGTCGGACCGCCGACGGCCGGTTTCCTCGTCGCGCGGCCAGGCACGTTCGGGCTGCAATTCGTAGAACAACCATTCGCGCAGGAACGCGCGGCGAAACCGAAAGTTGATGAACACTTCCTCGGCCTCGGCGCCCGGGGACGTGAATCCGAACGCGCCGAGCTCGCTGCGGATCGCCGTCTTGCGGTTGAGCTGGCGGAATGCGATCAGGCCGGTGCGCCAGTCGATGCCGTCGGATTCCTCGGACACCGTGCCGCGCCCGGTCAGCCGGACCAGCCCCAGCTGGCTGGGCAGCCATTCCCAGTCAGCGCGCGAGGTCGTGCCCAGGCCTTCGTCGCGCTCCCAGAATACCGTCTGGGTCCAGCGCGTCAGCGTCGTCTCGGTCAGCCCGCGCGTGTGCCGGACCCGTCCGCGCAGGCGCGGGTTCAGCCCGCCGCTGCCGACCTTGACGGTAAAGTCGGTGTCGAACTGGGTGCGGCCCATACCGGACAGCAGGAAGCGCAAGCCAAGCCGTGTTTCGCTATCCTCGTCCGGGTCGCGGCCGAGATCCTCGAGGTCGGGATCGCCCTCGATCGACTCGTCGCGGCTGACCAGAAGCCGAACCCGGTCGGAAATCCGCGGCAGCGAAATGTTGGCCGAAATCCGGATTTCGTGGCCGAAATCCTCCGTCTGGTCCCAGACCATCGAGTTGCGGACCCGGAAAAAGCTGCCGACCGGCGTCTCCTCGTAGGCCCGCGGGTCGCCGAAAAAACCGTCGAACCAGGCCGCCGGCTCGCACAGCTTGCGGCTCAGATACGAATGCGTCCGGTCCAGCCAGCTCTCCGGGCGCCCCTGCTCGTCGACGCACGAAAGCTCGATGACTTCGCGCGCCCGCTCGCTCTGGTCTTCGTCGTCGGCCGGCTCCGATTGGCCCAGGGCGGTCCCTGCCGGCGCCTGCAGCCACAGGACCACAATTGCGGACCAAATCGGACCGTGCTTGGTGCGTGCCGCTCCCATGGGCGGATCATAGCGCCGCCGGTCGGACAATCCGCGGATCCTTCCACGGCCGCCCTTAACGGTCGCCTTCGGGTCACACTACCGGCATGGAAATGAATCGACCCGAAACCCCGACCCATCCGTTCGACCGGCTGCAGCCGGAAATCCTGCTCGAGGCCGCCGAGGCAGTGGGGCTGGTGACCGACGGAAGGCTGCTGGCGCTCAACAGCTACGAGAACCGGGTCTGGCAGATCGGCATCGAGGAAGGCGAGCCGGTGATCGCGAAGTTCTACCGGCCGGCGCGGTGGAGCGACGCGGCGATTGAAGAAGAGCATGCGTTTTCGGCCGAGCTGGCCGCGGCAGGGCTGTCGGTGGTCGCGCCGCTGATGTTCGACGACCGTACGCTGCTCGAGCACGCCGGCTTCCGCTACGCGCTGTTCCCGCGCCGGGGCGGCCACGCGCCGGAACCGGAGGACGAGAACACGCTGCGCGCGCTCGGCCGCGCGCTGGGCCGGATGCACGCGGTCGGCCGCGCCGGGCGCTTCGAGCACCGCGGCGAAATCTCGATCGGGGCGCTGGGTCGCCAGCCGCGCGACCATCTGCTGGCCGAAGGCTGGCTCCCGCACCATCTCGAGGACGCGTTCCGGACGCTGACCGACGATCTGCTCGTCCACATCGACGCGGCATGGCAGCGCGCCGGCGATTTCGCCCCGATCCGGCTGCACGGCGACTGCCACCCGGGCAACATCCTGTGGCGCGACGGGCCGCATTTCGTCGACCTCGACGACTGCGCCGCCGGCCCGGCCGTGCAGGATCTGTGGATGCTGATCTCGGGCGAGCTTGCCGACCGGCAGCGGCAGTGGCAGTGGCTGCTCGACGAATACCGGATGTTCGCAGCGTTCGATCTGCGCGAACTCAACCTCGTCGAGGCGCTGCGCGCGCTGCGCATGATCCACTACCAGGCCTGGATCGCGCGGCGCTGGGACGATCCGGCGTTTCCGAAGGCGTTTCCGTGGTTCGCCGACGACCGCCACTGGGAGCGCATGATCGGCCAGCTGCGCGAGCAGCTCTCGGAGCTGCAGGAACCGCCGGTGCAGATCGATCGTTAGGTCGTTGAAATATTCTTCCGTCTTCCCGGAATCACCGCAAGGCGATATCCGGGACCCAGCGTCTTTGGCTCGACTTTGGAAAGACACTCGACCCCGGCTCGAGGCCGGGGAAGCGGTATATTCGACGCGCTAGCGGCTTTTCGCGTACTGCTGGGCATCATAGACCGCGATTGCGGTCATGTTGACCACCCGCCGGACCGTGGCCGAGGGAGTGAGCACATGGGCCGGCTTGCCGGCGCCCATCAGGATGGGGCCGACGTTGACGCCCTTGCCGATCACGCGCGCCATGTTGAACGCGATGTGGGCGGCGTCCTGGTCGGGCATGATCAGCAGGTTGGCCTCGCCGGTCAAAAGCGAGCTCGGGAAGATCCGCTCGCGGATCTTCGGCATCAGCGCGGCGTCGGCGCGCATCTCGCCCTCGACCTCGAGCTCGGGCGCCTTCTCGCGCACCAGCCGGAACACCTTGCGCATCTTCGAGGCCATCGGGTTGACGTGGCTGCCGAACGACGAGTGCGACAGCAGCGCGACCTTGGGCGTAATGCCGAACATGCGTACCTTTTCGGCCGCCATCAGCGTCAGCTCGGCGAGCTGCTCGGCGGTCGGGTCCGGGTTGACGTGCGTGTCGCAGACGAAGTAGGCGCCGGATTCGTTGGTCATCGCCGACAGCGCGCCCATCGTCGTGCAGCCCTCGCGCATGCCGAGCACTTCGGTGACGTACTTGAGCTTCTTGTGGTACTGACCGACGACGCCGCAGATCATCGCATCGGCCTCGTCGCGGTAGACCATGATCGCGGCAATGACGGTGTTGCGCGTGCGCACGATCGCCTTGGCCGAGTCCGGCGTAACGCCGCGGCGCGCGGTGATCGAGTGGAACGTCGTCCAGTATTCCTTGAACCGGGGGTCGGATTCCGGGTTGACCAGCTCGAAATGCTCGCCCGGGCGGATGCGCAGCCCGGCACGCTCGATGCGCATGTCGACCACGGCCGGCCGGCCGACCAGAATCGGCTTGGCGAGCCCGTCGTCGACGATGGTCTGGACCGCGCGCAGCACCGTTTCCTCCTCGCCCTCGGCGAACACGACGCGCTTCGGATCGTCGCGCGCGGCGTCGAACACCGGCTTCATCAGCAGGCCGGTGCGGAACACGTATTGCGCAAGCTTCTCGCGGTAGGCGTCCATGTCCTCGATCGGACGGGTGGCAACGCCGGAATCCATCGCGGCCTTCGCCACCGCCGGCGTGAGCTGCATCAGCAGCCGCGGGTCGAACGGCTGCGGGATCAGGTAGTCCGGGCCGAACTTTGTTTCCTGTCCCTCGTAGGCCTGCGCGGCGACGTCGGAGGCTTCCATGCGCGCCAGATCGGCGATCGCGTGCACGCAGGCCATTTTCATCTCGTCGTTGATCGCGGTTGCGCCCACATCGAGTGCGCCGCGGAAGATGTACGGGAAACACAGCACGTTGTTGACCTGGTTCGGAAAGTCCGAACGCCCGGTCGCGATCAGCGCGTCGGGCCGCACTTCGCGCGCGACATCCGGCATGATCTCCGGCACCGGGTTGGCCAGCGCGAGGATGATCGGCTTCTTCGCCATGCGCTTGACCATTTCCGGCTTGAGCACGCCGCCGGCCGAAACGCCGAGAAAGATGTCGGCCCTGTCGATCACGTCGTCGAGCGTGCGGTCGTCGGTTTCGACGGCGTAGCCGGCCTTGCGCGGGTCCATTTCCGCGTTGCGGCCCTTGTAGACCACGCCTTCGCGGTCGCAGACGACGATGTTTTCCTTCTTCAGCCCCATCTTGACCAGCAGATCCAGGCAGGCCATGCCGGCCGCGCCCGCGCCGGAGGCCACCAGCCGGACCTTCTCGATCTTCTTGCGGGTCAGCTCCAGCGCGTTGACGACGGCCGCGGCGGTGATGATCGCGGTCCCGTGCTGGTCGTCGTGGAACACCGGGATGTTCATGCGCTCTTTCAGCGCGCTCTCGACCTGGAAGCACTCCGGCGCCTTGATGTCCTCGAGATTGATGCCGCCGAAGGTCGGCTCGAGGCCGGCGATGATCTCGATCAGCCGCTCAGGGTCGGCCTCGTCGATCTCGATGTCGAACACGTCGATGCCGGCGAACTTCTTGAACAGCACGCCCTTGCCTTCCATGACCGGCTTGGCCGCCAGCGGCCCGATGTTGCCCAGGCCGAGTACCGCGCTGCCGTTCGAGATCACCGCCACCAGGTTGCCGCGGGCTGTGTATTCAAGCGCCTTGAGCGGGTCGGCGGCAATCTCCTCCGACACCGCCGCCACGCCGGGCGAATACGCCAGCGCGAGATCCTTCTGCGTCGTCAGCGCCTTGGTCGGCGTGATCTTGATCTTGCCCGGAACCGGGCTGCGATGGTATTCCAGCGCCTGCTCGTAGAGCTTGTCGGACATCAGCTTTCCATTTCCTCGCTCCATTCACCCTGCGCGGCCAGACCATTCATCCGCGCCCGGTGCAGCAGGACCTTCTGGGCCGAGCCGCGGTTACCCTTCGGGTCCTCGGCCCATTTGTGCAGGCAGGCCTGCTGCAGCGCACGGCCATAGCTGAACGACAGCGGCCACGGCAGATCGCCGAGCCGGTTGATGGCGTTGAGATGCGCGGTGGCCTCGACGTCGCCCTGCCCGCCGGACAGGAACACGACGCCGGCCACGGCGGCCGGGACCGAGTTGAGCAGGCAGTCGACGGTAGCCTCGGCAACCTCGTCGACGCTGGCCCGATCGTCGGCCTGGTCGCCGGAAATCACCATCGAGGCCTTCAGCACCGTGCCCTCGAGCAGCACGTTGTGCTCGTAGAGCTGGGTGAACACGGCCTTCAGCGTCGCCTCGGTGACGTCGAAGCTGGTATCCAGGTCGTGGGTGCCGTTCATCAGCACTTCGGGCTCGACGATGGGCACCAGCCCGGCTTCCTGGCACAGCGCGGCGTAGCGCGCCAGCGCGTGGGCGTTGGATTCAATGCAGGTGCGCGACGGAATGTCGTCGCCGATCGTGATCACGGCCCGCCACTTGCAGAACTTCGCACCCAGCCCGACGTATTCGGACAGCCGCTCGCGCAGCCCGTCCAGGCCCTCGGTGACCTTTTCGCCGTCGAACCCGGCCAGCGCCTTGGCGCCCCTGTCGACCTTGATGCCCGGCAGGATGCCGGCGTCGTTCATGACCTCGACCAGGCGCTTGCCGCCCGGCAGCGACTGGCGGATCGTCTCGTCGAACAGGATCGCGCCGGAGATGTGTTCGCCGAGGCCCTCGGCCGTCAGCATCATCGAACGGTAGTCGAGCCGGTTGCCTTCGGTGCTCTCGACGCCGACGGCATCGAAGCGCTTCTTGATCGTGCCCATCGATTCGTCGATGGCCAGGATGCCCCGGCCCGGGGCCACCATGGCCTGGGCGGTGGTGACCAGTTGTTCGAGTTGCTCGCTCATCGTCGACTCCTTGTCAGACAATCGTGTGCTCCGGCGCTGGCGGTGGACGGGTGCGCTGATACGCCAATTGTAAATGAACGGGCCGCGCGCAGCCGCCCGCGGGACGGTCACAGATTCTCGAATTCGCCCTGGCGGTCGCCGGCGTCCGGCTCAGGAGTCTTGACGATCTTCATCGTGTTGGTGCCGCCTTCCAGCCCCGGTTCGTCGCCCAGCGTCACGATGACCCGCTTGCCGGGTTCGACCAGCCCGAACTCGACCACGTGGGCCACTGCCGCCCGGCCGAGTTCGGCGGCGGCGTAGTGATCGATGGCGAAGAACAGCGGCCGGACGTGCTGGAACAGCCGCATTCGGCGCAGACTGGCGCGGTTCGGAGACAGCGCGATGATCGGTACCGGCGAGCGCACGCGCGACAGCCATTGCGCGGTCGAGCCCGATTCGGTCAGCGCGACGATCGCATCGACCGGTACGTTGTTGGCCGTGATCATCGCCGCCATCGCGATCGCCTGGTCGGTGCGCTCGGGCCGGACGTTGAGCCGGCGCTGCGGCAGGTGCGCCTGGACGTGGCGCTCGGCGCCGAGGCAGATCCGGGCCATCGCCTCGATCACGCGCGCAGGGTGTCGGCCGACCGCGGTCTCGGCCGACAGCATCACCGCGTCCGTCCCGTCGATCACGGCGTTGGCCACGTCGAGCACCTCGGCCCGGGTCGGAATCGGATTCTCGACCATGGACTGCATCATCTGGGTGGCCGTGATGACGGGGCGATTGTGTTCCAGCGACGCGGCGATGATGCGCTTCTGCAAACCCGGCAGTTCGGCTTCGCCGATCTCGACGCCGAGGTCGCCGCGCGCGACCAGCACCGCGTCGGAGGCCTCGATCACCTCATCGAGGTTTTCGATCGCCTCGGTCCGCTCGATCTTGGAGACGAGATACGCCGCGCCGCCCGCCGCACGCAGCAGCGACCGTGCGCGCTCGATATCGTCGGACGAGCGCGGAAACGACACGGCCAGGTAGTCGACCTGCCACTCGGCGGCGAGCCTGATGTCGGCCTCGTCGGCCTCGGATACCCCCGGCAGCGACAGGCCGCCGCCGCGCAGGTTGAGCCCCTTGCGATCGTAAAGTCGGCCGCTGGTGAGCACCTCGCAGACGATGCGCGGGCCGTCGACCTGCCTGACCTTCATTGCGATCAGGCCGTCGTCGAGCAGCAGTTCCGAGTCGGGCTTGACGTCGTCGGCCAGCCCCAGATAGGCGACGCCCACCTGGTGCTCGTCGCCGACCGGCGGCGGGTCCTCGGCAAGCAGCGTGAACTCCTGGCCGGCCTCGAGCTCGACGTGACCCTCGCGGAAGCGGTCGATCCGGATCTTCGGCCCGGCCAGGTCGGCCAGCACGGCGACGTCGGTGTCCAGCTCGCGCGCCGTTGCGCGCACCAGCTTGATCCGGCGCGCATGGGTCTCGGCGTCGCCGTGCGAGAAATTGATCCGGACCACGTCGCACCCGGCCCGAACGAGGTTTTCCATCGCCAGCGGGTCGTCGGTGGCCGGCCCCAGAGTGGCCACAATCTTGGTTCTTCGCATCATGCGCCGGAGTCTACCTGCTCCATCCGTCCGCTTCCATCAAACCGTCCGCCGCCGAAATCGAATTCGAATCGAGCGGGTCTCGCGCCGTCGCAGGAACGGTTCGCTTCGCACGCAGTCGAATTCCGTGTTGGCAATGGCCTCCAGCCACGCATCGTATGGAGCGTTGAAAACGGATCCGGTTTGATATGTCCGGCCGTCACTTTGTGGTATTTTGAAAAAAATCGTTCAAAAAACCGGAGCGCAATCATGAACATGACAACAATCGTGTTTCGCAATTTCGTAATCGCCCTGGCGCTGGCTTCGATCGTCGTCGTCCCGGCCCGGGCGCAGATGGTATCGACCGGCGACGCGCTGGCGCTCGAGCAGGGCCGGCTCGAGGCCCGGATCGAGGCCTTTCTGCTGCGTGAAGACGTCGCCGCCGAACTCGCCGAACTCGGCGTCAGCCACGAGATGGCGATGGCGCGCGTGGCCAAAATGAGCGCGGCCGAACTCGAACAGGTCGCCGGCCGCATCGACGAGATGCCGGCCGCCGGCGACGGGGTGTTTGTCGTCCTCGGCGTGGTCTTTTTCGTTCTCATCGTTCTCGAGCTCGTCGGGGTGATCAACATCTTCAAGGCCCGGTGAAGCTGAAGCCGGCGAGCGTTCGCGCGGCAACCATGGCCGCGCTGGCGCTGTGGCTTGCCGGCTGTGCCGGTCTGCCTGCGCACATGCCCGAATCCCTTCCGGCGCGGGTCGAACTCGACGACACGCCGTTCCATCCCCAGCTCAAGCACCACTGCGGGCCGGCCGCGCTGACCACCGTGCTGGGCGCCTCGGGCGCCTCGCCCTCGTACGACGAAGTCGTCGGGCAGGTATACGTCCCGGACCTCGAGGGCAGCCTGCAGGTGGAGTTGATGGCCGCGGCACGCGGCTTCGGCCGGATTCCGTTTCGCATCCCCGGCCGGCTCGACGCCGTGCTGCGCGAGGTCGGGGCCGGCCGGCCGGTGCTGATTCTGCAAAACCTCGGAGCGCGCAGCCTGCCGGCCTGGCACTACGCCGTCGTCGTCGGCTACGACCGCGAACGCCGCCGGATCGTGATGCGCTCGGGCGCCGAGCGCCGAAAGGCGGTGCCGGCGGGACGCTGGCTGCGGCAATGGGACCGCGCCGGGCGCTGGGCGATCGTCGTCGCCGAGCCGGGCGAACTGCCGGCGACCGCCGACCGGTCCGCCGTGATGCGCGCGCTGGCCAATTTCGACGAGCAGGCGCCGCCGGATGCCCGCCTGCGCGCCTGGCGGGCCGCCGCCCGGCGCTGGCCGGAAGCGCCGCTGGCGTGGGTCGGCCGGGGCAACGCCGCCTACGCGCTCGGCGATCTCGAGACGGCGGCGACGGACTTCGGACGCGCGCTCGAACTTCGACCCGACTACTGGCCGGCGCGGCTGAACCTCGCCCGGGTGTGGTTCGAACTCGGTGACGCGTGTCGGGCACGCCGGGTTCTCGAGGCGCAGCGAATGGAATTCGATCACCCGCTGATCGAACCCCACGGCAATCTTTCCGTGAAGCTCGAAGAGGGCTGCCCGAAACCGAAATCATGATTGTTGCGCGATCGCTTCGGCCGGGTCGCGTTCGGCTCCGAATATTCGCGCTGGACCGGCTGCAGCAGGAGCGTGAATGACTGGAGGGTCGTGCGCCGTACGTTTCCCCGCCGGCTTCACCCTCGTTCGAAACGGATGTTGCGCTCGAACAGCCAGCCATCGATCATCGACAGCGGCGCCACGGCCATGATGAACCAGAAACCGGGCAACAAGCCGATC
>JAVVDX010000013.1:31333-41278 GCA_032251475.1 Wenzhouxiangellaceae bacterium | reverse complement strand
GGCGATTCGCCGAAATCCTGCGCGACCTGACGAACAGCAGCAAGAACGAAACGAAGGCGCAATAGCCTTGTCGCGTCTTCAGCGGAGTTGCGCCATCATGAGTCATTCCCGCGCGGCCGCGATATGCGCATCCGCGCGACCCGAAGTTTCCGACGCTCGTCAATCGTGATTCAGCCGGAACATCTGGAGTCGGGCGATGCTGCCGGTCGAGTTGGTTCGCAGCATCGTCATCGTCGAGTCGCTGATCCAGGCCGTCTGCAGCGTGAAACCGAAATTCGATTCACCCGGAAATGCGATCTCGCAGGTCGGGTTTTCGAGTCCGACCGATTCCGCGCCGATTCGGAACGTGCACTCGATCCTCGAATTGGCGGGAAACAGGTCGTCTTCGTCCTCGATGATCCGGTGCCGCACGATCCGGGTTGGCGCGCCCGGCGGCGGCGCGGCCAGCACCGGCAGGACTTCGGTCTCCGGCTCGGACAGCGCCACCAGGGTTGCGGCGCTGTGATCCGGAAATCGCCGGGCGTCGGAAATGGCCACGACCCAGCGCCCGGACAGGTCCGGAAGTCCCCCATCGGCGACGACCCCGAACGTGATCGGCCGGATCGGCGTGAAATCGCCGCCGTCGACGGCGAATTCGGCCCGGCTGCGGCCGTGAAACACGATCTCGATCTCGCCGACCGCTTCGAGCACGATCGGCAGCAGCCGCGGCGGCCCGTCGCCGCAGAACAAAATGCAGCCGCCGCCGCGGATCCGGACCAGATCGCTTTGCAGCCGCCAGCCGGCCTGAACGTCGTTTTCGAAACTCGGCTCAAGCCGGCCGGAGAAGTTCAGCCAGACGTTTTCGCCGTCGCCGTCGGCACCGACGTACAACCCGGCCAGAATTCCGTTCTGGACCTCGATGAAGAAGCCGGTCCGCGATCCATCGTCGGCGAACCAGCGTCCCGATTCCGGGTACGGATTGAAGAATTGACTGCCGTGATCCTGCTGGCCTTCCTGTTGTGCCGCAAGGGGAAGGGAGATCAGGGCAATCAGCGCGAGGGCCGTCGCTTCTGCAGGATATTTCCGGCGCATGCTCAGTCGTGATTCAGTCGGAAAAATTCGAGTCGTCCGGCCGTACCCGCGATATCGTTGAACAGCAGGACGTTGAAGCGTGCATCGCTGATCGAATGGAAATCGATTTCCATCGAGATCATCGGGCCCAGAGTGAAGTCGATGCGACAACGCGGCGGATTCGGCGCATCGGGTGCCGGAGGTTTTACGAATCGGCACATCACGTCGGCATTTTCCGGCAAAAGGTCCAGGGTGTTGTCGATGATCGGATGCCGGACCTCGACAAGCGGATCGCCGACGTCGGTGATTTCGGGATCGAATCGCTCGACCATGCGTGGCCCCAGCCGAACGATGCCGGCGTCGGAATGAAACTTCTCCGAAGAACTTGCGGCATTGCCGTCCGCCCCGGTGACCGTGTCGCTTCGAGCGACGGCCCAGACGCCCTCCAGGTCCGGCATCGCCTGCAACGGTCGGTCCGGATCGAACGACTCGACGCGGACGCCGAACACCAACGGAGCGATCGGTCTGGCCGGGCGGGCCATGGCCGAACCCTCGTCAAGCATGTTCTCCAGAATACGGAATTCGGCACGGCTGCGACCGACGAATTCGATCCGGATCTGGCCGACGCTGGCCACGACCGGCTCCCGGGTCGGGTCGTTGGCGATGCAGAAGAGAATGCAGCCGCCATCGGTGATCTGGTACAGGTCCGATACCAGCTGCCAACCCGCCTGCAGGTTCGAACGCTCCGGATCGGGGAAACGGGGCTCCAGCGCACCGCTGAAGTTGAGCCAGACGTTGTTGCCGTCGGCTCCGGCGCCGACATACAGGCCGGCGACGATGCCGTTCTGAACCTCGATGAAGAAACCGGTAAGCGAACCGTCGCCGGCGAACCATCGGCCGGATTCGGGGTAATCGTTGAAGAAGATGTCGCCGGAGTCGTCCTGCGCGATGCCCGGCGATCCGGGACCGACGAGCAACAGGACCGCGACGCTCGCAAGCGCCCGTCCGGTTGTTCGTCGGTCGGATCCGCAGTTCGTTCCGGAACCCGGCATCGTTCTGGCATCTCCTGCGTGACGGAACGGGCGTTCATTTTGCGATGAGCGATCGGGATTTGCAAGGCGCCGTCATGGGCGGCCCGGCACGGCCCCGCGGACGGGCAGCCGGAATACGATCGTCCGATCGTCTTCGTGCCACGGCTCCCCGAAGGCTTTGCGGAAGCGCTCGATGCAAGCATCAATGTCGGGGAGCGTGCGCACCTGGACGTCCTGAAATGGATTGTCCCGGTGAAAGACGACGAAAAGGGGTTCGGTTGCCCCTTTTTCAATAACCTGATCGAGAAACACGAATTCATCGAGGTGAATGTTCAGATCCGCGTCGGGCCTGGTCTCGCCGTGCGTCCAGTCCACGCACAGTCCGCTGATCATGCCGATCCGGACCGGCAACTGGTGGAAGCGCTGGTATTCCGAAAGCGGACTGAACGTCGACTCGAAATGCCACGGTGCCTCGATCAATTGCCACTGGCCGGGTTCGCGCACGATACGCCGGTAAGCCTCCGGGACCGGCACCGTGCGCATCCGTGCCGCCACCGGGTTGCGTTCGAAATCGTAGTCGAACTGGTAGCGCAAGTGGTTCGTGAACTGGTTGACGCCCTGGTAGACGCGCGGCAGCGGCCCGTTGAAATAAAGGCCGAGCACCAGCGCGACGCCGACCGCGACCGTCGCCGTCGCGGCGTGGCCGATGCCGAGTGCCGATACCAGGCGCTTCGCCAGCCGGACGGTGCCGAGTGCCGCCAGCGCTAGCGCCATCGGCATTGCGATCAGCGTATAGCGCACCAGTGCAAGCGCGTGGTGGATCCAGGCCGGCTGCAGCAGCACGATCGCCAGCATTGCCGTGGCGAGCATGAACGACCAATAGCCGGCGAACAGCGCGTCACGCCGGACCAGCCTCACAGCACCGATGATGGCGAGAAGAGAGAAGGCCGCCAGCATCGCGGGCTGCGCCGTGCCGGCGGCCAGTTCCCACGCCCGGATCAGCGTGTCCGTTTCGAGCTGGCTGACACCGGCCTTGACGTCCATCGCCCACGGGTCGGCGAGCAGCGGCGGCAGGATCAGCGCCGCGGTCGCGAGCGCGGCCGTTGCGCCCAGCGTGACCAGCCGCAGCAGGTGCGACGCATCGCCGCGCTTATGGAATTCGACCAGGCCGGCGATGCCGAACCAGGTCAGCGCGGAACCGGTAAACAGCAGCGTCAGGGGGTGCAGCCAGGCCGCCAGCACGATGGCGATCCAGGCCGCGACGGCCCGGCCGCGCCCGCCTTCGTGCCACCAGCGCCACAGTGCGATCACGGCGATGAATCCCAGCGGCAAGGTCAACGCGTACGGCCGGACGTAGCGCGAGAAGTGGATCAGCACCGGAGAGATCGCCAGCAGGACGCCGAATAGCAGTTGCGCATCGCGCTTCAGCCACGGCCTGAGCAGCAACGGCAGCAGGATGATGGTGGCCGTGCCGCCCAGAAGCGGCAGCGCCCGCATCCGCCACTCGGTCAGGCCGATGGTCTCGGCCAGTAGATTGAACAGCAGCGTCAGCGGAATGCTGTAGTCGGCCACGCCGAACGACAGGAAGATGTCCTGGTAGCCGGCCCACATCAGCTTGTCCAGCGCGTGCCATTCGTCGTCGATCAGAATCTGGTCGCCGATGTGCCAGAGCCGCAGCCCGGCGCCGATCGCGATGATCAGTGCCCACGCCAGGGGCGTGGCCAGCGATCGCAACGGATCCCGATGGCCGGTTAATGACGTCACGAGCGCAGGAATCGCGCCCGGTACAGGCCGAGCCGGTCGGCCAGCACCGCCAGTGACACGCCGACGACGCCGAGGCCGTAGACGACGGAACGACCGAAATCGATCGAAGAGCTTTCGGCGAAGTAGTGCGTGGGACAGGTGATTTCGCCGATCCGGTATCCGCGCCGGATCGCCTGGGCCAGCATCTGGTTGTCGAAGATGAAGTCGTCGGCGTTGGCCGCGAGGTTCAGGTCGTGCAGCACGGCGGCCGAGAACGCCCGGTAACCGGTGTGGTACTCGGAAAGCTTGGCCCCGGTACACAGGTTCTGAAACGCGGTCAGTGCGCGGTTGGCCAGATACTTGTAAACGGGCATGCCGCCGCGCAGCGCCCCGCCGCCGAGGATTCTCGACCCGAGCACGACCGGAAACAGACCGCTGGCGACCAGCCCGGCCATCGCCGGGATCAGCTTTGGCGTGTACTGGTAGTCCGGATGCAGCATGATGACGATGTCGGCGCCAAGCTCCAGCGCACGCGCATAGCACGTCTTCTGATTGCCGCCGTAGCCGCGGTTCTGTTCGTGACGGATGACGTGGCGGATGCCGAGCTCACGCGCCAGCGTTGCGGTTTCATCCTGGCTCGCGTCGTCGACGAGAATGATCTCGTCAACCGGCCCATCGGGGATTTCGGCCAGCGTGCGCCTGAGCGTGGGCGCGGCGTTGTAGGCCGGAAGCACGACGACGACCTTGCTGTTCGCGATCAAGCCTGGAGAATCTCCGGTGAATCTTTGACCCTGCCGCGACGCCGGCGAAGTCCTCGAATTATACCTGCCCGGATCGGGCCGGATCGGCCACGGTTACTTGTCGCGGTTTCGCCTTTTCCAGTTGATGATGCCGCCGGCGAGCAGGATCCCGAGCTGGCGATCCGACAGCGAATGTTCGAACTCGACCGGATCGCCACCGTCGACGCGGGCAGTGACCGGCCCATCGCCGGCCAGCGCGTCATGCAGCCCGGTGAACTTCAGTTTCGTGTCCTGCTTCAGGCGGTCGTAGTCCTTCTTTCGAACGAACGTCAGCGGCAGGACGCCGAAGTTGACCAGGTTCTGCCAATGGATGCGCGCGAAGCTTTTTGCGATCACGACGCGCAGGCCGAGGTAACGCGGCGCGATCGCGGCGTGTTCGCGCGACGAGCCCTGGCCGTAGTTGTTGCCGCCGACCACGGCGTGCTTTTCGAGCTTCGCTGCGCGCTCGGCGTAGTTGTTGTCGACGGCGCTGAACACGTGCTGGCTCATCGCCGGGATGTTCGACCGCAGCGGCAGCACGTTGGCGCCGGCCGGCATGATCTCGTCGGTTGAGACATCGTCGCCGACCCTGAGCAGGACCGGCAGCGTGAGCTGATCGGGAAGTTCGTCGAATTCGGGCAAGCTGACGATGTTGGGGCCCTTGACGAGATCGACGTTCCGGGACTTGCGCGGACCGGGCGGGGGCTCGAGCATGTCCTTGTCGACGACCGGGTCGTCCGGGTCGCGCACGTGCGGGTAGTTGATGCCGAGCCGGCGCGGATCGGTAATCTTTCCTTTCAGCGCGCTGGCCGTGGCCGTTTCCGGCGAGCACAGAAACACCGAGTCCTCGGGCGTGCCGGAGCGGCCGGGGAAGTTGCGCGGCGTCGTGCGCAGCGAATTCCGGCCCGTGGCCGGCGCCTGGCCCATGCCGATGCAGCCGTTGCAGCCGGCCTGGTGCAAACGCGCGCCGGCGCGGATCAGGTGCATCAGGTGGCCGTTGCGGATCAGCGTCGCCAGCGTCGAGCGCGACGTGGGGTTGATGTCGAACGAAACCCCCGGGTGCACCTGGCGGCCGGCGACCATCCGCGCCGGCATCGCGAAGTCGCGGTAGCCGGGGTTGGCCGACGAGCCGATATAGGCCTGGTAGATCGGCTCGCCGGCGACCTCGGAGACCGGCACGACGTTGCCGGGCGAGGTCGGCCTGGCGATCAGCGGCACCAGCTCCGACAGGTCGATCGAGTCCTCGACGTCGTAGCTGCAGCCGCGGTCGGCGCGCAATTCGGCGTATTCGTTGCCGCGCTTTTCGGCGAGCATGAATCGCCTGACCGCGCCGTCGGCCGGAAACACCGACGTCGTCGCGCCCAGCTCGGCGCCCATGTTGCAGATCACGTGCCGGTCCATCGCCGACAG
Organism: Wenzhouxiangellaceae bacterium; assembly: GCA_032251475.1. Lineage (GTDB taxonomy): Bacteria > Pseudomonadota > Gammaproteobacteria > Xanthomonadales > Wenzhouxiangellaceae. Next base: position 35,265 of record JAVVDX010000013.1, on the reverse strand, counting down.
GTTGCGCAGGCCGGCGCCATGGTATTCGATGATCCGGCCGACCCCGCCGTCGACGCCGTGGCGCCGCAGCATTTCCAGAATCACGTCCTTGGCCGAGACCCAGTCGGGCAGCTTGCCGGCCAATTCGACGCCCCAGATTTCGGGCATTCGGGTCCGGTACGGCTCTCCGGCCATCGCCAGCGCGACGTCGATGCCGCCGGCGCCGATGGCCAGCATGCCCATGGCGCCGGCCGCCGGGGTATGGCTGTCCGAGCCAAGCAAGGTCTTGCCGGGCTTGCCGAAGCGCTGCATGTGGACCGGATGCGAGACGCCGTTGCCGGGCCGCGAGAACCAGACGCCGAAGCGCTCGCAGGCGCTTTTCAGGAACAGGTGGTCGTCGGGGTTTCTGAAGTCTTCCTGGATCAGGTTGTGGTCGACATACTGGGCCGAAAGCTCGGTCTTGACCCGGTCCAGCCCCATCGCCTCGAGTTCCAGCATGACCAGCGTGCCGGTCGCGTCCTGGGTCAGTGTCTGATCGATGGCCAGTGCGATCTCGGCGCCAGGCATCATTTCGCCGTCGACCAGGTGCGAGTCAATCAGCTTCTGCGCGATATTCATTGCCATTGGACGGCCTCCGCGATTTCGAATGTCCGGCATCGGAACCTAAATTGCATCCGATGCGGCGCTCGATTGCGCTCCCGCCTGTTGCCGACTCTAACAGATGTGCGAAGCCGATTCGCCCGCCTTGGCGCTGTCGGCAGGCGCCCGGATTGCCGATTCAGCCATGCTTTCGGACAGGCCCGGCAAAAGCCCTCCGCCAGGGAGCGGAGGGCAGTGCGGTTCGCGTCGGGCAGCTCCGAATGACTTGCCGCAGAGTCGTCCTGGAAGTTTTCAGCTGACGAATGCGATCGAGATGAACATGCCGTAGACGACCAGCAGGGCAATCATGCGCCGCGCGGTCAATTTCGACTTTCTGGACGGGATCAACATGGCCGGGCCCTCCGTGTTTGCCGTTTGTGGCCGGATCGAAATCGCCCATCGAGGAATCGTCGGGCGGGTGATTGCCGGTTCGAGCCAAGGGCGGTTCGCATTATTAAGTTTAATCGTATTCCAAAACGAGCTTCTATATGTGAATCATATCACATTCTTGACGTGTGTCAAGAGTATTGATGCTGGAAATGCAAAACGCCCGCGGAAGGCCGCGGGCGTTGGCGTTTCCGGTCCGGAGACCGGGAGGTCGGCTTGCGTGGATCAGCGAACGCGCTGCGTGTGCGCCTGATCGTCTGTGGCGTCATTCGGGAACAGCCACAGCAGTCGGCCGGGCCCCGAGATCTCGACCGGGGTCGAGCCGCCCGGCGGCAGCGCGAATCCCTGCAGGTCCAGCCCGACCTCGTCGGCCAGGTCGATCGAACCGCTCTGGCGGCCGGTCAGGCCGTTGCGGCGGTCGAGCACCTCGACGGTGTAGTCGAACGCGGTCGTACCGGGCGGCAGGAAGCTTGCGCGCAGGAACGGCAGCCACGCGACCCGGTCGTTGAGGTCGGCGTCGGCGAAGAACTGCAGCGCGCCGCCCAGCACCCCGGTGACGACGCGGCCGTCCGGATCGGCCCCGGTCAGCGCGCCGAGGTCGGCCGCGACCAGCGTCAGTTCGGGCGCTTCGTCGCCCGCGAAATCGATGTCGATGAAAACGACAATCGCAGACATCGTCTCCCACGGCTGTTTCGTCGCCAGTGCGAAGTCGACACGCGTGCCGACGGTCCGGAACCCGAACGCATCGATTGCAGTCGGGCCGTCGGCCAGCACCTCGTCGCCGGTGCCGGCCAGCGTGAAGCCCTGGGCGACGCCGGCGGTCAAGCCGTTGTTGGCCACCGAAGCGGCCCGCCGGCCACCGGAGCGCGCGATCATCCGCGAGGCCGGATCGACGACGCCCATGTAGCCGACGCGCAGCGTGTCGGTACCGTCGTCGAACACGAACCAGCCGTCGGCCTCGCGCTGGCTGAAGAAGCCCGCGTCCGCCGACATCTGCGCCGCATCGACGCTCATCTGCACCGGTACCGTGACGCGCCCGTGCGGCTCGACCATGAACGGACCCGGCTCGAGCAGCCGTACCGTGACGCCGGCCGGCGACTGGCCGGCAACGTGCGCGGCAGTGAACGTGCGCGGCTGGTCCGACAGGTTGTGCAATCGGATCCGCTCGGTGACCGCGGAATCGGCGGCCGGGTTGATGCGGCCGAACGACACTGCGCCGGGGTCGGCGTAGCTGGTCAGCCTCGCGGCCCGGTCGGCACGGATGACGCCGGTGCCCTGGGCGGTGAGCGGAGACGGTGTGCTGGCCCCGGCGACGCCGTCGACGTAGGAGGTCTCGGTCGAGTTCATGATCATCGCCTTGATGACGGCCGGAGGCTGGTCCGGGTGCAGTTCGCGCAGGATCGCGGCAAGACCCGCTACGTGCGGCGAGGCCATCGACGTACCGCTGGCGGTGATGGCGCCGGTGCCGGTGCCGAAGCCGTGCGAGACGATCGACTGTCCCGGCGCGGCCACTTCGGGCTTGAACAGCGAGCCGCCCGGTCCGGGGCCGCGCGACGAGAAGCCGGTAATCGTGTCGGCGAAAATGTCGTTGGGTCCCAGTTCGAGGGTGGCCTGGACCGTCTCGGTCTCGGCCGCGGCGTTCAGCGCGTCGCCGGCGGTAAAGCTGATCATCGCACCGGGAATCGTGATCGCGTTGCTCAGCCCGCCCATGACGATCGGGGCGACCCGGTCGGGCGTTGCACCGTCGTTGTAGACGACGATCGCCGTGGCGCCGGCGGCCTGGGCGTTGAGGTACTTGGTATCGAACGCACAGGCGCCACGGATGATCAGCGCGATGTTGCCGGCAATGTCGGCGCCGTTGGTCAGCGGATCACAGCCGAGCAGCGGATCGCCGGGAACGAGTTCGCCCGAGATCGGACCGGTATCGGCCAGCAGTACCGGACCGGCGCCCTCGACGCCCGGGAAATCGCCGGCGACGCTGGCGGGGCTGGCGACCGCGAGATTCGGCACAAGCCGGTTGCCGGGCACCGACGCGGCGACCGAGATCGCGCCGGGGGCGGCGGCCGGCGAGCCGAGGATGTAGGGCACGTTGCCGGAGTTGCCGGCCGAGGTGACGACGATCATGCCGGCCTCGACAGCGTTCTGCGAGGCCAGTGAAGAGACCGAGTCCGGATCGCCGAAGTCCGAGCCCAGCGACATGTTGATGATGTCGAGGGCATCGTCGATGGCGCCGTCCTCGTTCGGGTCCAGCGCGCGCTCGATCGCGTTCGCGGTCTGGTTGGTCGAGCCGCCTTCACCGAACACCTTCAGCGCGTACAGCAGCGCATCGCGCGCCACGCCGTAGCCGACCGAATCGGTCTGCCAGCCCGCGGCGCTGCCCGAGACGTGCGTGCCGTGGAAGTTCTCGTCGACCGGGTCGTCGTCGGGCATCGGCGTGTCGTTCGCCGGGTCGCCGGCGTTGAAGTCCGTGCCGACGAAATCCCAGCCGCCGATGACCTTGGCGTTCGGAAAACCTCCGTCGGCAGCGGTGTTCGGGTCGTTGGCAGCGAAATCGGCCGGGTCGCCGCTGCCGCCCATGCCGGCATGGAAGTAGTCGATGCCGGTGTCGATGACGCCGATCGTCACGCCCGCGCCGGTTGCCCCGGGGTCCGCCCAGGCCTCGGGCGCGCCGATCCACGGCACGCTGTCGGCGTTGAGCGGCTGATGCAGTTCGACCGGATGGACCGACACGACGCCCGGCATCTGCCGGATCTGACGGATCTGGCCGGGTCCGGTGCGTGCACGATCATCCATCGGCGTCAGTAGTCGAGATTGGCGCGCAGGAACTTTTCGGCCTGCGCCAGCGAGATGCCCTTGCGTTCGGCATAGCTCTCGACCTGGTCCTTCGCGACCTTGCCGACGACGAAGTATTTCGACTCGGGATGGGC
>JAVVDX010000013.1:16061-31233 GCA_032251475.1 Wenzhouxiangellaceae bacterium | reverse complement strand
CGACCTGGTCCTTCGCGACCTTGCCGACGACGAAGTATTTCGACTCGGGATGGGCAAAGTAGTAGCCGCTGACGGCCGCCGCCGGGCGCATGGCGAACGATTCGGTCAGTTCGATGCCGGCGTTGCCCGGTGCATCGAGCAGCCGGAAGACCTTTTCCTTTTCGCTGTGGTCGGGGCAGGCCGGGTAGCCCGGGGCCGGCCGGATGCCGCGGTATTTTTCCTTGATCAGGTCGGCGTTGGACAGGCTTTCGTCGGCCGCGTAGCCCCACAGCTCGCGCCGGACCCTGGCGTGCAGCGCTTCGGCCAGCGCTTCGGCCAGCCGGTCGGCCAACGCCTGGAGCAGAATTCCGGAATAGTCGTCGTTCTCCGGCAACTTGCCTTTCGCCTCTTCGATGCCGTGCCCGGTGGTGACGGCGAACAGTCCCATCCAGTCCTCCACGCCCGAATCGACCGGCGCGACGAAGTCGGCCAGGCTCAGGTTGGCCGATGGCTTGTCGGCCTGCTGGCGCAGGAACACCATGCGCTCGAGCTGCTCGTTTCTGGACTCGTCGGTATAGACGATCACGTCGTCGCCGTCGCGGGCCGCCGGCAGCAGCGCGCAGACCGCCTTCGGCTTGAGCCATTTCTCCTCGACGACTCGCGCGAGCATTTCCTTGGCGTCGTTGAACAGGCTGGTCGCGGCTTCGCCGACCTTTTCATCCTCGAGGATATCCGGGTAGCGACCGGACAGTTCCCAGGTCTGGAAGAACGGCGTCCAGTCGATGGTCTCGACCAGATCCTGAAGCGACCAATCGTCGAACACGTTCAGCCCCGGTTCGAGCGGCTTTTCCGGCGTGTGCCCGTCCCAGTCGAGCTCGAGCGCGTTGGCGCGGGCCTTGTCGATCGAAATCAGCGGCTTGCGCTTCTTCTTCTTGGCCTGGCGCTCGCGCACGTCCTCGTAGTCGTCGGCGATTTTGGCGGCGTAGCCTTCGCGGTGCGTACGGCTGGCGAGCTTGCGCACCACGTCGACGGCGCGCGAGGCGTCCTTGACCCAGCAGACCGCTGACTGGTAGGCCGGGTCGATTTTCAGCGCCGTATGGGCGCGCGAGGTGGTCGCGCCGCCGATCAACAGTGGCTTGTTCATGCCGCGCTTCTGCATCGCCTCGGCGACCGTGACCATCTCGTCCAGCGACGGCGTGATCAGGCCCGACAGTCCGACCAGGTCGGCGTCGTGCTTCTCGGCCTCGTCCAGGATCCTGTCGGCCGGCACCATGACGCCGAGGTCGATGACCTCGAAGCCGTTGCATCCGAGCACGACGCCGACGATGTTCTTTCCGATGTCGTGCACGTCGCCCTTGACCGTGGCCAGCAGCACCGTGCCTTTCTTCTCGTCGGTCTTCTTCTCGGCCTCGAGGTAGGGCACCAGGTGGGCCACGGCCTTCTTCATCACGCGCGCCGACTTGACCACCTGCGGCAGGAACATCTTGCCGGCGCCGAACAGGTCGCCGACGTAGTTCATGCCGTCCATCAGCGGACCTTCGATGACTTCCAGCGAGGTGTCGTGCTGCTGCCGGGCCTCCTCGGTGTCTTCGATGACGTACTTGTCGATGCCCTTGACCAGCGCATATTTCAGCCGCTCGGCGACCGGCTTTTCGCGCCAGGCCTCGTCCTTTTCCTGGCGTTGGCCTTCGCCCTTGTATTTGTCGGCCGCCTCCAGCAGTCGCTCGGTAGCATCGTCCCGGCGATTGAGGACCACGTCCTCGACCAGTTCCCGCAGTTCCTCGTTGATATCGTCGTAGACGGCGAGCTGGCCGGCGTTGACGATGCCCATGTCCATTCCCGCCTTCATCGCGTGATAGAGGAACACCGAGTGCATCGCCTCGCGCACCGGGTTGTTGCCGCGGAACGAGAACGACATGTTCGACACCCCGCCCGAAATATGGCATTCGGGGAAACGCTTCTTGAGCTCGCGCGTCGCCTCGATGAACTCCATCGAGTAGTTGTTGTGCTCGGCCATGCCGGTCGCGACCGGGAAGATGTTCGGGTCGAATATGATGTCCTCGGGCGGAAAGCCGACCTTCTCGGTCAACAGTTTGTGCGCGCGCGCCAGGCATGCGACCATGCGCTCGGCGTTGTCGGCCTGGCCGGTTTCGTCGAACGCCATGACGATGACCGCCGCCCCGTAGCGCCGGACCTTGCGCGCCTGCTCCAGGAACGGCTCCTCGCCTTCCTTGAGGCTGATCGAATTGACGATGCCCTTGCCCTGCAGGCACTTCAGCCCGGCCTCGATCACCGACCACTTCGACGAATCGACCATCACCGGCACGCGCGCGATGTCCGGCTCGGCCATGATCAGGTTGAGAAAGTCGGTCATGGCCTGCTCGGAATCGAGCAGACCCTCGTCCATGTTGACGTCGATAATCTGCGCGCCGTTCTCGACCTGCTGCAGCGCGACCTCGACCGCCTCGTCGTACTTCTCTTCGGCGATCAGCCGCTTGAACTTCGCCGAGCCGGTGACGTTGGTGCGCTCACCGACGTTGACGAAGCCCAGATCCGGCGTGATCGTAAGCGGTTCGAGCCCGCTCAGACGCGTGTGGCGATGTTGTGCCTGGGTTTCAGTCATGAAATTTCGGATTTGCTCCATTCGCGTTCGTCAAAAAATTCAAAATCATTTTTAACCGCGGATGAACGCAGATAAACGCAGATCAAAAAGCGTAAAACCACGAAGGGCACGAAAGAAGAATGTACGTCGTTGCTCATTGTTCGTTTCATCGTGCCCCTTCGCGTGCTTGGTGTCAGGTTTTTGACGTTTCACCCGCTTTCATCTGCGGTAAAAAAGATTATTTTCAAGCCGCCTTGCGCCGATACAGGTTGCGCGGCTGAAAGGGCTCGATGGCCTCGCCGATGGCCTTCAGATGTTCGGGCGTGGTGCCGCAGCAGCCGCCGAGGATGTTGACCAGACCGTCGGCGGCGTAGGTCTTGACGATTTCGGCCATTTCTTCGGGGCTCTGGTCGTATTCGCCGAATTCGTTCGGCAGGCCGGCGTTTGGGTGGGCCGTGACCAGGCATTCGGCGACGCGCGCGAGGTCCTCGATGTGCTTTTTGAGTTCCTCGGCGCCGAGCGCGCAGTTGAAGCCGACGCCGGTCGGCTGGCCGTGGCGCACCGAATAGTAGAACGCCTCGGGCGTCTGGCCCGACAGCGTCCGGCCCGACGCGTCGGTGATCGTGCCCGAAATCAGCAGTGGCCAGCGCTGGCCGTGGCGGTCGAATTCTTCCTCGATCGCGAAGATCGCAGCCTTGGCATTGAGCGTGTCGAAGATGGTCTCGATCATCAGGATGTCTGCGCCGCCATCGAGCAGTCCGCGCACGGCCTCGGTATAGGCCTCGACAAGCTGGTCGAATGTGATGTTGCGGTAACCCGGGTTCGACACGTCGGGCGAGATCGACGCGGTCCGGTTGGTCGGACCCAGCGTACCGACGACGAAGCGCGGCCTGGCGTCGGTCTGCACTTCGTCGCAGGCCTCGCGCGCGATCCGGGCCGCCTCGCGGTTGATCTCCTCGGCCAGATCCTCCAGTGCGTAGTCCGCCTGGCTGATTCGAGTGGCATTGAACGTGTTGGTCTCGACCAGGTCGCAGCCGACGTTCAGGAAATCCTTGTGGATCTTCTTGATGACGTCCGGACGCGTGAGCGTGAGCAAGTCGTTGTTGCCCTTGAGGTCGTTGTCGTGGTCGGCGAAGCGGTCGCCGCGAAAGTCGTCCTCGCCGAGCTTCTCGGCCTGGATCATCGTGCCCATCGCGCCGTCGAGCAGCAGAATGCGCTGCTCGAGCGCGGCGAACAGGGAGTCGACCCGTTCGGGTTCGTGCCAGTTTCCGTTCGTCATTCCTTGGCTCATGAGTCCTCTATGCCTTGCCGGGTGACTGTGGTTGCATTGCCAGCAACGTGATGATTTCGAAATTCGGTGGCTTCTTTTCCACCGACGTGATCGCGCAGAAGTCGACCTCCAGCCCGGCCGCGGTGGCCAGCTCCGCGACCGCTTCGGGCCGGAAGCCGTTGTTGACGTGGCCGTAGGCGGCCACCTGCTTGCTGTGGCGGTGCCGGTTCAGCGTCGAGCACACCAGCCGCCCGCCCGGCGCCAGCACGCGCGCGGCCTCGTGCACGGCCTTGCCGGGGTGATCGCTGTATGTCAGCGCGTGCAGCAGCAGCACGGTGTCGAACGACGCATTCTCGAACGGCAGCGCGTGCATGTCGCCGCGATGAAAGCGGACGTTGTCGAATTCGGCCACGCGTTCGTGGCCGGCCTCGACCACCCTGGGCGAGAGGTCGATGCAATCGATCGTTTCGGCCCGGTGGTGCAGAAGTTCGCCGATCACGCCGTCGCCGGAGGCGATGTCGAGCACGCGCCCGGGCGAGAGAAGTTGCACCATTGCCCGGGCCGTGGCCTCCCAGGTCCGGCCCGGCGAGTAGTGGCGCTCCATGTCGCCGGCTACCGCGTCGGCCCAGTTGCGTCCCGAGGCGCGCTCGGCCAGCACGTCCGGAAGCCGCTCGGTGTCGGCCTCGATCTGCGGATCGTCGAGGCTGTCGCGCAGCATCCGCCACAGGTTGCACAGCGTGCAGCTCTGGTCCTCGGTCATCGAACGGTAGTAGACCGAAACGCCTTCGCGGCGGTCGGCGACCAGCCCGGCCTCGCGCAGCCGCGCCAGGTGCGTGGACACGCGCGGCTGCGCCAGCCGCGTGATGCGCGCCAGTTCGGCGACGGTCAGTTCTTCGATGTCCAGCAGCGCCAGCAGCCGCAGGCGGGTCGGATCACCCAGCAGGCTGCAATGACGGCCGATCAGATCCAGCTCGATGACAATATCCTTTTATCGCGATCAAGAGATAAAAGAATAGGATAGCGGTTCAGCGAGGACTTTGCAACGGGTCAGAACCCGTCTTTCCATCTGCGGATTACGCCGAACACGGCCGACGGGGAGGAATCGCAGCCCGGTTCGCGCCGCCTGGCCGCCTCGATGACGGCCGGCTCGCGGGTGCGCAGGAACGGATTGAAGCGCTTCTCGGCGCCGATTGTCGACGGCAGCGTGATGCGATCGTCGGCGCGCATCCGTGCAACTTCATCCGCGCGCGCCCGCAGCGCCGGGTTGTCGGGCTCGACGGCGAGCGCGAAACGGATGTTTTCGGCGGTGTACTCGTGCGCGCAGAAGACGCCGGTGCCGTCGGCCAGCGCCGCGAGCCTGTCGAGCGATTCCTGCATCTGCTCCGGCGTGCCCTCGAACAGCCGGCCGCAGCCGGCCGAGAACAGCGTGTCGCCGCAGAACAGCCGGCCGTCGCCGTGGTAGGCGATGTGATCCAGCGTGTGGCCGGGCGTTTCCAGCACCCGGAATTCGAGGCCGAGCGCGTCGATACGGACTGTATCGCCTTCGGCCACGGTGTGCGCATCGGCCGGCATCCGGTCGCCGGCCGGGGCCCAGACCGGTGCCGGCTGGCGGCGACGGATCTCGTCGACGCCGCCGATGTGGTCGTGATGATGGTGGGTCAGCAGCACACCGGCCAGCTCCAGCCCGGTGCGGTCGAGGCGGTCGAGCACGCCGCCGGCCTCGCCGGGATCGACGACGACGCAGTGACGCCCATCGTCGAGGGCCCAGATATAATTGTCGCTAAACGCCGGGATCGCCTGAATTTCGAGCGCCATGTTCGGTCCTGTTGTCCGTTGTTGCAACCGGCTTTCGGGGTCGATTGTACAAGCCGCCCCGGCAGGCGGCCCATTGATCCGAGGTCTCGTCCGATGATCGCAGGATTCTCCGGCATGCAGAACGTCGAAAACGAACTCGTGCCGGCGCTGGTCGACGATGCGGGCGTGGACTGGATGCTGGAGTGCGCACCGGCGTCGAGTCCGTCGCCGGCGCTGGCCGTGCCGCGACACCGGATGCTGCAGGACCGCGACCGGTGGGTATGGCCGTGTCGCCTCGAGGCCGGGCTGCTGCCATTCGCCGATGATTCGCTGCCGGCCGTGCTGCTGCGCCACCTGTTCTGGCTGCCGTCGGGCCCGGCGCTGCTCGACGAGGCGGTCCGCTGCCTCAAGCCCGGCGGGCTGCTGGTGTCGGTTTCGGCCAACCCGTGGCACCGGGGCAGCTGGCGCGAACTCGGGCGCGACGCGCTGCAACTGCCGGCCTGGCCGCGCTTTCTGGTCCAGCACGCGCGCCATCAACTGATCCTGCAACTGCCGGCGCGCGAGCGCTGGCTGGGTTTCGTGCCGGGCATCACGCCGTTGCTGGTGCTGGTGGCGCGCAAGCCGGCGCGCCCGGCCGCCGTCCGTCGCCTGAAGCTGGGGCGCAAGCCGGCGCCGGAGCCGTATTCCGTGGCCAGCAATTGCCGCGCGGCGTGATGGCGGCCAAGGCGGACGGGGAAGTGGAGATCTGGACCGACGGTGCCTGCCGCGGCAACCCCGGCCCCGGCGGCTGGGGCGCCGTGCTGCGGTACCGCGGAAACGAACGCGAATTGTCCGGCGGCGAGGCCCGGACGACCAACAACCGGATGGAATTGATGGCCGCGATTCGCGCGCTGGAGGCGCTCAGACGGCCGTGCCGGGTGCACCTGACCACGGATTCGAACTACGTTCGCCAGGGCATTACCGAGTGGCTGCCGCGGTGGCGGAACAACGGCTGGCGGACCGCGGCCCGCAAGCCGGTCAAGAACGAGGATCTGTGGCGGCGCCTGGCCGAGGCTGCCGCGCGCCACCAGGTCCGCTGGTCGTGGGTGCGCGGGCACGCCGGCCATCCGGAAAACGAACGCGCCGACCGGCTGGCGACGCGCGCCGCCGATCGCCTCGCGGCCGACTGAAAGAACACCGAACCAGGAAACGAGCAAGTCATGCGCCAGGTCGTACTGGATACCGAAACCACGGGCCTCGAGCCCGGCGACGGTCACCGGATCATCGAGGTCGGCTGCCTCGAGCTGATCGACCGCCGCCTGACCGGGCGGCAGTTCCAACGTTACCTGAACCCGGAGCGCTCGGTCGAGGTCGGCGCGCTCGAGGTCCACGGACTGGACGACGAATTCCTGGCCGACCAGCCGAAGTTTGCCGAGGTTGCCGACGAACTCGTGGCCTTCATCCGCGACAGCGAGCTGGTGATCCACAACGCGCCGTTCGACGTCGGTTTCCTCGATGCTGAACTGGCGCGGCTGCCGGAGCCGGTGCGCGTGACCGACGTCGCGCAAGTGCTCGACACGCTGGAACTGGCGCGCGAGCTGCATCCCGGCCAGCGCAACAGCCTCGATGCGCTGTGCCGGCGCTACGAGGTCGACAACTCGAATCGGACGCTGCACGGCGCGCTGCTCGACTCGGAACTGCTCGCCGAGGTCTACCTGATGATGACCGGCGGCCAGGTCGCGCTCGGCCTGGACCTGGACGGCGGCGAGGTCCGGTTCGACGGCGGCGCGGCGCCGGCGTTCGACGCCTCGAAGCTGGTCGCGTTCCGGGCTTCCGATGACGAGGTCGCGGCCCACCGCGTGCTGCTCGGGAAGATCGAACAGGCGGCCGGCGACGGCGGCTGCCTGTGGACCCGGCTCGAAGACGCGGACGGATGAACCGGACTTGAACCCGACGGCGGCGCCATTGCCGCGTTGCGTGGTCGTATGCGGCCCGACCGCGGCCGGCAAGACCGGCATCGCGCTGGAAATCGCGCGGCGCTTTCCGGCGCGGCTGATCAGCGCCGACTCGGTACAGGTCTACCGCGGCCTGGAGATCGGCAGTGCGAAGCCGGCAAGCGAAGTGCTCGAGCGGTTCCCGCACGCGCTGATCGGCATCCGGGAACCGGAGGAGGCCTACACGGCGGCCGACTTCGCCCGCGACGCGGCGGCCGAGATCGGCGCCGCGGCCGGGCAGGGGCGGATTCCGGTCGTCGTCGGCGGCACTGCGCTGTACTTGAAGGCGTTGCGCTACGGGCTGGACCCGATGCCGGCCGCCGACCCGGACATTCGGGCCCGGATCGCGGCCGAGGCCGCCCGCCGCGGCTGGCCGGCGCTGCATCGCGAGCTGGAGGGGCTGGACCGGGCGGCGGCCGAGCGGATCCGGCCCAGTGATCCGCAGCGTCTGCAGCGCGCGCTCGAGATCATCCGGGCGACGGGGCGGGCGGTCAGCGAATTCCATTCCGGACGCGGACCGGACCGGCTGGCCGGCAGCGTCATGCTGGTCGTCGCCGCGGCCGACCGGGGCGTGTTGCACCGCAGGATCGAACGCCGCTGGACGGAAATGCTCGAGCAGGGGCTGGTCGACGAAGTTCGCGGTCTGCTCGCGCGACCCGGCCTGAAACGCGATGCGCCCGCGATGCGCGCGGTCGGCTACCGCCAGGCGGTGCAATGCCTGGACGGGGCGTTCGGGCGTTCGGAGCTCGCCGCGCGCGGTGCGGCCGCGACGCGGCAACTGGCCAAGCGCCAGATTACGGCGTTCCGGCAATGGACGGGCGGAATGTGGTACGACCCGTTGAATCGCACGACAATTGACCGCATAATCAACCGCGTACAGGAGGCTTTCGACAACCTGGGCGGCAAGGACGGGCCAGGCGGCGTTTCCGGGCCGTAGCCGTCATCTTCACACGGGATCCGCTAGATATTCGGGCGTAAAACAACTACAAAGCACAAAAGGAGAATTACAAATGCCAGGCAAGAGTCAATCTCTGCAGGATCCGTTCCTGAACGCGCTGCGCAGGGAGCGCGTTCCGGTCTCGATCTTCCTGGTCAACGGCATCAAGCTCCAGGGCCAGATCGAGTCGTTCGACAATTTCGTCGTGCTGCTGAAGAATTCGGTCAGCCAGATGATCTACAAGCATGCAATTTCAACGGTCGTGCCGGCGCGCAACGTCCGCATTCCGCACGGTGACGACCAGAAGCAGAACGATTGACAGAGCCCACTCTCCAGAATCCCGCACGGGGCACTGATACTCGCGCCGTCGTCGTCCATCCCGAGATCGGCCAGCCGCTTTCGGCCCGCGAGATCGAAGAGTTTTCGGCGCTGGCCGAATCGGCCGGCTGCACCGTGGCCGCGATCGTTCGCGCCCCGCGCGGGCAGCCCGACGCCGGCACGCTGATCGGCAGCGGCAAACTCGACGAACTGGGCGCCACGGTCGAGCGGCACGAAGCCGATATCGTTCTGTTCAATCACCGCCTGAGCCCGGTGCAGGAGCGCAACCTGACCCGGGCCCTGGGCGTCGGGGTGCTCGACCGCACGACCCTGATCCTCGACATATTCGCCCAGCGTGCCCGCTCGCGCGAGGGCAGGCTCCAGGTCGAGCTGGCCCAGCTCAAACACTTGTCGACCCGGCTCGTCCGGGGCTGGACCCACCTCGAGCGCCAGCGCGGCGGCATCGGCATGCGCGGCCCCGGCGAAACCCAGCTCGAGACCGACCGCCGGCTGCTGGCCGGCCGGATCCGTCAGTTGAGGCAGCGGCTGGACCGGCTGAGGCGCCATCGCGCCCGCGGGCGCCGCGCCCGCGACCGCAACGAATTGCCGCTGGCCGCGCTGGTCGGCTATACCAATGCCGGCAAGTCGACGCTGTTCAACGCCGTCACGTCGGCCGGGGTCGCCGCGCGCGACCAGCTGTTCGCGACGCTGGACCCGACCGTGCGCCGGATCGAGACCGGCAGCGGCGGCACCACGCTGGTCAGCGACACGGTCGGATTCATCGACGAACTGCCGCACGAACTGGTCGCGGCATTTCGCGCCACGCTCGAGGAGACGCTGGCCGCGTCGCTGGTCGTGCACGTCGTCGATGCCTCCGACCCGGAGCGGGGCCGACACTGCGAGACGGTCGAGCGCGTGCTCGAGGAAATCGGCGCGGCCGGACTGCCGCGGCTGACGGTCTACAACAAGATCGATCTGGCCGCAACGGCGGCGCGCGTCGAGCGCGACGAAGCCGGGCGCCCGTTCCGGGTCTGGCTGTCGGCGCGCACCGGCGAAGGCCTGGGCGAATTCCGCGACGCGGTCGCCGAACGTATCGGCGAGGGACGGATCCGGACCCGGGTTCGCCTGCCCGCAGGCTTGCAGAAGCTCCGTTCACAACTGTTCGACCTCGGCGCGGTTCGCGACGAGCAGGTCGAGGACGACGGTTCCAGCGACCTCGAGCTCGAACTTTCGCGCCGCGATGCGCGTTCGCTGAGCCGGATGGGCGGTCCGGCCGGAACGTGGGTCGACGAACAACTGTTAAAATGATTAATTGATCTGCCGGACTCGGCGGTACCGGAGTGGCCGGTGCCTGCCGCGAGTTCGCGCGCGAGCAGCGGGAGTAGTCAATGCCCTGGAACGAGCCTGGCCGCGGAGGCGGCGGCAACGGCAAGGATCCCTGGAACGGGGGCGGGCAGCAGCCGCCCGACCTCGACGAGGTGTTTGCCAACGTACAGAAGCGGCTGAAGAGGATCATCGGCGGTGGTGACGGCGGCGGCAAGCGCGGCGGATCGGGTGAAGGCGGTCCCGGTTTTGCCGGCATCGTGGCGGTCATCGTCGTGCTGGCGCTGATCTGGTCGGTGTGGAACGCAATCCACATCATCGACGAGTCGGAACGCGGGGTCGTCCTGCGCTTCGGCGAGTATTCGCGTACACTGCAGCCCGGTTTCAACCTGACGTTTCCGGCGCCGATCGAAACGGTGAAGACGGTCAATGTGTCCGAGGTTCGCTCGATCGAGAACCGGACCCGGATGCTGACCGGCGACGAGAATCTCATTGACCTGGGCTACGCGGTGCAATTTCGCGTGATCGACCCGGAGAAATTCCTGTTCAACGTCCAGGAGCCGGTTCGCTCGCTGCAGGAGGCGACCGACAGCGCGATTCGCGAGACGGTCGGCACCAACAACATGGACTTCATCCTCGAGGCGGGGCGCGGCGTGATCGCGACCAGTGCCGGTGAACTGCTGCAACAGATCGTCGACCGCTACGACTCGGGCATTCAGGTCGAGTCGTTCAACTTGCAGGAGGTCCGCCCGCCGAGCCAGGTTCAGAGCGCGTTCGACGACGTGGTCCGGGCGCGCGAGGACCAGATCCGCTTCGCCAACGAGGCGCAGGCCTACGCGAATCAGGTGGTGCCCGAGGCGCGCGGCCAGGCGGCCCGGATCCGCGAGCAGGCCCAGGGCTACCGCGACTCGCTGATCGCCCAGGCCGAGGGTGAGGCCGACCGCTTCGTCGCCCTCTATGAAGAATACTCGCGCGCCCCCGAGGTCACGCGCCAGCGCCTGTATCTCGAGTCGCTGCAACAGGTGTTCGCATCGGTACCGAAGGTCATCATGGACAACGACAGCAGCAACATGCTTTATCTCCCGCTGGGTCAACTCGCCGGCTCTGGCGGAAGTTCGGTTTCGGCTCCGCCGCCTCCGCCGCTGATGAGCGAGCAGGAGCGCCAGCGCCGCGACCAGACCGACACCCGCGGCCGGGCCGGCCGGGAAGGACGCTAGACCATGCGCATCCTGATACCGATTCTCGTCATTGCAGCCATCGTCGTCGGCCTGCAAAGCGTCTTCGTCGTCACCGAGACCGAGCACGCGCTCAAGTTCCGGCTCGGCGAAGTCGTGCGCGCCGACTACGAACCCGGGCTTCACTTCAAGACGCCGTTCATCAACAACGTCGTCAAGCTCGACAACCGGCTGATCACGCTGGACATGCCGCCGGAACAGATGAACACGGCCGAGCAGAAGTTCGTCGAGGTCGACTATTACGTCAAGTGGCAGATCGTCGACCCGCGCCAGTTCTATATCGCCACGACCGGCGGTGACTTCATGATCGCGCGCAGCCGCCTGGCCCAGCTCATCCGCAACGATCTGCGCGACGAGTTCGCACAGCGCACGCTCAGCGAGGTCGTTTCCGAGCAGCGCAGCGACATGATGGGGCAGTTGCGTGCGCGCGCCGACGAGCGCATGGAGACCTTCGGCGTCGACGTGCTCGACGTGCGGATCAAGAAGATCGAACTGACCGAGGAAGTGCTCGGTTCGGTATTCAACCGGATGGAAACCCAGCGCAAGGAATTCGCCAACGAGTTGCGTTCGCTCGGCCGTGAACGGGCCGAGGAGATTCGGGCCGATGCCGATCGCCAGGTGCGCGTGCTGCTGGCCGAGGCCGAGCGCGCCGCGGCGCGGATCCGCGGCGAGGGCGATGCCCGGGCCACCGAGATCTATGCCTCGGCCTACGAGCGCGATCCGGAGTTCTACGCGTTCCTGCGCAGCCTCGAGGCGTACCGCTCCAGTTTCGGCGGCGGCCGGGACGTGATGCTGCTCGATACCGAATCGGATTTCTTCCGCTACTTCGATCAGCGCCAGTAGGCGTTCGGGGCAATCGTGCTCAAGGATCTGCTGGTCGCGTTCGCGCTGGTCATGGTGCTCGAAGGACTGCTGCCGGCGCTCAGCCCGCGCGGCTGGTGCCAGGCCGTCGAGCAGCTGGGCGCGCTGCCTGACCGCACCATTCGCCGCTTCGGCGTGGTCCTGATCGTCGCCGGCGCGCTGCTGTTTCACTTCGTGCGCTGATCATTACAAGGAACGGATTCAATGTCTCGATCGGTCGTCATTCTGGGCACCCAGTGGGGTGACGAGGGCAAGGGCAAGATCGTCGATCTGCTGGCGCACGAGGCCGATGCGGTCGTGCGCTTCCAGGGCGGCCACAACGCCGGGCACACACTGCTCGTCGACGGTGTGAGGACCGTCCTGCACCTGATCCCGTCGGGCATTCTGACCGAGCGCGCGCGCTGTCTGATCGGCAACGGCGTCGTCGTCTCACCGGCCGCGCTGGTGCGCGAGATCGAGGGGCTGGAGAACAGCGGCGTCGAGGTTCGCCGCCGGCTCGGCCTTTCCGGCGCCTGCCCGGTGATCCTGTCGTCGCACGTCGCGCTGGACCAGGCGCGCGAGCAGCGTCGGGGCAAGAAGGCCATCGGCACGACCGGTCGCGGCATCGGGCCGGTCTACGAGGACAAGGCCTCGCGCCTGGGCATCCGGCTGGCGGATCTTGCAGACCCGGCGCGGCTCGAGGACAAGCTGTCCGGCGTGCTCGACTATCATAATTTCCTGCTGACGCATTACTACCAGGCCGAGGCGCTGGACGTGCGCGAGGTCGCCGACGAGGCTGTACGTCTCGGCGCCGAACTGCAACCGATGCTGTGCGACGTCAGCGACGAACTGCACGAACTTCGCCGACGGGGCGGGGCGTTGCTGTTCGAGGGCGCGCAGGGCAGCCTGCTCGACATCGACCACGGCACCTACCCGTTCGTGACCTCGTCGAACACGACCATCGGCGGGGTCATGACCGGCGCCGGGGTCAGCCCGGCGGAAATCGACTACGTGCTCGGCATCACCAAGGCGTACACGACGCGGGTCGGTTCCGGTCCGTTTCCGACCGAACTCGCCGGCGCGATCGGGCAGCGAATCGCCGAACGCGGCGTCGAATTCGGCGCCACGACCGGCCGGCCGCGTCGTTGCGGCTGGCTCGACGCGGTCGCCCTCAGGCGCATGGTCCGGATCAACGGCATCAGCGGGCTCTGCGTGACCAAGCTGGACGTGCTCGACGGCCTGGACGAGGTCCGGATCTGTACCGAATACCGCGGCGTCGAGGCGTTTCCGCAGGGCGCCGAGGACTGGGTGCGCGCCGAGCCGGTCTACGAGACGATGCCGGGCTGGAGCGGAGATCTAGGCGGGATCACCGATCGGAACGCGCTGCCGGGGGAGGCGCGCGCCTATCTCGAACGCATCGAGGAGCTGGTCGAGGCGCCGATCCACATCCTGTCCACCGGCCCCGAACGCGAGGCCAACGTGATCTATAAGCACCCGTTCGATCCCGGTTTCACCAATTCATGACTGCAGGAAATCGGCATGCTTGACCCGCAACGCTTGCGGCACGATCTCGAAACCGTCGCGAAGGCACTGGCGCGGCGCGGCTACCATCTCGACATGGAGCAGTTCGCCGCGCTCGAGGCGAGCCGCAAGAAGCTGCAGACCCGGGTCGAGGAACTGCAGGCCAGGCGCAACGCGCGCTCGAAGGAGATCGGCCAGGCGAAGGCGCGCGGCGAGGACATCGAACCGCTCAAGCAGGAAGTCGCCGCGCTGGCCGACGAGCTCGCCGAGGGCCGCGAGAAGCTGGAAGACGTACGCGCGGCGCTGGACCACCTGATGCTCGACATGCCCAACCTGCCGGCCGACGACGTGCCCGGCGGGGAATGCGAAGCCGACAACGTCGAGGTCCGCCGCAACGGCGCGCCGTGCGAGTTCGGCTTCGAGCCGCGCGATCACGTCGAACTGGGCGAAATGCTCGCCGGGATCGATTTCGAACGGGCCGCGAAGCTTTCCGGCAGCCGGTTCGCGGTCCTGCAGGGGCCGGTCGCGCGGCTGCACCGGGCGCTGGCCCAGTTCATGCTGGATCTGCATGTCGGCACGCACGGTTACCTCGAGGCCTGGGTGCCTTACCTGGTCGGGGCCGGCGCCATGCGCGGAACCGGCCAGTTGCCCAAATTCGAGGAAGATGCGTTCAGAATCGACGACGATCCGCCGCGCTACCTGATTCCGACCGCCGAGGTGCCGCTGACCAACCTGGCCGCCGGCGAGATCGTGTCCGCCGACGCGCTGCCGCTGAAGTTCGTCGCCCACACCCCGTGCTTCCGGCGCGAGGCGGGCTCGCACGGCAAGGATACTCGCGGCATGATCCGACAGCACCAGTTCGACAAGGTCGAGCTCGTGCAGTTGTGCCGGCCCGACCAGGCGGCCGAGTGCCACGAGGCGCTGACCGGCCACGCCGAGACCGTGCTCGAACAACTCGGGCTGCCGTACCGGCGAATGCTGCTGTGTACCGGCGACATGGGATTTTCGGCCTGCAAGACCTGGGACCTGGAGGTCTGGCTGCCGGGCCAGCAGGCCTGGCGCGAAATTTCCTCGTGCAGCCACTTCGGCGACTTCCAGGCGCGCCGCATGCAGGCACGCTGGCGCAACCCGGAGACCGGCAAGCCGGAATTGCTGCACACGCTCAACGGCTCGGGACTGGCCGTCGGCCGGACCCTGGTCGCGGTGCTCGAGAACTTCCAGAATCGCGACGGCTCAGTGACGGTTCCCGAAGTCCTGCGGCCGTGGATGGGCGGCCTCGAGGTCCTGCAGCCGGCCTCCGGCCCCTGACCCCCCGGCCGCTGGCCCCTGGCTCCTGGCTCCTCACGTCACCAATGCATCGCCGCCGAAATCGACCCGGGC
>JAVVDX010000013.1:11149-15961 GCA_032251475.1 Wenzhouxiangellaceae bacterium | reverse complement strand
CCTGGCTCCTGGCTCCTCACGTCACCAATGCATCGCCGCCGAAATCGACCCGGGCGACGGTGATGACCCGGTTGCGCCCGGCATCCTTGGCGTCGAACAGCGCCTGGTCGGCGTGCGCGTACAGCGTGTTCAGGGATTTCTCGCGCGCCAGTTCGGCCACGCCGAAACTCATCGTGACGCCGGGCGCTTCGTCGCTGGCGCGGCGCTCGTTGAGAATGGCGCGCAAGTGCTCGATCCGGGCGACGGCTTCGTCGATTCCGCAGTCCGGTAGCGCGACGCCGAATTCCTCGCCGCCGAGCCGGCCGATGATGGTGCCCGGTCCGAACGCCTCGCGGAAGCGTGCCCCGATGCGGCGCAGGATGCTGTCGCCGACCAGGTGGCCGTACTGGTCGTTGATTTGCTTGAAAAGATCCACGTCGGCGATGATCAGCGAGAACGGCACGGCGGTCTGCCGCGCGCGCTGGAACGACTGCTGCGCGAGTTCGAAAAAGCGGGTGTGGTTGAGCAGCCCGGTCAGCCCGTCGTGGTGCGAGAGTTGACGGAAACGCTTGCGTTCTCGGGCTGTCTGCCAGACCAGCGCCAGCAGCAGTACGCCGGCGATCACGGCGCCCGAACCGGCGTAGAGCATCGCCAGGTCACCCTGGCGCTGCTGCTCCCGATCGTGCTGGAATGCGGCGTTCTGCGCTTTCAGGAGCTCCAGCTGCTGCTGCCGCGCGCGGTCGTCGAAGTCGCTCATCAGCAGCGTCAGGCGCATGTGGCGCTGTTTTTCGGAAAATTCCATCCGGTGCCCGAGGGCGCTTTGAAAATACTCGTAGGCCTGCTGCATGTCGCCGCGCCGTTCGGCAAGCATCGACAGAAGTTGCAGCGCGTCGGCCTTGATCTCGTCGTTGACGGCCGATTCGAGCAGGGCCCGGATTTCGCCGGCCATCGCTTCGGCGGTGTCGAATTGCCCGCGCTCGGCCAGAAGCGATCCCAGTGCCACCTTGGCGTCGAGCAGCATGTCGGCCATCTCGATTTGCGACAGTGCATCGATCGCGGCCCGGTACGAGGCCGCGGCCGACTCATCGTCGCCGCGTGATTGGCTGATTCGGCCGAGACCGAGGCGGGAGGTGCCCAGAAACATCAATTCCGGGATCGCCTTGCACAGTTCCACGGCCCGGGTAAAGTCGTCGAAGGCGGCATCGATGCGGCCCTGGGCCAGAAACGCCCGCGCCCGCCGCTCGAGCGCGATGCAGTGCTGGCGCGGGATTTCGGTTGCGTCGGCCTGCTGCATGGCCAGGTTGGCGTATTCGACTGCTGTGGCCGATTCGCCGATCCGCGCATGGAAGTCGGCGGCAACGTTATAGGTGTCGGCGCGCATCCGGGCGTTTTCGACGTTCGGCGCCAGCGCCAGTGCGTCGCGGAAGTAGGCGAAGCCGGGCTCGTAGCGGTCGTTGAGCACCAGCAGGTTCGTGGCCAGGTTCAGCGCGCGCAATTCGAGATCCGGGTCGAGTTCGCCGCGCCGTTCGAGCAAGGCCTGTAGTCGATCAATCCCGCGGTCGATTCTTCCGGCCAGCCCGTCGGTGCGTGCCGCGAGAAGCGCAAGGCGGATTTGCTCCCGCGGTGTCGCCGACGCCGACCGGGATGATAGCGCGGCGATTCCGGCTTCGACCTCGCGCCAGGAGCCGGCCTGGCTGAGCCGTTCGAGCTGATCGAGCTCGGCTCCGAACCCGGTGGACTGCGCCGGCACCAAAGAAGCGAGCGTCAGCAGCACGAGCGAGGCGAGCATGCAAAGCGCCCTGGTGGTGAATCCGTTCACGGCTTCTGCGGTCCCTCCGCCGATTGAAAAAGGCCGTCCGCGGCAGCGGCCCTGCGGACGTTTTCAGAGCATATCGCCGAGCGCGATCAAAGGCAAAGAAACCCCGAACGATCGTGCGCGGCCGGGGTGGACCGGCGGGTCCGAGCGCGGCCGAAAGAATTTCCGGCCGGCCTGAAAGCAAATTTTTGATTGTTCGGTCTGGTGAGTCGAGTCCATTGATCGCTCCCCAATGGCACTCGTCAGGAACTGCTCCCGGGCGCCCGCCCGGGGGCAGTTCCATTTTTCCAACTTTCGCCGGCAGCGACGACATGATCTGGATCCTGTCCCGCAAGTTTCCCGCCCGCGTCTTCCGGGTCGCCGTCCTGGTCACGGCCGGCTGGCTGGTGATCCAGTCCGTCACCGGGCGGCAGCGCGAGCCGGAGGAAGAGTTTCCGAAGACCGATTTCTCGAACGCGATCGTCGCGATGTCGGAAATCCGGTCCGGCGGCCCGCCGCGCGACGGGATCCCCGCGCTCGACGACCCGAGCTTCATTCCGGCCGATCGCGCCGACTGGCTGGGCCCGGACGAGCCGGTCATCGTCGTCAGCGCCGGCGGCGAGACCCGTGCCTATCCGTTGCAGATCATGATCTGGCACGAGATCGTCAACGACACGGTCGGCGGCAAGCCACTGGCGATCACGTTCTGCCCGCTGTGCAACGCGACGCTGGTATTCGAGCGGGAGTTCGACGGCAAGGTGCTCGATTTCGGCACCACCGGCCGGCTGCGCATGAGCGACCTGATCATGTACGATCGCCAGACCGAGACCTGGTGGCAACAGTTCACGGGCAAGGGGCTGATCGGTGAATACGCCGGACGCACGCTGACCGAATATCCGGCCTCGATCGTGCGCTTCGGCGATTTCGCCGCGCAGCACCCGGAAGGGAAGGTACTTTCGCGCCGCACCGGTTACAACCGGCCTTACGGCGAGAACCCGTACCGCGGCTACGACCGGATCGATTCCAGCCCGTTCCTGTTCGACGACGCCGTCGACCCCCGACTGCCGCCGATGGAGCGCGTGCTGGCGGTGCGAATCGGCGACGCGGAGCCGAAGCTGTATCCGTTCGGAGAATTCGACGAGGGCGAGGTCGTCAACGACGAGGTTGCCGGCGTTCCGGTGGTCGTGCTGGCCGGCGGTGCGGCGCGGTCGGCGCTGGACCGGAGACGGATATCGGACTCGCGCAAGGTGCCTTCTCTGAACGCGTTCGACCGCCGCGTCGGGGACCGTGTGCTGACGTTCGATCGCGACGGCGATTCCATCGTCGACCGCGAAACCGGAAGCCGCTGGAACGCGCTGGGCCGGGCGGTAGCCGGACCGTTGGCCGGTGAGCGGCTGGAGCCGGTCACCGGCGGCGTGCATTTCGCGTTCGCGTGGCTCGCTTTCCGACCCGATTCCACGATTTTCCGGCACTGATTTCCACCCCTTCGCCGCCGCGTCCGATTTCGTCGGCGGCGGTGATCGGCTATCATGGGGGAATATCACGAATTGCAGGTTCCCCCGACGATGAGACCGAAAGCATTCGACCAGAACGAGGCGCTGGGGTCGGCGATGTTCCAGTTCTGGAATTCCGGCTTCGCCGGATCCTCGATGCAGGATCTGGTCGACCGGATGGGCATCAGCCGCCAGAGCCTCTACGATACCTACGGCAACAAACGCGAACTGTTCGAAGCGGCGCTGCGGCGCTACCGCGAGGAGGTCATCGAACCGAAACTCGAGGCGATCGGCGATCCGGCGCTGCCGCCTCCCGAGGCGGTGCGCGAATATTTTCGCTCGGTCGTCGATGCGCCGAAGGAGACGCCGCCCGGCTGCCTGGTCGTGCGCAGTGCCACCGAAATTCCGGTGACCGATCACGAGATCGGCGCGCTTCTCGATGAATGCGCGATGCTTGCGCAGGAGACGCTTTGCGAAGTCGTCGAGCGCGGCCAGCAGACGGGTGACTTCGATCGGTCCCGGTCGGTTCGGGATCTCGTCGGATGCATCGTGGCCGCCGCGATGGGGATGCACGTCATGAAGCGATTTCCGTACGGCGGGCGCCACCTCCGCCCGTCGGTGGACGCGCTGGTCGCGGGTCTGGCGCCGCGCCAGGACGCGTGAACGGCGCATCGCGCGAATGACGGCCGAACGGAATGCCGAGCCGCTGGTCGTTGCGATCTCGTCGCGCGCGCTGTTCGATCTGGATTCGACGCACCGGATCTACCTCGAGCAGGGCCTTCAGGCCTACATCGACTACCAGCGCAGCCGCGAGAACGAGATCCTGCAGCCCGGTGTCGCGTTCCCGCTGGTGCAGAAACTGCTGGCGCTTAACGACGACGGCATGGATCATCCCGGTGTCGAGATCGTGCTGTTGTCGCGCAACAGTGCCGATACCGGCCTGCGCATCTTCAATTCGATCGAACACCACGGGCTCAACATCGAGCGCGCGGTGTTCACCAACGGTGCCAGCCCGGCCAACTACATCGAGGCCTGCGGCGCCGACGTGTTCCTGTCGGCCAACGCCGACGACGTCCGGCGCGTACTGACGGCAGGATACGCCGGGGCGACGATTCTGCCGCAGGCCACGCGCGAGAATCGTTCCGGGCAATTGCGCATCGCGTTCGACGGCGATGCAGTGATTTTCAGCGACGAGGCCGAGCGCGTCTACAAGACCCAGGGGCTGGAAGCGTTTTCGACCAGCGAGCGCGAGGCGGCCGAACGGCCGCTCATGGCCGGGCCGTTCAAGGCCGTGCTCGAGGCCATTCACCGGATCCAGTCGGCCTACCCGGTCGACGAGAACCCGATCCGGACCGCGCTGGTCACGGCGCGTTCGGCGCCCGCGCACAAGCGCGTGATCCTGACGCTCCGGGCCTGGGGCATCCGGATCGACGAGTCGATGTTTCTCGGCGGACGCGACAAGGCCGCCTTCCTTCGCGCGTTCGGCGCCGACATCTTTTTCGACGACCAGCAGGTGCATTGCGACAGCGCCAGCAAGGTCATTGC
>JAVVDX010000013.1:0-11049 GCA_032251475.1 Wenzhouxiangellaceae bacterium | reverse complement strand
ACATCTTTTTCGACGACCAGCAGGTGCATTGCGACAGCGCCAGCAAGGTCATTGCCACCGGCCACGTCCCGCACGGGGTGGCCAACGAAAACGGGGACCCGAACGGCCGGACCGCGGCTTCGGCCGGCAAACGAAAACCGTCCGGTTCGTGAGATCCATTATCACGACAAAGAATCGTCACGACAAACAACGGGGAAGACATGTTCAGATTGCCTGCAGCCTTGCTGCTTTGGGTTTTTGTTGCCTGCGCCATGGCCCAGGACGAATCGTCCGCCGCCGGAACCGGTGCCGGCGACGCTGAAAACGGAGAAGAGAAGTCCGCCGAATGGTCCGTCCAGGACCCGCCCGGCGAATGGCGCGAGATCACGATCGATACCGACGAGGCGACCTGGTCGACGGTCGACGTCAGCCCGGACGGGCACTGGATCGTGTTCGATCTGCTCGGCGACCTTTACCGGGTCGGCATGGCCGGCGGCGAGGCGGTCGCGTTGACTTCGGGCATCGCCTGGGACTTTCAGCCGCGGTTCAGCCCCGACGGCAGGCGGATCGCGTTCATAAGCGACCGCGGCGGCGCCGAGAACATCTGGACCATGGACCCGGACGGCGGCAACCCCGAGCAGGTCACCGACGAGGACGAGCATCTGCTGCACAACCCGGCCTGGACCCCGGACGGCGACTTCATCGCCGCGCGCAAGGCGTTCGTCTCGATGCGCTCGATTCCTGCCGGCTCGATCTGGCTGTACCACCGTTCCGGCGGAAACGGGGTCGAGCTGGTCGAACGCCTGCACGGCGAGCAGTCGCAGAAGAACATCGCCTCGCCGGCGTTCTCGCCCGACGGGCGTTACATGTATTACACCCAGGACACGACCCCGAACCGGGTGTGGGAATACAACCGCGACGCCAACACCGGACTGTTCGCGATCCAGCGGCTCGACCGCGAGACCGGCGAGACCGAGATCGTTGTTTCGGGCCCGGGCGGCGCGGTCCGGCCGGTGCCGTCGCCGGGCGGCGAGTGGCTGGCGTTCGTGCGCCGCAATCCGACCGAGCTGACCAGCCGGCTGATGGTCAAAAACCTGGTCTCGGGCGTCGAGCGCACGCTTCTGGCCGAGATCTCGCGCGACATGCAGGAGACCAGCGGCGACCGCGGCAATTACCCGGGTTTCGCCTGGACCCCCGACGGCAAGGCGCTGGTGCTGTGGAGCCGGGGCAAGCTGCACCGGGTCGGCATGGACGGTTCGCGCCAACCGATCGAATTCCGCGTGCGCGACACGCGCAAGGTGCACCCGGCACTGCGCCAGACCGTTCCGGTGGCTCCGGAGACCGTCGAAGTCAGCATGCTGCGCTGGAACCAGACCAGCCCGGACGGCCGGCTGGCCGCCTACCAGGCGCTCGGCTACATCTGGATCCACGATCTCGAGACCGGCGAGCGGCGCCGGCTGACCGATCAGGACGCGCACTGGGAGTTCCACCCGCGGTTCTCGCCCGACAGCCGGTTCATCGTCTACACCACGTTCGAGGACGAGGCGCTGGGCACGGTGCGGATCGCGCCGGTCGGGCGCGGCCGCGGCCGGTTGCTGACCGACGAACCGGGCCATTACGTCGAGCCTTCGTTCTCGGCCGACGGCAGCATGGTCGTGTTCCGCAAGACCACCGGCGGATACCTGACCTCGCCGACCTGGTCCGAGCGGCCCGGGATCTACATCGTCGAATCCGATGGCGACAACCTGCGGCGCGTGACCGACAAGGGCTCCGAGCCGCAGTTCTCGGCCGACGGCGGGCGCATCCTTTTCATCGAGCGCGTCGACGACACGGATCTGGCACTCAACAGCGTCAACCTCAACGGCGACGATGAGCGCGAGCACCTGATCGGCGACTGGGTCACCGGCTATCGTGTCTCGCCGAACGGGCGCTGGGTCGCGTTCACCGAGCACTACAACGCCTTTGTCGCGCCGTTCTTCCCGGCCGGCAAGCAGGTGCGCATCGGCGGCGACAACGAGGCTTACCCGGTGCGCAAGGTCTCGGCCCGCGGCGGCGAGATGCTGCACTGGTCGGCCGACAGCTCGACGCTGGGCTGGTCGTACGGCAGCCGGCTCTACCGCCGCGAGCTCAGCGACGCATTCGCGTTCCTGGAAGGGGCGCCGGAGGAACTTCCGGAACCGGAAACCGAAGGCCGGGACCTGTCGTTCACTACCGAGGCCGATGTACCCGACGGGCGCATCGCGCTGGTCGGCGGACGGATCGTGACGATGCGCGACGCCTGGGCGCAGCAGGAAGTGATCGACAACGGCGTCGTCCTGATCCGCGGCAACACGATCGAGGCCGTCGGCACGGCCTCCGAAATCGAGATCCCGTCCGGATACCGGCAGTTCGATATTTCCGGCCATACCGTGATTCCGGGCATCGTCGACAGCCACGCCCACGGGGCGATGGCCAACGAGCAGCTGCAGCCGCACCGCAACTGGATGCAGTACGCGAATCTCGCCTTCGGCGTCACGACCATTCACGACCCGTCGAACGACAACTGGGCGATCTTCTCAATGGCCGAGCTGCAGCGCACCGGCGCGGCGCTGGCGCCGCGCATCTTCTCGACCGGCCGCATCCTGTACGGCGCGCTGATGCCGGGCGCGACGGCGAAGGTGGACAGCTACGACGACGCGCTGTTCCACGTCCGGCGCCAGAAGGAGCAGGGCGCGATTTCGGTCAAGAGCTACAACTACCTGCGGCGCGACCAGCGCCAGCAGGTGCTCGAGGCCGCGCGCGAACTGGGCATGATCGTCGTGCCGGAGGGAGGGATGCGGTTCGAGCAGAACATGACCCAGATCGTCGACGGCCATACCGGCATCGAACACAGCCTGTCGGTCAAGCGCGTGGGCGCCGACGTCGAACAGCTTTGGAGCCAGACCGAAGTCGTCTATTCGCCGACCTTCGTCGTCGCCTACGGCGGCCTGATGGGCGAGGAGTACTGGTACGACCGTACCCGCGTCTGGGAAAACCGGAAGCTGCTCGCATTCACGCCCAAGGCGCTCTTGTACCCGCGCTCGATCCGCCGCCAGCGCGCCCCCGACGCGCACTACAACCATATCTTCGTCGCCGAGGAGGCGCACCAGCTCAACGAGTTGGGAGTCCCCGTGGTCATCGGCGCGCACGGCCAGCGTGCCGGCCTGGCCCAGCACTGGGAGATCTGGATGATGGTGCAGGGCGGGTTCACGCCGTTCGAGGCGCTCCGCGGCGCGACCATCGACGGGGCGAAGTACTTCGGCATGGATGCCGAGATCGGCTCGATCGAAGTCGGCAAGCTCGCCGACCTGGCCGTCATCGAGGGCAACCCGCTGGAGGATATCCGGATCAGCCAGAACGTGAAGTACACGATGCTCAACGGCCGGTTGTACGACGCCTCGACGATGAACCAGGTCGCACCCGATGAAATCGAACGCGGGCCTTTCTTCTTCGAACTCGAGGGCGGCGACGCATGGATTCCGGCCACGCACCAGCGTTTCGAAGAGCAGTCGCAACGGCTGGGCTGGCGGCACAACCGCTAATCACCCGACACGCCCCCTCCCAAACCCTCCCCCGCTTGCGGGGGAGGGCCAGGGTGGGGCGCTGGCCCTTATTCCCGTTATTCCAATGGGCTCTGACGCGGGGAATTATTCGCTTTTGTTCGCTGCCCGGCCGGTCGGCTCGGCTACTATCTGGTCAGAAATCCTGATCCGGGAGCGCAATGAGCTGGGTAGTGCACAAGTTCGGCGGCAGCAGTCTGGGCGATGCCGAAGCGTTCGAACATGTCGGGAAGCTGCTGCAGACGCTGGACGAGTCGCGCCAGGCGATCGTCGTCTCGGCGATGCGCGGGACCACCGACGCGCTGATTGCGCTGGCGCTGGATGCGGCCGGCGGCGGCGACGAGTGGACCGCCGACCTCGAGGCGTTGCGCGAGCGCCACGTCGCCTGCGCCGGCACGCTCGGTGCTGGCGCCGGCTGTCTCGCTCAACTGGGCGAGTCGTTCGACCAGCTCAGGCATCTGCTCGAGGGTTTGAGCCTTCTCGGCAGCCTGCCGGGCGAGGCGCTGGATTTCATTTCGGGGTTGGGAGAGACCTGGTCGGCCCGGCTGCTGGCCGAGTGGTTCCGCTGCAACGGGCTCGAGGCGCTATACGTCGATGCGCGCGAAGTCATCCGTATCGATCGCGGCGAGCTGGGTCCGATCGCCCGGATCGACGACAGCCGCATGCGGCTTCAAGGCCTGCTCGAACCCGCTTCCGCGCAACGGCTGGTCATGACCGGCTACTGCTGCCGCGACGCCGAGGGCGGAATCACGACGCTGGGCCGCAACGGCAGCGACTTCTCGGCCACGATCCTGGCCGCGCTGCTCGGCGCCGGCGCCGTGCACATCTGGACCGACGTCGACGGCGTGATGTCGGCCGATCCGATCCGCGTGCCGCAGGCCGAGACGACGCCGCACCTGTCCTACAGCGAAGCGTTCGAATTGGCCTATTTCGGTGCCCGCGTGCTACACCCGCAGACAATGGCGCCGGTGCTCGAGCGCGGCATTCCGGTGCGCATCCGGTCGACGGCCCGGCCCGATCTGCCCGGCACGCTGATCGACGGGCAGGGCGCACCTGCGCCGCCGGTCAAGGGCGTGACCAGCATCGAGGACCTCGCGTTGGTCAACATCGAGGGCGCCGGCATGCTCGGCGTTCCGGGTACGGCCGAGCGCGTTTTCGCCGTGCTGCACCGGGCCGGCATCTCGGTGACGATGATCTCGCAGGGCTCGTCGGAGCACTCGATCTGCTGCGTGCTGTCGGCCGCCGATGCGCCGCGCGCCCGGGTACTGCTCGAACAGGCGTTCGCACGCGAGATCGGTTCGGGCCAGCTGCAGCGGGTGTCCGTTCTCGACGGCATCGCCGTGCTGGCCGTGGTCGGCGACGGCATGGCCGGCATGCCGGGGGTCGCCGGGCGCGTGTTTTCGTCACTGGGCCGTGCCGGCGTCAACGTCCGCGCGATCGCCCAGGGCAGTTCGGAACGCAACATCTCGGTCGCCGTCGACGCGCGCCAGGCCACGCGCGCGTTGCGCGCCGTGCATTCTGCGTTCTACCTTTCCGACCGGACGCTGTCGATCGGGCTGGTCGGGCCGGGCCAGGTCGGCAGGGCGCTGCTGGGCCAGATCCGGCGCGCCCGCCGGCGCCTGCTGGAGGAATCCCGGATCGATCTTCGGGTCCGCGCCGTGGCCGACTCGCGCGTCATGGAACTGGCCGCGCACGAGCTTTCCGAGAGCGGGTTCGCAGGCCGGCCCGACCCGTCCGAGCCCGTCGACCTCGAACGGCTGGCCGCGCACGTACACGCCGACCACATGCCGCACGCGGCGATCGTCGACTGCACCGCCAGCGACCGAATCGCGGACTGTTACGCGGACTGGCTGGCAGGGGGCATCCACGTCGTGACCCCGAACAAGCACGCCGGAAGCGGCGACGCGCAACGCTACCGGGCGCTTCGCGAGCAGCTGGCGCACGGCAGTGTCCGCTGGCGATACGAGGCCACGGTCGGGGCCGGACTGCCGGTGATCCAGACGCTGCGCGACCTGATCGATTCCGGCGACCGCGTGCTCGCGATCGAGGGCATCTTCTCCGGCACGCTGGCCTGGCTGTTCAATCGCTTCCAGCCCGGGATGTCGTTCGCGGCGCTGGTGCGCGAGGCGAAGGAGGCCGGCTATACCGAACCCGACCCGCGCGACGACCTGTCGGGCATGGACGTGGCACGCAAGCTCGTGATCCTGGCGCGCGAAACCGGGCTGGATATGTCGCTGTCCGACGTGCAGATCGAGGGGCTGATGCAGCCAGGCGCCGGGGAGGGCGGCGTCGAGGCGTTCCTTGGCTCGCTGGAAGCCATGGACGCGGACATGGCCGAGCGCGTGGAGTCCGCAGAGCGCGACGGGTGCCGGCTACGCTACATGGGGCGGCTCGACGCCGAGGGAAATGCGCGCGTCGGCCTCGAGGCGGTCGACGCCGACCATCCGTTCGCGCACCTGGCGCTGACCGACAACGTCGTCGCGTTCCGGACCGAGCGCTATTGCGACAATCCGCTGATCGTCCAGGGCCCCGGCGCCGGTCCCGAGGTCACTGCCGCGGGGATCTTTTCGGACTTGCTCAGGATTGCCCAGAGCCTCTAGGAGACCCGGCACCGTGACCACTCCAGAGTGGTCTCCAGGCCACAATTTATTGTTGACCCGATCACGACGTGGACGTCGCTCCTACGGCCCGCCCGGCCACCTGATTTTAGTAGGAGCGGCCTCCAGGTCGCGACAGGCGCGACGATGAATCTCGACGTGGACGCCGCTCCTACGGCCGGGCCGGCCACCTGATTTTAGTAGGAGCGGTCTCCAGGCCGCGATAGGCGCGACGATGAATCGCGACGTGGACGTCGCTCCTACCGGCCGGAGGCTTTGCAATGCCAGCAATCCTCGCGCAACCAGGTGTGGATGCCGGGAGCGGTGCCGATCGGGCTTCCGGGCGGGATGTCCGGGGCGGTGCCGGCCGGATCGCGGGCCAGGGCATCGCGTTCAAGCTGTTTCTGGATACGATTTGCAAGCCACTGATTAAATTCGGTTTCGATATCCGCTTGATTCCGGCTTTCCTGGCTGAGCCGCTGATTCATGCGCTCGAGGCCGCCACGTGCGGTCGCGCGGACCTGGCCCGAGCCCGAGCCGGCCTCGAGCCGCATCAGCGTGTCCGCGTATCGATCGAGCACGCGTTGCGCGATTCGGCGCGCAAGATCGTCGCCGGCCTCCCGGTAGTCGTCGAACACGCGCGCCTCGATCGCGCGCATCACGTCGCCGGGCGAGGGCGAGTCGGCGTCCAGCGCGTGCTGCTGGACCAGCCGCTCGGCGCGCACCGGGTCGAGCAGCGCGGCGAAGGTCAGTTCAGCGGCCGTTTCGGCCGCGGTCAGCAGGTCGAAGGACGGTGACGTCCGGGCCGGCAGCGACTCGTCGGGTACGCGAAACCAGAAACCGTCGTGGCGCGGCGGCAGGATCTCGAGCAGGCGTTCGGGAAGCCTGAGCGCGGCGGGGCGCAACGTCGCCAGCAACGCCTCGAGCGCTTCGCGCTGGCGCGCCGGCTCCACCGGCCGCACCGGCCGCGCCGGGCCGCCGCGCGCGGCGTAGGAGAATTCGACCCCGCCGAGCAGCTTGGCGGCGGCGTCGATCTGATAGCGGTGGTAGAGGTAGATCGGGGTGATCACTTCGCGCAGCGCGGCCAGCGGCCGGCCGGTCTCGATCCGGCTGGCGTCGAAGCGGGCCAGCGCGTGCCGGCGCACGGCGAGGACGTTTTCCAGTTCGGTCACCGGGTCTTCGCCGTTGTCCCAGACCGAAGCCTTCGGGTGCGCCGTCGAGACGCTGCGTGCGTGCTCGTCGGCGACGAACAGCAGGCCGCCGGCGATTGCGCGCTCGACGAGCTGGTCCAGCGCGACCGCCTCGTCGGTCCTGGCGGCGAATTCCCGGTACAGCCATTCGGCCGTGAAGCGGTCCCATTCGCCGATGCCGGTACCGTAGGCGCGGGAAAAGTCCAGCCCCGAATCGGTCGCGCGGATCCACGGCGCCGGGTAGTCCATCACCGATGCGCGATCGTTGAACGAGGCGGCGAAGTTGTGCCCGAATCCGAGCGCGTGGCCGACTTCGTGTGCGGCAAGCTGGCGGATCCGGTCCAGCGCCAGTTCGACCGGATCGTCGTCGGCACCGGTGCCTACCGGGGCGACGCCGGCCAGGCCCTCGAAGATCATCCGGTCCTGGCGCACGCGCTGCGAGCCGAGGATCACGTGACCCTTGACGATCTCGCCGGTACGCGGGTCGATGATGCCGCCGCCGTAAGACCAGCCGCGGGTCTGGCGGTGCACCCACTGGACGACGTTGTAGCGGATGTCGAGCGGGTGGGCGCCTTCCGGCAGCAGCTCGACGCGGAAACCGTCGGCGAACCCGGCCGCGGCGAATGCCTCGCGCCACCACGAAGCGCCCTCGACTAGCGCGTCGCGGATCGCCGCCGGTGCGCCCGGGTCGATGTGGAACACGATCGGACTCCGGACGCCGGACTCCGGATCGCCCGGTTCGTTGTATTGCAGCCGGTGGCGCATCGCGTATCCGCGGACGATGGGATCATCCAGCGGTGCGGCGAAATCATGGAATCCGAGCGCGAACGTGCCTGTGCGCGGGTCGGCGCGGCGGGTCCGGTAGCCGTCGTCGGGCAGCCGCACGAAGCTGTGATGCTGGACCAGCGTCACGGCGTTCGGATCGGCGGCCGTCGCGCTGACCTCGGGGCCGGGCTTGCTGCTCGTCAGCGTCAGCCAGGCGTCGATTTCGACGTTGTCGGGGAATACCAGCGCCGATGCCGCGTCCGGAAACGAACGGTCGGCGGCGCGCGAGAACCCGTTGTTGCCGTTACCGCCGTTGTCTTCGGCCAGTCGTTGCGCCAGGCCGAGCTGGTCGGCGGCGAGAAACCCGCCGAGGTCGATCAGCGGGCGGCGGTTGCCGTCTTCGGCGACGATTTCGGTCGACCAGATGAACGAAGTCGCGAACGACGAGGCGACCGCCTTGCGCTCGAGCTCGTTTTCCGTGTCGGCGCGGTAGCGATGGTTCTCGACCTCGGCGACGACCCGCTCGCCGACGCGCCGGAGCCGGATGATGCGCCCGGAATTCCCCCAGCCGCGGTCCAGTCCCAGCGGATTGGAGCCGAGCCCGTCGCGCAACCGGAGCGCGTGGATGAAGCGCAGCAGAGCACCATCGTCGCCGGCGGCCGGCAACAATGCGAGCACCTTGCCCGAATCGGGGCTGCTGTAGATATCGATGAAGCCTTCGGCGAATGTCAGGCCCTCGACCGCTTCTGCAAACGAGACGGCGGGCTCGCCGTTTTCGCTGGATTCGGAATCCTGGGCGACCAATGGAAGAGTGAATGAAAGCCCGGCGGCAAGGGCAAATGAAAACCGCCGAATGCTTGCACGAATCGGCATGGGGCTTCCTGGAGATCAAGAATCGGAGGCAAAGCTTACCAGCGATGCCGCCGGTGCGGACGATTGCCCCCACCCTGGCCCTCCCCCGCTTGCGGGGGAGGGTTTGGGAGGGGGCGCACCTTAATACTGTCTTATTCGTTGTTGCCGGCCATGCTCCGGTAATTCAGTTCGACCCACTGCGCCGGCTTGATGAAGCCCTGGCCCCAGTCCTCGTCGAATTCGGCGGTAATGTTTTCGGACTGGACCTGCTCGAGCGTCTTGCCGTCGGAGATTGCCGCCGCCAGCCGCCCGTGGACGGTCGCGAGCATTTTGCGGTAGCCGCGCAACTGGTCGGCGTCGATCACCGGCCCCCCGTGACCGGTGATGATCTTCGTCTCTTCGTCGGCCAGCGCCAGGATCCGGTCGGTGGCCGTGATCATCCCGGCAAGGCTGCCGCCGCTGCTGTAATCGATGAACGGGTACAGCCCGTAGAACACGATGTCCCCGCCATGGACGACGTTGGCCTCCTTCAGGTGCACGATGGCGTCGCCGTCGGTGTGCGCGTTTTCGACGTGAATCGCGGTGACCGTGTGGCCGCCGATATGGAAGGTGACCCGGTCGCTGAACGTCACGACCGGCAGCGCGCCTTCCGGGGCCGGATCGACCTGGCGGTCGAAGAATTCCATGAACTGGCCGGCCGACATGCGCTTGCGCACGTTGTCGTGCGCGACGACCAGCGCGCCGGCTTCGGCCATGTGCTCGTTGCCGCCGGTGTGGTCGCCGTGCCAGTGGGTGTTGAACACGAACTGTACCGGCCGGTCGGTAATCCCGGCCACCTCGGCCAGGATGCGTTCGGTCAGCGGCGCGTACTGGCCGTCGATCAGGAACGCGCCCCTGTCGCCGACGACGAGCCCGAGGTTGCCGCCGGCACCCTCGATCGCATACACGTCATCATCGATCTTGGTGGTGCGGATCTCGACTTGCGAGAAGTCCTGCGCGGACAGCGGCGTGAACGCGAGCAACATAAAAGTGGCCACGGTGATACAACGCAAATTAACGATTTGTTTCATGATCGGATCACCCTCCGCAGAGCTTTCTGATTGCGTAGACGATTGTCAGTCAATCAATGGTAAACCGCGTATCCATCTCCCGCAGACTGTAAAGCGCCCAGCACGCGGCCAGCATCGGAATCGCGGCAAAGAACAGCAGGTTCGGCCCCTCGTAGGGGTTAAGGTACTGCTTCCAGGTCGAGAGCGTCGAGATCGCGTGGATGACCAAGATCAGCCCGTAGGTGAGGCGCTTCCGGAAGCCGATCAGGAAGCCGATCAGCAGCAGCATCTCGAGCGCACCGATGATCATGAACACGGTCGGGCCCCAGCCCGACAGCCCGTAGAAATTCTCGAACACGCCGGCCGAGTGCTGCGGATTGATGAATTTGTCAAGCGTCCACATGAAGATGACGAGGAACACGCCCAGGCGCATGAAGAGCAGGGCGTTCGCGATGCGGTTCTTCTGTTCCATGGCGTTCTCCTTGTTTGTTATGGAAAGGGTATTCCGGAACTATATCAGCCGATTAGCGGCGCCGCCAGGCGAAGAATTTCTCGGCCAGTTTCAGCGCGCCTTCGGGTTTGCGCGCCTTTTTCCACTCCCCGGCGGCGAACTTGTTGGCCTCGCTCATCGTCGGGTAGATGTGGATGGTGCCGAGGATCTTGTTCAGCCCCAGGCCGTGCTTCATCGCCAGGATGAACTCGGCAATCAGTTCCGAGGCGTGGTGGCCGACGATGGTGGCGCCGAGGATGGTGTCCTTGCCCGGCTCGGTCAACACCTTGACGAAGCCGGTGTCGTGACTGTCGGCGATCGCGCGGTCGAGGTCGTCGATGCCGTAGGTCGTGACCTCGTAGTCGATTTCCTGTTCTCCGGCATCGGTCTCGTTGAGCCCCACGCGGGCCACCTCGGGCTCGGTGAACGTCGCCCACGGGATCACGCGGTAGTCGACGCGAAACGACCAGAAGGGGCTGAGCAGTGCGTTGACTGACGCGAACCAGGCCTGGTGGGCGGCGACGTGCGTGAACTGGTACGGGCCGGCGG
>JAVVDX010000012.1:0-43437 GCA_032251475.1 Wenzhouxiangellaceae bacterium | reverse complement strand
CGCCCGGCGCCGTCCTGCGCGAGCGCGTGCTTGAACGGATCGGACGGCTCGATTGGCCCGCCGGTGTGGCCCCCGACCGCGAATTGCCATGGCCGACGAGCGGCCAGGCCGTTTCGGGCCTGCCCGGGGTTCGCGGCTGGCTTTCCGGCTACACCGGACCGGTCACGCCCAGCGCTGAAACCTGGCAGGAAAACGACGGCAGCAAACGCGGTCGCTACGTACTGGCGAACGGCACCGTGATCTGTACCCGTCGGCGCGCCCCGGCCATGGACGAGCTGATGCACCCGTGGAAATCGCTGATCGTGACCATGGGATCGATCTGCGGGCGGGAAAGCCCCGACACGCCCGATTTCAGCGACCCGCGCATCCAGCCGCCGCCGGCCCGCGCGGTCCGGGCCGGAGGCGGGTGAACCCTGAACGCGGCCGGCACGCTTTATTCCCTGCATCATCGGCGGTAGCATAGGACCAGTCGATCAGCAATCGCAGCATTCGGTGAGTCGTTGCCGGAGCATTGCGGCATCGAATCGCGGTCAGTAATTTCGGGGGGCGGCCGGTTGCCTGCAAGAGGCGCCACTGGACGGGAGGGCAGATGGGCGAACAACAGTCCCGACTGCATCGCACATTCGTCGAGCTGCGGCGGCGCCATGTCGTTCGCGTGACGGGAGCCTATGCAATTCTCGCCTGGGGCGCGCTGGAAGTTCTCGATATCGTTCTTCCGGCATTGCAGGTGCCCCACTGGGTCCTGACCCTTCTCGTGGTCCTGGCCGGCATCGGGTTGCCGATCGTGGCGGCGGTCACCTGGATCTACGACATTACCCCGGCGGGCGTGGTTCGTACCGACCAAAAGGAAGGCGAAAGCAGCGAACACCTTCACTGGAGCTGGCGCTGGGTGGATTACCTGATCATCGTGATCCTGGCATCAATCCTGGTGTTCGTCCTGGTTCGCGATGACAGCGGCACCGGCACCGCGCCCGGCAAGTCCATCGCGGTTCTTCCGTTCAGCGATCTGAGCCCCGAACAGGACACCCGATACTTCAGTGACGGAATGGCCGAGGCAATCCTCGACCAGCTGGGCCGCGTGCCGGGCCTGCAGGTGATTGCAAGGACATCATCGTTCTCGTTCCGCGACAAGGACGTGAGCGTGCGCGAGGTGGCCGACGCGCTGGACGTGAGCACCATACTCGAGGGCAGCGTGCGCAAGTCCGGCCCGCGACTGCTCGTCAGCGCCCGCCTGATCGACGGTTCGTCCGGGCGGAGCCTATGGAGCGACACCTACGAGGGCACCCTGAACGACGTCTTCAGGGTACAGGACAACATTTCCCGTGCGATCGGCGATGTCCTCCAGGTTCGGCTGCTCGGTGCACGGGAAAACGACACCGCCCCGACGACCGACACCGTGGCCTACGACGAATACCTGCGCGGCCGCAGCAGTCTGCGCGGCCAGGCCACCCGCGAAAGCGCCGAAGCCGCCATCGACCACTTCGAACGTGCACTGGCCCGCGATCCGGATTTCGTGCTGGCCAAGGCAGGCCTGTGCACCGCCTACTGGCAGCAGTATCAGATCACGCGGAATTCCCGCCATGTCGAAGATGCACTGGCCGCCTGCGAACAGGCCAGGGTTCTCGACCCTGATCGGGCCGAGACCCAGGTAGCCCTCGGCAACGTCTACCTCGGCACCGGAAACGTGGACCAGGCCCTGCCCGCCTTCCAGCGCGCACTGGAGATCGAGGCCGGCAACAGCGAAGCTCATGTCGGCCTGGGGGAAGCATTTCGACACCTGGGCCGCTTCGACGAAGCCGAACGGCATTTCCTCGAGGCCATCGAGCTGGATCCGGCCTACTGGAGAAACTACAACTATCTCGGCGGCCTTTATTACGACCAGGCCGAGTACCGGAAAGCGGCCGCCCGGTTCGCGCGCGCAATCGAGCTCGAGCCGAACGCCTCCCGGGCCCGCAACAACCTCGGCGCCGCGCTTTGGTGGATCGGCGATTTCGAGCGCGCCGTCGAAGTGTTCCGGGAATCGCTCGAGCGCAACCCCACCGCCCAGGCCTACTCCAACGCCGGCGCGAACTATTTCTATCTTCGCCGGTATCGGGAAGCGGAAGAAATGTACCGCTCGGCACTGGAGTTGACGCCGCTGAACTTCGAACTTCACGCCGGTCTTTCCGACGCCCTGATGATGCAGCGCGATCGTTCCGGGGAAATGCGCTCCCAAAACGAACAAGCCATAGACCTGGCGCACAAGGCGCTGGAGATCAATCCAGACGACCATTACATCCGCGCTGCACTGGCGGTGCGCCTGGTGCGGGCGGAGCGGATCGACGAGGCGCGTTCGGAGCTGCAGCTTCTGACGCGACACGCTGCCCTGGGCCCGTTCACCCATCGCCTTGCCGGCGAGGCAAATCTGGCCCTCGGTGATCGCGAGGAGGCCATTGATCAACTGACGATGGCGGTCCGGCAGGGATATCCGACGGCCGTTCTGGCATCGGAGCCGCTGCTGGAACCTTTGTACGACAACCCCGACTTTCAGGCCCTGGTCGACGACCGGGCCGAATCGTCGCAACCGTAACCGGAGGGCATAAACATGTACCGAACAACGCTTGTCTGGACAATTCTGTCAATCACCGGCCTTGCACTTGCCGGCTGCGCCACCGATCCCGATTTACGCAAGACCCATGCATGCCCTGATCCCTGTGTCGTAGAAATCCAGGTGGCCGATCCGAACGAGCCCGACAATCCCCCTCGCGTCGAGCCGCAGAGGGTGGATGTTTCCGGCAGCCACGAGCTCCATTTCAACGTGACCGGCACCGGCGGTAACAATGCCGCACTGACGCTGGTTTTCGAAGAAGCAATCGTGCGACCCGGGCAGGGAAACTGGCTCTACCGGGTCAACCTGACCCATGGTAATAATGAGTTCGACATCCGGCCATACAGCGACGGGCTGTGCGTCGGCGTGAACGGCTGCAAGTACGTCGTGATCAACCGCGGCAGGCCGGACCGGCGTTCGCTGATCAACAGCCCGATGGTGCGCATCTTGCGCTGAATGCAGCAACGTGCGGGATGAAATCCGGACCGCGTCGCTCAGGCCGCACGATCGCGGCTGGATCGCCGGTCCGGATGCAGTTGCGCGAGGGCCGGAAGCGTGCCGCCGGGCAGCGCCGCCCGTGACGCATCGCGAATGTGCGCGACGAGTTCGTCGCGCACCAGGATCGGCATCGGCGAAGCCGCACGGTTTTCGAGCGACACTTCCGGGTGGGCCATGCAGACCAGGGATCGCGGCTCGACCGCGACCCCGTTCCGCAGCAGC
Organism: Wenzhouxiangellaceae bacterium; assembly: GCA_032251475.1. Classification (GTDB taxonomy): domain Bacteria; phylum Pseudomonadota; class Gammaproteobacteria; order Xanthomonadales; family Wenzhouxiangellaceae. The sequence continues at coordinate 40,130 of JAVVDX010000012.1, read as the reverse complement.
CATCGGCCAAGCGAATCGGCCTGGGCGCGGGCCTGCGGAATCGGGTTTTCGAGCGCGTTCCAGTTCGGGCGGCTGCCGCAGCAGCCGCGGCGGGCCAGCGGCCAGTGGCGCTGGTCGGGCTGCACATAGACGTGGCCCGGCGTGTTCTTGACTTCGACGATCCACAGCCCGGTCGGACCGCTCACGATGAAATCCAGCTCTCGCCAACCATTGGGCAGTTGTACGTCCGGAACCTTCACCCGGTTGAATATCCGATAGTCGTCCGGCAGCGCCTTCAGCCGATCGAGCACCGAGACCTCGCCCTCGATGCCAGCCAGCGCGCCTGCATCCACGCTGCTGCCGCCCGGAAGCGCCAGGAAAAACAGCACCCCCGCGCCGACCGCACCGGCGAACACTCCGAACTGCACGCCGAGCGAAAACGCGCCGAAGATCGTCAGCCCGAGCAGCGGCAAGGCCACCGCCAGCCGGATTCGCCGCGCCCGCCCCGCCGCACGCAACTCCGCGCGGTGACGCGCCAGCGCCGGGTATTCGGTAACGGAGCGAAGGTCGGCCATCGATTCAGACTCCCGGCAACTCATACTTGAGACCGGTCGCGCAGTTGAACAGCACGGAATCGGCATCGGCGGCCAGCTCGCCGGCCTCGACCATGCGCTTCCACGCCGCGTGCGTGGCCGCGCCTTCGGGGCACATCAGCACGCCCTCGTCGCGGGCGAGTTCGGTCCATGACGCGCGAATTTCATCCTCGGAGACGGCGACCGCACGGCCGCCGGACTCGCGCACGGCGCGCAGGATCAAAAAGTCTCCGACCGCCTGCGGCACGCGGATGCCGGCGGCGATCGTCGAGGCATTCTCCCAGCGTTCGGCGAACTCGTCGCCGGCCTCGAATGCCCGCACCATCGGTGCGCAGCCCTCGGCCTGCACCGCGTACATCTTCGGCAGCGGCCCGTCGATCCAGCCCAGCTCGCGCATCTCGGCGAACGCCTTCCACATGCCGATCAGCCCGGTGCCGCCGCCGGTCGGGTAGAAGATCGCGTCGGGCAGCTTCCAGCACCGTTGCGCGGCCAATTCCAGCCCCATCGTCTTCTTGCCCTCGAGGCGGTACGGCTCCTTGAGCGTCGAGACGTCGAACCAGCCCTCTTCGTCTGCCCGCTCGGCCAGCAGCCTGCCGCAGTCGTCGATGTAGCCGTCGATTTCGACGACCTCGGCGCCGCACAGCCGCGTCTCGTCGATGTTCATGCGCGGCGTGTCGGCCGGGCAATAGACCAGCGACTGAATGCCGGCCCGGGTCGCGTACGCCGCCAGCGCGGCGCCGGCGTTGCCGTTCGACGGCATGCACAGTTTCTCGATCCCCAGTTCGCGCGCCATCGCCACCGCCAGCGCAAGCCCGCGCGCCTTGAACGAACCGGTCGGCAGCCGGCCCTCGTCCTTGACGACCAGCCCCGGCGTCCGTTCCAGCCGAATCAGCGGCGTGTCGATCTCGCCCAGTTTCGGTACGGTGTCGGAATCCATGGTCGGCAGCAGCTCGCGCCATTTCCAGAACCCGCCGCCCCGCGCGGCGACTTCATCGCGGTCGACGGCCTCGCGGATCCGGTCCAGCGCGTAACGCACCAGCAGCGGACGGCCGGCTCTGGACAGCCGGTGGATCTCGCCGCGCCGGTACTCTTCGCCCTTGAGGCTGCATTCAAGGTGAGTAACGAAAGGATTCATGCTTCCTCACTGGATGGGCGAGCCGGTTCCACCGAATAACCCAGCAATCTGCATTCGTCCCGAAACATTCGCGCTGCTTGTTCGATTTCCTCCTGGCCGGCAAGATCGTGAATCCGGACATTGTCTTTCCGGAACCCGTTCTTGGCACGGGGGATTTCGATGTCCCCGGGCAACCCGAGAATTTCGGCGATGCGGGCCATTTCATCATGCAGGTTTTCAAAACGGCAAATTCGGTCGACGGCAACCTGGCGGTCGATGGTATAGACATCGATGCCCTTGCGTTTCAGTTTGCGTGCTTCCCGGCTTTCGAGAAATTCCGGGAACGGGGGTCGCTTTCCATTCCTGTAGCGCCAGAAGTACATCGAGACCAGGCGATCGAGCGGATGGCGCTCGATGCAGAATTTCAGATAATCGGCCCAGACTTGCTCGCCCACGTAGGCGCGCACTTTCTTTGCCGGCATATGATTGTAGAAGCGCGGTCGCTTGAGCGGGCCGAGGCCGACACCGGCGCAACGGTCGAGAAAGCCGCCCCCGGGCCTGGCGCAGAAATTCTGCGGGCCCCGATAACCCAGCCGCCGGCGCAGACGCTCATCGCGCTGCGATATTGGCGTGATGATGTCGTCGGGCCCGCAGAACTTCGACAACGCGATCTCGACCGACGTGCCGGCGGTCTTGTTGGTCTTGAGGAAGATGAATTTCCAGGCATGGGAAATGATCATCGCGTACTCCGGGCCGGTTCGTGGCGGCGTGTTCCGGGACAAACGGCAAGACGAGTCGCAAAGACTGGCCTTCCACACGAAAAAGCCCCTGAAACGATTCAGGGGCCTTCGATACTATCCGGAATGCAAGGACAATGTCAGGCGTCGAAATGCGCCTTGAGCTTCTTCAGCGCCGCAGCCTCGAGCTGGCGGATGCGCTCGGCCGATACGCCGTACTTGTCGGCCAGCTCCTGCAGCGTGATCTTCGGCTCCAGCAGCCAGCGCGACTGGATGATGTCGCGCGAGCGATCGTCAAGTTCGTCGATGCCGTCGACCAGCATCCCGTGATAGTGCTCCTCGAGATCGTCGGCCTCGGTCGCCACGTCGGGCGCGTCCTGCCGGCTTACGAGGAATGCGGCCGGGGCCAGATACGGCCGATCGTCATCGTCGTCGGCGCTGAGGTCGAAGCCCACGTCCTGGCCCGACAGGCGCGACTCCATTTCCATGACCACCTCGGGCTTGACGTTCAGGTCCTCGGCCACGGCGTTGACCTCGTCCTGGTTGAGCCAGCCGAGACGCTTCTTCGACTTGCGCAGATTGAAGAACAGCTTGCGCTGGGCCTTGGTGGTCGCGACCTTGACGATGCGCCAGTTGCGCAGCACGAATTCATGAATCTCGGCACGGATCCAGTGCACCGCGAACGACACCAGTCGCACGCCCTGCTCCGGGTCGAAGCGCTTGACCGCCTTCATCAGGCCGATGTTGCCTTCCTGTATCAGGTCGCCCAGCGCCAGGCCGTAGCCGGAGTAGCCGCGCGCGACATGCACGACGAATCGAAGGTGCGACATGACCAGCATGCGCGCCGCGTCGAGATCCTCCTCGTCACGATAGCGCCGTGCCAGATCCTGTTCCTCGTCCAGGCTCAGCACCGGAATCCGGTTGACTTCCTGGATGTAGGCATCCAGCGAGCCGGTTCCGGCCGGGGCGAGCAAATGGCTTGGTACGAGATCCTTCGACATGCACAACTCCTCTTCGATAGCCTTGGGATTATAGCAAAAATCTACCGATTTCTCAAATCAGGATCCGTTTCGTCCTGTATCGGATTCGCCCGGTTTGAACGCCGGCGCTCGGGGAAAGTTCCTTTGGGAGGGGCGGCGGGCCGAAGGCTGGTCCGCGGCCGCTCACGGATTGATCCGCGCGAGCTGACGCGACACCGCGATCCAGGCCCCGGCGACGCCGAGCAGGCCGCTGCCGGCGAGCATCGCCGCCAACAGCCACCCGGGCGGTCCGTCCAGGCCCGCGGGAGTGCCGTAGGCCGCGGCGAGTTCGCGCACCGGCGCCTGCAGCAGCGCGATGCCGGCGTGCACCAGGAGCCACGCGGCGAGCCCTCCCAGCGCGCCCATCCACAGCCCCGAATAGAGGAACGGCCGCCGGATGAAGCCGGCCGTGGCGCCGACCAGCGCCATGACCTCGATTTCCTCCGACCGGCTCTGAATCTCGCTGCGGATGTTGTTCGAGATGACGAACAGCACCGCCAGCGCGAACAGCACCGCCAGCAGCTCGACCAGGCGCTGGAACACGGCCAGGATCGCCTCGAGACGCTCGACCCAGGCCAGGTCGACGACGACCATGTCGACTCCCTCCAGCGTCCGCAGCGCGTCGGCCAGCGCGGCCGGGTCGGCGCCGGAAGCCGGCGCGACCTCGAGCACCCACGGCAGCGGCACGTCGCCGAGGTCCAGCGAATCCAGCCCGGTTGCGCCGGCCAGCTCGCGCATGCCATCCTCCGGGCTGATCGGATCCACCGCCAGCACGTCATTACGCGACGAGATGCGCGAGGCGAGCCGGCGGCTGCCGGCTGCGTCGGCCTCGAGAGCCAGAAACACGCTGATCGAGTCCAGCCGTTCGAAGTTGCGGTTGATCTGGCGCAGGTTCTCCAGCGCGGTAAACAGCCCGAGCGGCAGCGACAGCGCAAAGGCAAGCACCGCGATCGTCAGCACGCTGGTCATCGGGTGGCGCACCAGCGCCCCGATCGACGAGGCCAGGCTGTAGCCGTGCCGCCGCAGCCACGCGCGCACGTCGCCGCGCATGTTTGTGCGAATCGTACCGCCCGCCGGCGTCACGATGCCGTCCCTTCCGGGCGAGCCCTCTCGCCAGCCCGGTCATCGACCATCCGCCCTTTCTGCAATTTCAGCGTGCGCCGCCCGAGGCGCTTGATCAGCTCGAGATCGTGGGTCGCGATCAGCACCGTCGTGCCAAGTTCGTTGAGCGTGACGAACAGCCGCATCAGCTCGGCCGACAGTTCCGGGTCGAGGTTGCCGGTCGGCTCGTCGGCCAGCAGCACCGGCGGTTTGCCGACCATCGCCCGGGCGATGCCGACGCGCTGCTGCTCGCCGCCCGAAAGCGCCGGAATCGGCATGTTTTCCTTGTCCAGCAGCCCGACCAGATCCAGCGCTGCGCGCACCCGGCGCCGGATCTCGCCCCACGGGTGGCCGGCGATCAGCAACGGCAGCGCGACATTGTCGAGCACCTTGCGATCGGTCAGCAGCTTGTGGTCCTGGAAGATCACGCCGACGCGGCGCCGCAGCCTCGGAATCTGGCGTCGCGACAGCCGGCCGATGTTGCGCCCTTCGAACAGCACCTGGCCGCGGCTGGGCCGCTCGAGCAGCGCGATCAGGCGCAGCAGCGTGCTCTTGCCGGCGCCCGAGTGACCGGTCAGGAACGCCATCTCGCCGCGCGCGAGCTCGAAATTGACGTCCGAAAGCGCCTGCACCCCGCCGGGATAGCGCTTGGCCACGTGTTCGAAGACGATCATTGCAGTAGCTGGCTTAAGTTCATGATCGGCAGCAGGATCGCCAGCACGATGTAAAGCACGACCAGACCGACCAGCAGGATCAGCACCGGCTGGACGACCGCGAGCAGCACCTGGCCGGTATCGCGCAGGTCCGATTCCTGGATTTCGGCGGCGTGCTCCAGCATCGGCGCCAGTTCGCCGGCCTGTTCGCCGCCGTGGATCAGGCGCCGGGTCAGCGGCGGCAGCCAGTCGATGGGTTGCATCGCCGCGGCCAGCGAGGTGCCTTCCCGGACCCGTCGGGCGGCCGCGTCGAGGTCGGCGCGCACCTTGCGGTTGCCGACGACATCGGCCGATGCCTTCAGCGCCTCGACGGCCGGAACGGCGCTGGCGACCAGAATCGCCAGTGTGCGCGCGAACACCGCCGCGGCGTGGGCGCGGACAAGCGGGCCCGCCAGCGGCAGGCGCAGCAGCACGGTATCCAGCCACAGCCGCGGGCCCGGCCGCCGGAACATCACGACCAGGCCCGCGGCCAGCGCGACGACGCCGAGCCCGAACCAGGCACCGTAGGCCGAGACCAGATCCGAGATTTCGAGCAGGCTGCGGGTCATCCACGGCAGTTCGCGATTCGAATGCTCGAACACGCTGACCACGCGCGGGACGACGAAGCCGAGCAGTCCCCAGACGACCAGCAGCGAAATCGCCGCCAGCAGCAGCGGGTAGACCAGCGCCACGGCGACGTTGCGCGACAGCGCCAGGCGCTGCTCGGCGTGCCCGGCGAGCCGGCCGACGACAGTCTCGAGCCGGCCGGCCCGCTCGCCGGCGGCGATCGAACGCGTGAACATCGCCGGGAACAACGCCGGCTGCTCGGCCATTGCCTCCGACAGCGCGCGGCCCTCGAGCACCCGCGCCCGCATCGCCGCCAGCGCACGATTCACGCGCTTCGAGCCGGCCTGGTCGGCGAGCAGCGACAACACCTCCTCCAGCGGCAAGCCGGCGCGCAGCAGGGCGGCCATCTGACGCAGGATCAGCGCCCGTTCGCGCGCCAGCCGCAGGCCGCCGCCCCGGCCCGCCGACGACGACACCGCCTCGACCGAAAGCGGCACCAGGCCGCGCTCGCGCAACTGCGCTCGGGCGTGCCGCGCCGTGTCGGCCTGGACGATACCGCCGACCTCGCGCCTGCCGCGCATCGCACGGTATTCAAACGCCGCCATCGCCGCCCGTCCCGCGCACGAAGCCCGGCTCGTCGAACAACTCCTGCAACGGACTGCTTCCGTATGCCGGCGGCCGGCCGTGCTTGCCATCGTGCTTGCGGTGGGCCAGATCGACCGCGCCGCGCGCCAGCGCCCGGAAGACCTGGTCCCGGACCGAAGTCTGCGAGTCGAACATCGCCGCCAGCCGCCGGCAGACCGCCTCGTCGCCGCGTTCGATCGGCCCGGTCAGGCTTGCGGCCGGTCCCGACGCCTCGATGCCGGCCAGCGCCGCCCGCTGCAGCGCCACGACGACCTTCAGCGCCGTTTCCCGGTCCATGCCGCCTTGCTCGGCCAGGTCGAGCGCGAGGTCGTCGAGCACGTTGAGGAAATTGCTCGCCGCGATCGTCGCCGCGTGATACAGGCGCTTGTCGGTGGGCGCGAAGCGAATCACCTGCGCGCCGATCGCCTCGAAGCACGGCAGCAGCTCATCGAGCGCCCGCCCGTCGCCATCGCCGACGGCGAAACTGCCGGCGAATCGCGACAGCGCGCGGTCCGGATCACCGAACGGGCAGACCGGGTGCACCGAGGCGATTCGTTCGCCCAGCGGCCGCAGCACCGCCGCGGGCTCGGAGCCGGAGACGTGAAACGCCAGCGCCGGGCGGGCAGCGAGCAGGTCCGACAGTTGTTCGGCCGCCGGCGCCAGCGCGCTGTCGGGCAGCGCCAGCATCAGCCAGTCACCGTCGGCCACGGGCCCCGGCCCCGTCGCAGGCCGCCCCTGGCCGATGAATCCGGCCGCGGCCGCGGCGCTTTCGACGCTGCGATTGACGATCCATCCGATCCGGAACACGCCTTGTTCGGCCCACAGCCGCGCCAGCGTCCGCCCGGCGCGACCACAACCGACGACATGCAGGATCCGGCTCACCGGTCGCGCACTTCGTCTTCGCGCCAGGGACGGGCCGGCTCGTCGTCGGCCGGTTCCTCGTCTTCCCAGTCGTAGCGCTTCATCGGCGGCCGGTCACGATCGCGGTACAGCAGCGCGGTTGCGAAACCCATCACCAGTCCGCTGACGTGCAGTTCCCAGCTCATGCCGCGGTCGACCGGCAGCACGCCCCAGATCATCGAGCCGTACAGGAACCAGACGACCAGCGCGGCGCCGATCGAGCGCAGGTCGCGCCGGATCACGCCGGAGACGAACACGAACGTCAGCAGACCGTAAATGACGCCGCTGGCGCCGATGTGGATGCTGTCGCGCGCAAACGTCCAGGCCAGCAGACCCGAGCCGATATAGATGGCCGGCAGTGCGCGCAGCGCCGAATTCGGGTACAGGAACAGCATCAGCGTGCCGCCGACCAGCAGCGGCAGACTGTTCGAACCGATGTGCGCGAGGCTGTAGTGCAGCAGCGGCGCCGTCACGAGTCCGAGCAGGCCCATGCCGTCGCGCGGCCGCAGTCCGAAGCGGATCAGGTCCAGCTGCAGCCACTGGTCGAACAGGAATACCGACCAGGCCACGAACAGGAACGCGAACGCGACCTTGAACGCGAGCACGAAGTTGCGCCCCGAGCGCGGCGAGGCGGTATAGGCCGGATCCGGGACTTCGATGCGCATCACTGCTTCCCTGCCGCGCGTCCCTGGCGTTCCAGTTCCGCGGCAATTGCGCTGCGCGTGCGGGCGCACAGTTCGCCGACGACCTGGTCGGCGGCGCCCGGCTGCGGCCGGATCGGCGGATGGATGACCAGCCTGCCCCGGCCCGGTCGAATCCGCAGGGAGCCGGGCGGGAGGATCGCGCGCGTGCCCGTCACCGTCATCGGCAGCACCGGCAGGCCGCGGTCGGCAGCGACCCGGAACGCGCCCTTGCGAAAAGGCAGCAGCTCGCCGTTGCGGCTTCGGGTGCCTTCGGCGAAGAAAAGCACGCTGGTGCCCGGCGGAAGCTTCGCGACCGCATCGTTGATCGCCGCGCGCGCCTGGTCCGGGTTGCCGCGGTCGATGAAGATGTGGCCGATGGCGCGGCAACCCTGCGCTACGAACGGCAGCCTGCCGATCTCGGCCTTGATGACCCAGCGCAGGTCCAGCCCGCAGAATCCGTAGATCAGCGGGATGTCGTACTGACTGCGGTGATTGGCGACGACGACGTAGCTCTGGCCGGGCTCGATGTTTTCCCGACCCTCGATCTCGACCCGCATCGGCGTCAGGTACGCGATCAACCGGGCCCAGCGCGCGGCGACGTGGATGTTCGCCGCGCGCTTGAAGCCGAACGCGGACAACAACACCGCAAGCAGCGCGGCGACGATGGTCGCCAGGACCATGACCGGCACCAGCACGGCCCACTGCCACAACGGATACAGGGTGACCGCGCGGCTGGTGTGCGGCGCGCGCCCGGAATGCTCCGATGGGGACTCGCTCATGGCTGGAATGCTAACCGAAACGCCGCACGGGGCGGCCGGCCGCTCACGGCACCCAAGCCTCGCCGAGGTTGTCCATCTGGCCGAGAATCCAGCGCTGGCGCTCGAGCAGGAACGCGTCGGGCCGGCCCGGGTCGCGACGCTTGGGCGCCGGCAGGGCCGCGGCCAGAAGCGCGGCCTGGCGGCGATCCAGCCGGCTGGCCGGAACGCCGAAGTAATGCCGCGCCGCGGCCTCGATACCGAACACGCCGCGATCGAATTCGACCAGATTCAGGTACAGCTCGAGGATGCGGCGCTTGGACAGCCCGAGTTCCAGCCAGCCCGTGAACCAGCCCTCCAGCCCCTTGCGCAGCCACCTGGACCACCAGCGCTCGCCCGGCCACAGGTACAGGTTGCGCGCCAGCTGCTGGCTGATCGTACTCGCGCCGCGCACCCGGCCGCCTTCCATCCCCTCGGCCAGCGCATCCCGGATCTGGCCCAGATCGAAGCCGTGATGGTGCGGAAAGTTCTGATCCTCAGCCGCCACCATTGCAAGCGGAACGTACGCCGGCAATGCGTCGATCGGCACCCAGTCGTGCCGAATCGGCACGTCCTGCTGCTCGCGCACGATATAGGCGCTGGTCGGCGGGTCCAGCCAGCGCAGCGGCAGCGTGACGAGCAGGCTCGTTGCCAGCCACGCGAGCACCAGCCGCCGCAACCAGCGCCGCCAGGCGCGCGGTTCGCGGCCCCGGTTCAGGCGACGCCGTGACGCAGCCATGCCAGCAGACGGCGGAAATCGTCGCGCCCGAGTTCGTCGGCGAACAGCGCGACCCGGAAGACCGGCCCGCCCGGCGCGACGGCCCGGAACGAAACGAACCACGGGCTCGTGAACACCGGGCCGCGGCGCACGCAGCGGCGGCGCACGCCGCTGGAATCGGTCATCTCGAGGGCGATCTCGAGGCTGCCGGTTTCGAGCGGGCGCAACGCGCGCCATTTGCGGCCTGGCCGACCGCGCGCGGCCGCGAGTCCGGCCGCCGTCGCGGCGAGCCCGGCAGACAGCAAGAACCCGAGCGTCCACGGCGCCCCGCTGACGATCACCGCAACCATCGCGGCCGCAACGATGAACAGCCCGAGAACGGTGCGGATCCGGCCGGAGCGCGGGTGCAGTTCAACGCCGGCCATGGGCGGCGATGTCGGCGATCAGGTTGCGCAGCGCTTCGTCTTCGGGCACGACACGACCGGTCAGCCAGGCCCACAACCGGTCGTCTTCGCTGTCGAGCAGACGTTCGAACGCCGCACGCTCGGCGGTACCGGCGCCCGGCCACCGCTGCTCCAGCCAGGCTTCCAGCAGCAGGTCCAGCTCGCGCATGCCGCGGCGGCAACGCCATCGCAGCCGGGACCGCGGGTCCGATTCGGAACCGGGTGACACCAGCCCACTAGACCGATCGGCGCGCCAGCAGCATCTTCTTGATCTCGGCGATCGCCCTGGCCGGGTTCAGCCCCTTGGGACAGGTCTTGGTGCAGTTCATGATCGTGTGGCAGCGGTACAGCCGGAACGGATCCTCAAGGTCGTCCAGCCGCTCACCGGTCGCCTCGTCGCGCGAGTCGACCAGCCAGCGATGCGCCTGCAACAGCGTCGCCGGGCCCAGGTAACGATCGCCTTTCCACCAGTAACTCGGACACGAGGTCGTGCAGCACGCGCACAGGATGCACTCGTAGAGTCCATCGAGCCTTTCGCGATCTTCCGGAGACTGCAGGCGCTCCTTGTCCGGGGGGGCCGGGCTCTGGGTCCGGATCCACGGCCGGATCGACGCGTACTGGGCGTAGAAATGCGTCATGTCGGGCACGAGATCCTTGACCACCGGCATGTGCGGCAGCGGGTAGATCTTCACGTCGCCGGAGATCTCGTCGATGCCCTTGGTGCACGCCAGCGTGTTGGTGCCGTCGATGTTGAACGCGCATGACCCGCAGATGCCCTCGCGGCACGAGCGCCGGAAGGTCAGCGTCGGGTCGATCTCGTTCTTGATCTTGATGATCGCATCGAGCACCATCGGCCCGCACTTGTCCAGGTCGATGTCGTAGCGGTCGATGCGCGGGTTGTCGCCGCTGTCCGGATTCCAGCGGTAGATGCGGAACGTCCTGACGTTCGTCGCGCCGTCCGGCGCCGGAAAGTGGCGGCCCTTGCCGATGCGGGAATTCTTCGGGAGTCTGAACTCGGCCATTGCGCTCGCGTTCTCTTGGTCAGTAAGGGGGTTGCCGTTGCCGCGTCAGTAAGTCCGCTTTTTCGGCGGCACGACTTCGACGTCGTCGGTCAGCGTGTACATGTGGACCGGCCGGTAATCGATCCTGGTCGAGCCGTCTTCGCCCATCCAGATCAGGGAATGTTTCATCCAGTTTTCGTCGTCGCGCTCGGAATGATCCTCGCGCGCATGTGCGCCGCGACTCTCCTTGCGGTTTTCGGCCGCGACCATCGTCGTCACGGCGTTGCCCAGCAGATTCCGAAGCTCCAGCGTCTCGACCAGATCGGAGTTCCAGACCATCGAGCGGTCGCTGACCTTGACGTTTTCGAACATGCCGGCGATTTCGTTGATCTCGCCGACCCCGTCTCCGAGCGTCTCGGCGGTCCGGAACACGGCTGCGTGGTTCTGCATGGCCCGCTGCATCCGGTCGCGAATCCCGGCCGTGGGATGCTCCCCGCCGGCGTGGCGAATCCGATCGAACTCGTCGACCAGGCCGTCGACGATGTCACCGGCAAGCGTCGGGTGCGACTGGTTCGGCTCGATCGTCTCGCCGCAGCGATTTGCCACCGCACGCCCGAACACGATCAGGTCCAGCAGCGAATTCGAACCCAGCCGGTTGGCGCCGTGCACCGAAACGCACGCCGCTTCGCCGATCGCATACAGGCCCGGCACGACCGAATCGGGATCGCCGTCGGACAGCGTGACGACTTCTCCGTGGTGGTTGGTCGGGATTCCGCCCATGTTGTAGTGCACCGTCGGAAGTACCGGGATCGGTTCCCGGGTCACGTCGACGCCGGCGAAGATGCGCGCGGTCTCGGCGATTCCCGGCAGGCGCTGGTAGATGACGTCGGGACCGAGGTGCTGCAGATTCAGGTGGATGTGATCCTTCTTCTCGCCGACGCCGCGCCCTTCGCGGATTTCCATCGTCATCGAGCGCGAGACCACGTCACGCGAGGCGAGATCCTTGGCGTTGGGCGCGTAGCGCTCCATGAACCGTTCGCCGTCGGAATTGGTCAGGTAGCCGCCCTCGCCGCGCACGCCCTCGGTGATCAGCATGCCGGCCCCGTAGATCCCGGTCGGGTGGAACTGGACGAACTCCATGTCCTGCAGCGCCAGCCCGGCGCGCAGCACCATTGCGTTGCCGTCGCCGGTGCAGGTGTGGGCCGAAGTGCACGAGAAATAGGTCCGGCCGTAACCGCCGGTGGCCAGAATCACCGCATGGGCCCGGAACAGGTGCAGCTTGCCGGTGGACAGGTCCCATGCGAGCACGCCGCGGCACACGCCGGCACCATCCATGACCAGGTCGATCGCGAAATATTCGATGAAGAACTGCGCGCTGTGCTTGAGCGACTGCTGGTAGAGCGTGTGCAGGATCGCGTGCCCGGTCCGGTCGGCGGCGGCACAGGTGCGCTGCGCGGTACCCTCGCCGAAATGCGTGGTCATGCCGCCGAACGGGCGCTGGTAGATCTTGCCTTCCTCGGTGCGCGAGAACGGCACGCCGAAATGCTCGAGTTCGATAACCGACGGGATCGCCTCGCGGCACATGTACTCGATCGCGTTCTGGTCGCCCAGCCAGTCCGAACCCTTGATCGTGTCGTACATGTGCCAGCGCCAGTCGTCCTCGCCCATGTTGCCCAGCGCGGCGCTCATGCCGCCCTGCGCGGCGACCGTGTGCGAACGGGTCGGAAAGACCTTGGTGACGCAGGCGGTGTTCAGCCCGGTCGCGGCCAGGCCCATCGTGGCGCGCAACCCGGCGCCGCCGGCACCGACGACGACAACGTCATATTCGTGTTCTTCTATCTGGTAGCTGTCTGACATCGAATTTCCAGCAGTTATCATCATGCCGGGCCGGCGACCCGCCCCGGCGCAGCCCGCGTCAGTTGCCGAACGCAACCCCGAGAATCGCAATCGTCGAAACGACCGCTCCGACCAGCGCGGCAATCGACACGAGAACGTGCAGGGCGATCTCGATTCCGCGCCGGTCGACGTAATCCTCGATCACGACCTGCAGACCAAGCTTGGCGTGGTAGAACGTTGCGCCGACCAGCAGGATCGCCATCGCCGCATTCCACGGGGCGGCAATCCAGTCGCGCGCTGTTTGGTATTCGGCACCTGCCAGCACGGCGAGCGTCCAGACCAGCCAGAACGTCAGCGGAATGAGCAGGATGGCGGTGAATCGCTGCGCCCACCAGTGCTCGACGCCGCTGCCGGCCGAGCCGTGATTGTGCGCCAGCGCCAGCGGATTGCGAAACATCTTCACAGCACGCCTCCCCATACGATTGCAGTCAGCACCAGCGTGAGGGCGACCACCGTCCAGCCGCCGGCCCGCGCCGGCCCCAGTTCGAGCAGCATGCCGGTATCCCAGAGCAGGTGCCGGATTCCGTTGAGCAGGTGGTAGAACAACGCCAGCGTCCAGCCGACCAGCAGCAGGAGCATGACCGGGTGGGTCATGAACTCGAGCATGCCGTTGTAGGCCGCCTCGCCCCTGAACAGCGCGACCAGCCAGATCACCATCAGCGCCGTGCCGAAGCTGAGCACGACGCCGGTGAGCCGGTGGACGATGGACAGCACCGAGGTCCACTGGGGACGGTAAATCTGCAGATGCGGCGACAGAGGCCGTTGCTCGGTATTCATTGGCTGACGATCCGTATCGACGTTGATTGAAATTTCGCGGAACCCCGGCGGCGCACGTCAGAAATCAATGCAGCGCCCGTCCTTTTCCCAGTCGCCGTAGCGCACCGGGTCCGGACCCTTGCGACCGCCGATTTCGCGCGCGGCCGGCGCGGAATCGCCGCGATCGGCGGCGGCCTCTTCCGAATCCGGCCTCGGTTCGGCCGCATCGTGTCGGGAAGAATCAGGGTTCGTGGTCCTGCGTTCGGTATCATTCATGCATTTGTATTCTAACGACACGGTGTGATCGAATGTCACAAGCGACCGACACGGCGCCGATCCCATTTCGGATCCAATTGCAGGCGGTCAGTATATCGGGCCCGGACGCGGTTGCGTTCGTCCAGTCGCAGCTGACGCTGGACATCGAAGCGAGCGACGCCCCGGCCGCGCGGCCGGCGGCCTGGTGCGGGCCCGACGGTCGCGCCGCGCTGACGCTGCTGGCCGGCCGGCGCGACGACAGCGTGACGCTGATCGCGCCGGCCAGCCTGACCGGCGAACTGCTGCGGCTGGCGAACCGGTTCCGGATCGGCCGTAGGCTCGAGATCGGGGAGCCGGTGGCGGCGGCGCCGGCGATTCCTGCCGGCGGAATCGAACCGCAGGCCGGCCGGGTTGCGCTCGCATTCGACCCGGGGCGCGCACTGCAATTCGGTGCCGAAGTCGAGGCGCAGGCCCTCGCCGCGGCCTGGCTGGCACGCGACATCGAATGCCGGATGCCGTGGCTGGCGCCCGAAACCGCAGGCCGGTTTCTGCCGCAGACGCTCGGGCTGGCGGAACTCGGCGGGCTGAGCTATGCCAAGGGCTGTTACCCGGGCCAGGAAGTCATTGCCCGGGTCCACTACCGCGGCCGCGTCACCCGCCGCCTGACACGGTTCCGGCGCGACCGGGCCGGCGAAGTGCCGGGCCCCGGAACCGAGTTCGCCGTCGAAACCGCCGATGGCACGGTCAAGGGCGTCGTGCTGTACGCGACGGCCCCGGCCGGGACATCCGTCACGGGCCTCGCCGTCGTGGGCGCAAACGCACCCAAGCAGGCAGCGATCAGAATCGGCGCCGGAACGGGACGCCTGATCTGAGCATGCCGCCCGCCGCATCGGCGCGTGGGGATTTCGGGCGTTGCGATCGGCGTTGCAATCGGCGCTTGTGCTAGTATCCGGCGCGTTATACGACGCCCGCACGACCGATGACGGGCAACTGCTGGGGAGAACAGTCGATGCACAACCACCACGGGGAAGGTCGTCGCGTCCACCGCGCTCGCCGCACCGCTCTCGCCGCGCTGACCGCGGCGCTGCTCCTGGCGGCATCAGCGGGGTTCGGCCAGGAAGCCGGTCCCGGTCCCGGCCCCGACGAGACTGCCGGGCAGACTGCCGAACCTGCGCCGCCGGTACAGCCGCCGGAGCAGAACGAACAGCAGAACGGGCAACAGAGCGCAGAACCGGCCGCAGAACAGAGCGCAGAACCGGCCGCAGAGCAGACGGCTGAACAAGCGCCCGAGGTTCCGGTCCAGGAATCGCTGACCGGCTCGTTCGAGCTGCTCGCCAACCCGGTCTATCCGCCCGACCGGGCGCGGCTGGTCTATCAGCCGCTGATCGACTATCTCAACGATGCGACCGGACTGGAAATCGAGCTGGTCGTCGATCTCAATTTTCACCGCTACTGGCTTGACGCGCGCCGCAACGAAGCCGCGCCGCTGGTCCTCGAGGACGCGCACATGGCCGCGTGGCGCATGGCGCACTTCGACTACCGGCCGCTGGTGACGACTTCGGATTCGCTTACGTTCTCGTTGCTGACCTCCGGCGCCTACGCCGACGACAGCCTCGAGGATTTCGTCGGACGGCGGATTGCCAGCCTGCCGTCCCCCAGCCTCGGCTACGTCGTGCTGGCCGACTGGTACGACAACCCGATGCAGCAACCGCTGATCCAGTCGACGGCCACGTCCTGGCTGGACGCGGTGGAAATGATCTTTTCGGCCGAGGCCGATGCCGCGATCGCGCCGGAAAACCTGGTCGAGCGCTACCCGAATCTGTACCCGGTGCGAACGTCGGTCGAGTTTCCGGGCCTTACGCTCAGCGCCTCGCCCGACGTACCCGACGACGTGCGCCGGAAGCTGATCGAGGCGATGACGACGCTGCACGACGACGCCGACCACCACTCCGCGCTGTTCGAGCTCGACATCGACCGCTTCGTCGAGGCCGACCCGGCCAACTACCGCGGCCTCGAGGAATGGCTGTCGACCATCTTCGCGCTGTAATTCGCGACCTCGCTGATCCCCGTAGGAGCGGCCTCCAGGCCGCGATTTGGCCGTAACCAAGGAATCGCCGCGAAGACGCGGCTCCTACACGCGGGCGACGATGTAGGCAATCCACCCCGCATCGGCGTCGCCCTGCTCGGTTGCGGTGTAGACCCCGTCACCCTCGCCGGTCTCCTCGTCGGTGCCTTCCCAGTACACCGTCGCCGATGAAAAACCGGCCTCGAGCAGCAGCTCGCGGACCTCCGGCAGCGTCCACAGCCGCCAGTGATATTCGAATGCGTCGCGCATCTCCGAGCCGTCCGGGAATTCGAAGTGGATACGGCAGGTCATGTGCTGGTTGATCGGGTTGAACTCGGCCTGGTCCCAGACGTAGGTGAAGTCGTCGAATTCGGTGCGTTCCTCGAGCTCCTGGTGGGCCTCGTAACCGCCGAACGCGTCGAGGAACAGCAGCCCGTCGGACTTCAGCGAGGCGCGCGCGGCCCGGAAATAATCGCGAAGCAATGGCCGGGTCGTGAACAGGTAGTACGAGAAGTTCATCGCCAGCACCGCGTCGACCGGCCCGGTCTCGGTCGCGAGCACGTCGCCTTCGACGAGTTCGATCCGTTCGCGGGCCGATTCCGCGAGCCGCTCGACGTGGTGGCGTCGCCCCCAGTCGAGCGTCCCGGCGTCGAGATCGACCCCGATCGCGCGATGGTCGCGGCCGCTGGCGACCCAGTGGCACGCGGTGTTCGCGGTGCCGCAGAAGTCCTCGCGGATCAGCTTCAGACGGCGACCGGTCAGCTCGGCGAAGGTTTCGGCGACGAACTCGAGCTCGGATTCGGGATCCTGCACGCTCGCCTCGTACAACTCGTGGCGATCGGCCCGCCGGGCCATGTCGCCGTCTTTTCGTTTTGCTTTGGTCATGTCCAAGTTGCCTTTTCCCGTTTATTGAATTAAAAGCATATGACCACGAAGGGTCTCGTGTTCTTCGTGGCCTTCGTGGTTTTATGCTTTTTTCAGCCGAGTTCCTCTACGGTTTCACCCGCGGATCGCCGGCCAGGCCGAGCGCAGGTAGATGATCATCGACCAGATCGTCAGCACCGCGGCGGCGACCAGCAGTACGCGGCCCGGCGCCAGGACAGGCAGCCCGAACAGCGGCTCGGCGTACAGCAGAAAACCGATCGCGACCATCTGCAGGATGGTCTTGGACTTGCCGACCCGCGAAACCTTGACGCGGGCGCGCTGGCCCAGTTCGGCCATCCATTCGCGCAACGCCGAGATCGTGATCTCGCGCCCCAGGATGATCGCCGCCGAGACCGCGAGCAGCGCCTCCGGGTTGCGCTGGACGATCAGAATCAGCGCGATCGCGACGATCAGCTTGTCGGCGACGGGGTCGAGGAACGCGCCGAACGGGCTGGTCATCCGGTACCGTCGCGCAATCCAGCCGTCGGCCCAGTCGGTGATG
This sequence comes from Wenzhouxiangellaceae bacterium, assembly GCA_032251475.1. GTDB lineage: Bacteria > Pseudomonadota > Gammaproteobacteria > Xanthomonadales > Wenzhouxiangellaceae. The sequence continues at coordinate 22,767 of JAVVDX010000012.1, read as the reverse complement.
CCGGCGGCGATGAAGATGCCGACGGTCAGTTCGTTGGCCCAGCCGAACGGCAGGTAGAACGCCACGACGAGCACCGGGATCATGACGATGCGCGCGAGCGTCAGCAGTGTCGGAATGGTCAGCGGCACGGATCGGTCACGGAGCCCGGGGTCGAAGCCCCGTTATGGTACGCGGTTTGCCGGCCCTCGGGTCGGCACCGCTACTTCCGGAGATGCTCGTAAATCGCCTCGGCCAGCTTGCGGCTGATGCCGTCGACCCGGCTGAGTTCCTCGACCCCGGCCGAGCGCACGCCCTTGAGCCCGCCGAAGTGGTTCAGCAGCTTCTGGCGCCGGCCGGGTCCGATGCCCGGAATCTGCTCCAGCGGCGAAGCGACGGCGCGCCGGGCACGGCGTTTGCGGTGGCCGCGGATCGCGAACCGGTGGGCCTCGTCGCGGACGCGCTGGACCAGCAGCGACGCCGGATGGTTCGGCCCGGGAACGACCTCGCGTTCATCGAGCACCCAGGTCTCGTGCCCGGCCCGCCGCGCCGGGCCCTTGGCGATGCCGACGACCGGCAGCCGGTCCAGCCCCAGTTCGGCCAGCACCGTGCGCGCGCGGTCGGACTGGCCGCGCCCGCCGTCGATCAGCACCAGGTCCGGCAGTGAATCGGGATCGTCTTCCAGCACTCGCCGGTAGCGGCGCCGGAGCACCTGCTCCATGGCCGCGTAGTCGTCGCCGGGCGTGATGTTTTCGATGTTGAAATGCCGGTAGTCCTTGCGCCCGAGTCCGGCCGGGGTCAGGACCACGCATGAGGCCACGGTCTCGGTGCCCGAGATGTGGCTGATGTCGAAACACTCGATGCGCGCCGGCGGCGACGGCAGCTTGAGCAGTTCCTGCACTGCCGCGAGCTGGCGCCCGATCTCGTCGCGCTCGTCGAGGCGCCGCCTGAGCGCATCGCGCGCGTTCGCCTCGGCCATGGTCTGCCACTGCCGGCGATCGCCCCGCACCCGGGCCGCAATCCGGAGCCTGCGGCCGCGCCGCTCGCCCAGCGCCTGCTCGAGCAGTGGCGAATCGGCCGGCGCCGGCGAAGCGATGATCTCGGCCGGCGGCAGCCGTTCGGCGTAGTACTGGCCGATGAACGCGGCCATCGTCCGCTCCGGTCCGGCCTCCGGGTCGACATTGGACGGAAAGAACGTCCGTCCGCCGACATTGCGCCCGGCCCGGAACTCGACGACCTGCACCGCCGCCGACCTGCCCTCGGCGGCCAGTGCGATCACGTCGAGATCCTCGGCGCCACCGGTGACGTACTGCTGCGACTGTACCGCCCGGATCGCCTGGATCCGATCGCGCAGCAGCGCCGCGGTCTCGAAATCCTGCGCCTGGCTGGCCGCGTGCATCCTTTCATTGAGGTGCTCGACGACCGCTTCGTTTTCGCCTTTCAGGAATGCGCGCGCGGCTTCGACGTCGCGCGCGTAGTCGTCGGCGTCGATGTAGCCCACGCACGGCGCGCTGCAGCGCTTGATCTGGTATTGCAGGCAGGGCCGCGAACGATTGGCGAAGACGCTGTCGGTGCATTGCCGGATGCCGAACAGCCGGTAGACCTGGTTGAGCGTCTCGCGCACCGCGCCGGCGCTCGAGAACGGGCCGAAGTATTCGCCGGGCTTCGAGCGCCCGCCGCGGTAGAAACCCACGCGCGGATACTGCTGGTGTCTGGTCAGCCGTATCCACGGATACGACTTGTCGTCGCGCAGGTTGATGTTGTAGCGCGGCCTTAGCGCCTTGATCCACTCGTTTTCCAGCAGCAGCGCTTCGGCCTCGGTACGTGTCAGCGACACCTCGATCGAACGGACCTTCGACACCATCAGCGCGATGCGCGGCCCCTTGTCGCGCGAATCGAAATAGCTGGCGACGCGCCTTTTCAGGTTGCGCGCCTTGCCGACGTACAGCGGCCGCTTTTCGGAATCGCGCATCAGGTAGACGCCGGGCGATTCGGCAAGCCGGCGCGCGAACGCGCGCCCGTCGAATTCCGGCTCGCGGGTCCTCTCGCCGGTCTGCCCGGCCCCGGTCGCGCCGCCTTTTTCGCGTCGGCCCGCGCTCATCAGATCGCGGCACGCTCCAGTTCCCGGACCAGCGCCGCGGCGGCCGCATCGAGCATGTCGACGACCCGCAGGAATCCGGCGTCGCCGCCGTAGTACGGGTCGGGCACCTCGTCCAGACCGTAGTCCGGCGCCAGCTCCATGACCAGTTGCACGCGCGCCGGCGAATCGGCCGGGCGCAAATGCATCAGGTGCTCGACGTTGGCCCGGTCCATCGCGAGGATCCGGTCGAAGCGCCGGAAATCCTCAACCTCGACCCGGCGCGCGATATCGCCGGAAATGTCGATGCCGGCGCGCGCGGCGGCCTCGATCGCGCGCGGATCGGGCGGCTGGCCGACGTGGTAGCCGTGCGTGCCGGCCGATTCGCTGACGAACTCGATGCCGGCAGCCGACAGCGCGCGGTCGAAGACGCCCTTCGCGGTCGGGCTGCGGCAAATGTTGCCCATGCACACGTACAACAAACTGTGACTCATCGCTTTGTATTGTCGCTCGTCTCGATCCGGAGTTCAGGAACGGTGTCCGCCGACAATGCGCCCGAAGCGCTCGCGCATTGCCTCGAGGTCGGCGGGCGTGTCGACGCCCGGCGGAATCTCCGCGCACGCGGGCGCGCAGGCGATCGGCCAGCCGGCCTCCAGCGCGCGCAACTGTTCCAGCGACTCGGCGCGTTCGAGCATGCTCTCCGGCAACCGCGACCATTCCCGCAACGCATCGACGCGGTAGGCGTACAAGCCGACGTGCCGCCGGGCCAGCGCGGCCGGCCAGTCCTCGTGATCGGCCTGGTCGCGGTCGTTCCGATCGCGCAGGGCCGGAATCGGCGCGCGGCTGAAATAAAGCGCCCGGCCGTCGCGGCCGGCGACCAGTTTGACCACGTTCGGGTCCATCCATTGCGCGCGATCGTCCGCCGCCGTCCACAGCGTGGCCATGCGCGCGGTCGGATCGGCCGCCAGCAGACCCGCCAACTGATGCAGGCACTCGACCGGCACAAGCGGCTCGTCGGCCTGGACGTTGACGACGATCGCGTCGGCGTCCAGCCGGAGTGTCGCTGCCGCCTCGGCCAGCCGCGAGGTGCCCGAATCGTGGTCCGAACCGGTCATGACGACCTCGCCGCCGGCCGAGCGCACCGCCGCGGCAATCCGCTCGCAGTCGGTGGCCACGTGCACGCTTGCGGCCCCGGCGACCGACACCTGTTCCCAGACGCGCACGATCAGCGGCCGGCCGGCAAGGTCGGCCAGCACCTTTTCCGGCAGCCGGGTCGAGGCCAGCCGGGCCGGGATCAGCACGTGGAAGTCGATCGACGTCGTGGCCGTCGCGGTGGCAGGAGGGCTCATGCGGAAAATTCTCGCACATGCGCCAGCACCTGATCGAGTACCGGCTGCGGCAGGCGCGCGTGCACGTCCAGCGCGTAGATGTCGGTACGCATGACCGGCCCGAGCCGCACCGCGTCCTTGGCCGTCATCACGATCGGTCCGACCAGCCCGGCAAGAAATTCGTCGCGCAGCGGCTCGTGGTCGACCAGCGGGTGGCGCCGGACGATGAAACCGCTCGCCTCGAGTTGCTCGAAGAACGGCACCGGGTCGGCGATGCCCGCGACCGCGTCGACCGCCTGCGGCGGTTCGGGCACCTGCCCGCCGGTCGCGGCGACCAGCCGCAGGCCGCGCGGCTGCAGCCAGAACTCGGTGCCGGGCAGATCGTGTCCCGGATCGTTGGGCGTGCGCTTGACCAGCACCAGGTCGACCGTATCCAGCCGCGCCAGCGGCTGTCGCAGCGGGCCGGCCGGCAGCAGCCGCCGGTTGCCGAACGCGCGCCGGCCGTCGACGACGCAGATCTCGAAGCTGCGCCGCAGCGCCGCGTGCTGCAGCCCGTCGTCGCTGAGGACGACGTCGGCGCCGCCGCGCACGGCGCGCCGCAGCGCCCGCGCCCGGCGCGCGCAGACCCAGACCGGCAGGCCGGTCTTGCCGAACAGTTCCAGTGCCTCGTCTCCAACCGCCGACGCGGTCGACGCCGCGGTCACGCGCATCGGCCACAGCGGCTCGCGCCCGCCGTAGCCGCGCGAGACGATTGCGACCGCCAGCCCCGCGCGCGTCAGGTACTCGGCCAGCGCAGCGACTACCGGGGTCTTGCCGCTGCCGCCGGCGACGAGGTTGCCGACGACGACCACCGGGCACGGCGGCGGCTTGTGCGGGCGAGCGATGCGGCGACCGGCGAATGCGCGATAGATCGCCTCGGCCGCAGCCAGCCACGGCGGCGCCGGCTGGCTGCCGTACCAGATCCGCTCGAGTCGCTGCGCAAGTCTGCGGCGCACCGCTTCACGCCGCCCGCGGCCCGGAATCCCGGAACTGCGCGCGGTACAGGTGATGGTACAGGCTGCCGGGCTCGGCGACCAGGCGGTCGTGCGTACCGCGTTCGACGATCCGGCCGTGGTCGAGCACGACGACCCGGTCGGCCCGCTCGACCGTCGTGAGCCGGTGCGCGATGACCAGCGTAGTGCGATCGCGCATCAGCCGGGCCAGACCACGCTGGACGAGGTTTTCCGATTCCGAGTCCAGCGCCGAGGTGGCCTCGTCGAGGATCAGCACGGGCGCGTTCTTCAGCAGCGCGCGCGCCATCGCGATGCGCTGGCGCTGACCGCCGGAGAGCTTGATGCCGTTGGTGCCGATCCGGGTGTCCAGCCCGTCCGGCAGTCGCTCGATGAATTCCATCGCCCAGGCATCTTGCGCGGCACGCTCGATCTCCTCGCGGCTGCTGGCTGCGAGCATGCCGTAGGCGATGTTGTCGGCAATCGTGCCGTCGAACAGCACGACCTGCTGGCCGACCATCGCGATCCCGCGGCGCAGCGCCGCCAGCCGGTAGCGCTCGAGATCCACACCGTCGAGCAGGATGCGCCCGGCAACCGGCCGGTAGAATCGCGGCAGCAGCTGCGCCAGCGTGGTCTTGCCCGAGCCGGACCGGCCGACCAGCGCCGTCACCGTGCCAGGCTCGAGCTCGAGGTCGATGTCGTGCAGCGCCGGCTTCGCCGCTCCCGGGTAGCGAAACGTGACCGACTCGAAGCGGATCCGGCCCTCGACCCGTTCGGGTACGTAGTCGCCGTGATCCTGCTCGGCCGGGCGGTCGAGGATGTCGAAGATGCTTTCGGCGGCGGCCACCCCCTTCTGGATCAGGACGTGCATGCTGGTCAACCGCTTCAGCGGCGGAATCGTCCCGACCATCGCGCCCAGCACCGACATGAACACGCCGGCCGAGACATCGGCGCGCATGAACTGGCTGCCGGCAATGAATAGCAGCACCACCACGGCCAGGCCCGCCGCGATCTGGATCAGCGACGACGAGGCCAGCTGCGTGGCGCGCAGCTTCAGGTGCAGCCGGCGGTTGGCGTCGTTGGCCTGCCTGAACGCCTCGGCCTCGCGTGTCCGGCCGTCGAAGATCCGGATCACTTCCTGGGCGTGTACGGCCTGCTCGGCCATCTGCGTGACCGCGCCCATCGAATCCTGGATATGGCCCGCGATGCGTCGGAAGCGCCGGCTGACGACGAACACGACGAACGCGACCACCGGCAGCAGCAACGCCATCGTCAGCGTCAGGCGCCACGACTGCAATAGCATCACGATCAGCAGCCCGGTCACGATCAGCGAGTCGCGCACGGTTCCGATCAGCGCCGTCGTCGCCGCCTGGGCGACCTGCTCGGAGTTGTAGGTCAGGCGCGAAATCATCAATCCGCTGCCTTCGCGGTCGAAATCGGGCAGTGGCAGCGTCAGGTAGCGATCGAACAGGTTGCGCCGGAGATCCGCGATCAACCCGCGGCCGATCCATTCCATGCCGTACATGCCGCCGTAATTGCCGACCACGCGCATGATGACGGCGACGAACACGAGCAGCGGCAGCGTCAGGTCGAACGCGGGGGTGTCGGCGACCAGCGTATCGTCGATCAGCGGCCGAAGCAGATAGACGAACATCGCCTGGCCGGCGGCGTCCAGCGTGACGGCCGCGAGCGCCAGCCCGAACACGATGCGGCGGCCGACCAGGAAGCCCAGCAGCCGGCGGTAGACGGCGCGCGCCGCCGTCCGGTCGTCCCCGGCCCCGCCGGCAGGGGCGTTCACGGCCCGGCCCCGTCCTCTTCGACGGTGGCGATGGTCAGCCGCGAGATGCCCTCGGCGGCGGCCGCGTCCATCGCGCGCACGACCAGCCAGTGTTCGGCCCGCGCGTCGGCGCGAATCACCAGCAGCGCTTCGGGCCTGGCCGCGAACGCTTCGGACAGCGCAAGCCGCAGCGTCGCCTTGCGCTGGTCGGCGAGCATGTTCTCGCCGACGAAATAGTCGCCGGTCTCGGTAATGACCAGTTCGACCTTCTCCGGCACCGTTTCGCGCTCGGCCGTCGCGGCCTCGGGCAGCTCGACCCGCAGCAGCGCCTGGCGCTCGAACGTCGCCGAAACCATGAAAAAGATCAGCAGCAGGAACACGACATCGATCAACGAGGTCAGGTTGATTTCGGGTTCTTCGTCCTGTTCGGCCTGCAATCGCATCGCTTCAACCCTGCATGTTCATTCGATCCGGCCGGTGCCGGCCGGACTCAACCCCAGTTCATTTCCGAGCGCCGCAACTGCCGGTTGCCGTGCTCGATGGTGTTGATCAGGTCCAGCGCCTGCTGCTCCATGCCGACAACGTAGGCGCGTACCTTTCCGCGGAAATACCGGTAGAAGAAAAAGCTCGGGATCGCCACGGTCAGTCCGGCCGCGGTCGTGATCAGGGCCTCGGAGATGCCGCCGGCCAGCGGAGCGGGATCTCCGACGCCGGCCTCCATGATTGCGCTGAAGACCTTGATCATGCCGATCACGGTCCCGAGCAGGCCGAGCAGCGGCGAAATGCCGGCGATCGTGCCAAGCGTGTTCAGGAAGCGCTCGAGCTCGTGCACCACGTGCCGGCCGGTGTCCTCGACGGCTTCCTTGACCACCTCGCGCGCACGGGTCCGGTTGTCCAGCGCGGCGGCGAGCACGCGGCCCAGCGGCGAGCTGTGGCGCAGCGCCTCGATGTGCTTGCGGTCGAGTTCGCGCTGCCGCGCCCAGGCCGAGACCTTCTCGGCCACGCCCGGCGGCAGCACGCGGCGGCGGCGCAGCATCCAGGCGCGGTTGAAGATGATCGTCGCCGACAGCACCGAACACAGAAGGATCGGTGCCATCAGCCATCCCCCGGCCAGCACGATTTCAAGCATGGTCTTGCGATTCCCGGTTGTTGGCGTAGGTCAATACGGCCATCGGCCCCGAGGCATGATACCGGAGTCCAGGCGCGCGACAGGCAGGAGAATCACCGCGAAGCGGCCGGACCGCACCGGCGTGAATCGCGCCAGAAGCGCTGCACTTCCTCGATGGCAGCGCGCACGGCGACCGGCGCATCGTGGACGAACCGGGCCCGGAGCGCGCCGCAGCGACCGGTATCGAGCAGCGGAACGGCGAGCGCGGCGAGCAACCCGCGGGTGTCCGGCGACGGCTGTGCGCGGCCGTCGAACGTGCCGGTCGAGACCAGCGCAAAGTCCGGATCCAGCCTCTTCAGCCAGCGCTCGTCGAGCGCCTCGCGGCGGCCGAACCGCGGCAGTACGACCACGTCGATATCACGTGCCCGACCCTCGATCAGAAGCCGCCGCCCGACGGCCCGTCCGATGCCGCCGGTCAGCAGCAGGCTTCCGGCGGCCGAACGAACCTCCAGCACGCAACTCGAATCGCCGCCCAGGTCGGGCAGCGCCGGCGACGGGTGCAGGTAACGGAACCCGACCCCGTCGACCCGCCAGCGCTGGCCGGCCCGGCAGCGATCGCCGTAGCGGCCGGTGGGTGAATCGATCCGTGCTTCCGGCCACTGACGCCTCGCTTCGGCAAGGCCGCCGGCGTAACCGCCGTGACGGTACGGCACCACGATCCGGTCGACGCTTCGAAACCCGCCCTGCCGGACCAACGGTTCGATCGTGCCCGGAACCAGGCTGGCCGCATCGCCGTCGCCCGGACCGGTGCCGTAGAGCAGCACGCTCGAGGCGGTCCGGACGATCGCCGCCTGGCCGTGGCCGACGTCGGCCAGCAGAAGTTCGAACTCGCCCGGGCCGAGGCCGCGTTCGGCCGGCCACAGCAGAGGCAGCAGCAGCAATGCGCCGGCCGGGCGCAGCGGCCAGCCACGCGGCGCGATCAGCCACACGCCGCCGAGGCCGGCCAGCAGCATCGCGAGCAGCCCCGGCGACGGGCCCGCCGGCGCGGCCCAGGGGGGCAGACCGGCATCGAACACGGTCAACCACTCCAGAACGGAGAGAAGCGCGCCCAGACCGTGTTCGGAAAACGCCAGCGCGCCGCCGGCCGGCAGCCCGAGCGCGAACAGGCCCATCGCGACCAGCAGCGCCGGCAGCACCCACAACCCGACCAGCGGGATCGCGACCAGGTTTGCGGCCAGCGCGACCGGCGCCCACTGGCCGAATACGCCGATATTGAGCGGCAGCATGCCGACCGCAATGACGACCTGGGCGCGCATCAGGCCGCCAACCCATCCACCCGTCCAGGCCGCGGCCCCGACGACGGAACTGCGGCCGGTCACGTGCCGACCCCGGTCGGCGCCACGCCCGGCGAACGCCCAGATCAGGACCGCGACGGCCGCGAACGAAAGCCAGAACCCGGTCGCCAGCGGCGCCATCGGGTCGATGAGCAGCACCGCCAGCAAGGCCATCAGGAGCGCCCGGCCGGGCTGGATCGGCCGCCGCCACAACACCGCCCCGAAGCCTGCGGCGAGCATGACCAGCGCGCGCTGCGTCGGCAGGCTGAACCCGGCCAGAAGCGCATAGGCGAGCGCGCCGGCCAGCCCGGTCACGAGCATGAGGCGCCGGCGGTCCGGCCAGCCGGGCAGGCCGCCGAACAATACTGCGAAAACCCCGCCGGCGAGCCCGGCCAGGCCGGCAACCATGCCGACGTGCAGCCCGGAAATCGACAGCAGGTGCGCCGTCCCGGTCCTCCGGAGCCGGCCCGAGAGCTCGTCGGACATCGCCGAACGGTCGCCGACCGTCAGCGCGCGGTGCAGCGCGGCGGCATCGAGGTTCACGGTTTCGGCCTGCAGCCAGTCTGCGAACCGCTGCCGAAACCGGTCCGGCGCACCGCGCCAGCCGCCGGCGACGATGCGCTCGGCCGAAACAATCCGGCCGGTGGCGCCGATGCCCCGAGCGATCAGGTAGCGCTGGTAGTCGAACAGGCCCGGATTGACCCGCCCGTGCGGCGGCTCCAGGCGCGCGCGCAGGCGCCATGTCTCCCCGGGCCGGAACCATTCGCGCGGGCGGTACCAGCGCAGCAGCACGCGACCCGGCAGTTCCTTCTCGTGCGCCGCCCCGACCGGCCGCACCTCGAGCACGGCGCGCCCGCCGCGCTGGTCCGGCAGCCCGACGACCCGGCCGGCGAACTCGACCACCTCGCCGGCGCGCGCGGCCGGCCAGGCCTGGTGCTGAAACCACAGCGCGTGCAGCAGGAACCACAGCATCCCGGCCGGCAATGCCGCCCAGACCCTCGCGGGCGGCCAAAGAAACGCCAGCACGCCGGCCAGCGCCAGTCCGGCGATGCCGGCGGCCGAAGGCAGTGCGGGAAACGCCGCCGCGACGATGGCGCCGGCGCAGAACAGCGACGCGGCCGGTCCGAATCGCCCCGTTGCCCCCCTGCCCCCGGGCATTTCAGTCGCGGGCGTGGAGGAGGCCGTGGCTCATTTCGAGCCGCCGGTCCATGCGGCCGGCGAGCGCGGTGTCGTGGGTGACGACGACGAAACTGGTGCCGAGCTCGCGGTTCAATTCCAGCATCATCCCGTAGACCCGCATCGCCGTGTCCTCGTCGAGATTGCCGGTGGGCTCGTCGGCGAGCACGCAGTCGGGGCGATGGATCAGCGCACGCGCGACCGCGGCGCGCTGGCGCTCGCCGCCGGACAGTTCGCCGGGCTTGTGCTCCAGCCGCTGGCCCAGGCCGACCCGGTCGAGCAGCGCGGTCGCCGCGCCGCGGGCGACCGCGGCCGATGCCCCGCCGATCATCAGCGGCAACGCCACGTTCTCGACCGCGGTGAACTCGGGCAGCAGGTGGTGGAACTGGTAGATGAAGCCGAGGTGCCGGTTGCGGATGCGGCCGCGCTCGGTTTCAGACGCCCGCGTCAGGTCGTGTCCGGCGACCTCGACGCGGCCTTTGGTCGGGTCGTCCAGCCCGCCCATGATCTGCAGCAGCGTGCTCTTGCCGACGCCGGACGCGCCGACGATCGCGACCTGCTCGCCGGGTACGATTTCGAGATCGACCCCCTGGATCACTTCGAGCAGCTGGCGTCCCTGCCGGAAATGCCGCACCACGCCGGTACAGCGAATGACCGGTTCGCTGCGATCCGGGCCGCCTCCGGTCGTGCCTGGGGTCCGGACTTCATTCATAGCGCAACGCCTCGGCCGGCCGGGTCCTGCCGGCGCGCCAGGCCGGGTACAGCGTCGACAGCAGCGACAGCGCCAGCGCCAGCACCGAGAACTTGGCCACGTCGCCCCAGTGCAGCTCCGACGGCAAGTCGGAAATGTAGTAGACATCGGCCGACAGGAACTGCGTGTTGAGCAACTGCTCCAGCCCGGCGACGATGGCCTCGACATTCAGCGCCAGCGCGATGCCGCCGACGACGCCGAGCACGGTGCCGATCGTGCCGATCAGCATGCCCTGGACGACGAACACGCGCATCACCGAGGCCGGGCTCAGACCCATCGTCTTGAGGATCGCGATGTCGGACTGCTTGTCGATGACCAGCATCACCAGCGTCGAGATCATGTTGATCGCCGCGACGACAATGATCAGCGACAGGATCAGGAACATCATGGTCTTTTCCATCTGCACGGCCCGGAACCAGTTCGCGTGGCTCTGCGTCCAGTCGCGCACGCGGTAGAAGCCCGGCAACTGCTCGGCCAGCTCCAGCGCGATGCTGCGCGCCCGGAACAGGTCGGTGAATTCCAGCCGCACGCCGGTCACGCCGTCACCGGTGCGGAACAGCGCCTGGGCGTCCTTCCAGTGGATGACCGCCAGCGAGGCGTCGAATTCCTGGACCCCGGCCTCGAAAATGCCGGCAACCGTGAACCGCCGGACCTGCGGCACGACGCCGGCGGCCGTGGCACGGATCTCGGGCGCGAAGATTGTCACCGGGTCGCCGGGCCCGACCGCGAGCCGGGCGGCAAGCTCGACCCCCAGCACGACCTGCCAGCGTTCATTCTCGAGCGCGGCGAGGCTGCCGGCGAGCATCTGCTGGTCGAGGTCGGAGACCTCCGACTCCAGGCTCGGGTCGATGCCGCGCACCAGCGCGCCGGCGACGTCGCGGCCCTTGAGAAGCGTCTGCTGCTCGACGAACGGCGCGGCACCGACGACCTCGGGGTGCTCGCGCGCTCGCTCGATCAATTCGGGCCAGGCCTCGAACGGCCGGTCCCAGGTCGAGACGGTGGCGTGCGAGACCATGCCCAGGATCCGGTCGCGGACCTCGGTCTCGAAGCCGTTCATGACCGAGATGACGGTGATCAGGATCGCGACGCCGACCCCGATGCCGAGCATCGAGATGAACGAACTGAACGAGATGAAATGATTGCGGCGCTTGGCACGCAGATAGCGCAGCCCGACCGCGACCGACAGCGGCTGGAAGATCACGGATTTCCTTTCGGCCGGATCGACACGGGTTCGAGATGGATCAACGCAGGGCCTCCAGTACTTGGTCCAGTTCGTCGGGCAGCGGCGCCGAGAATACCTGGTCCTCGGGCCACGGCAGGCGCAGGCTCGCCGCGTGCAGGAACAGGCGCTTCAGCCCGGACGGCGGCTGGCCCGGATTGTACCGGTCGTCGCCGGCGATCGGGGCGCCCAGGAAACGGGCATGGGCCCGGATCTGGTGCGTGCGCCCGGTCTCGATCTCGACTTCGACGTAGTCGTGCCGCGGCAGCCGCTTGAGCACGCGGAAGCGCGAGCGCGCCGGCTGCCCCTCTTCGTCGACGACAACGCGATGCCGGCCGCCGGCGTCGCGGATCTTCTTCAACGGCCGGTCGACCTCGACCAGATCGTGGTCCAGGTGCCCGTCGAGCAGCGCGAGGTAGCGCTTTTCGACCCGGTTGTCCCGGAACAGGCGCTGCAGCTCGACTGCGTTCGCGCGCCCGAGCGCGAACAGCATCACCCCGCTGGTCTCGCGGTCCAGCCGGTGCACCGGCAGCGCGTTCGGTTCGATGCGCGCGACCAGATCGTTGAGCCCCCAGGCCAGCCCGGAGCCGGCCTGCGACGCGATCCCCGCCGGCTTGTCGACGACGATGAACTCGGCCTGGCGGTGGATGATCCGCCCGGCAATCTCGTCGACCCGTTCGGCCGGCAGGCGGGCGGGGGGCGCGCCGCCGGTGCGCACCGGCGGGATCCGGACCCGGTCGCCGGCGGCGAGCTTGCGCATCGGTTTCGCGCGGCCGCCGTTGACGCGGACCTGGCCGGTCCGGATCAACCGGTAGACCAGCGCGCGCGGCACCGGCCCGAGCTCGCGCGCGAGGTAATTATCCAGCCGTTGCCCGGCGCGGTCGCGCTCGACCGCGAGCTCGCGCACCCGGTTGCGGCCGGGGTCGTCAGGCGTGCTCATGCGCGTGGACCGTGTGCGTGGATCGGCCGGACATGGGACTGGAGTGATTGCATGAATTCGAAGCGGAAATCTGCGGCGGCGAAAGCCGCGAAAAATTGCCGGGGCTCACGTTTTGCGGCATCCTGCGGCGTTTTGCGGCAATTTCAAGTATACTTGCATCAGTGATTGGCGACGCGCTCGCACGGCTCAGACCGGTGCGGGCGCGTGCCGTTTGCTGGCGGTTTGCATGCGATTTCCACGACGGTTCCGGAAAACGCCGCTGGCGGATATCAGTTGCATCGACGCAGGCAGTTGAGCTGGAATCCAGCCGGTCTGCCGGCGACCCGCTCGTCCCGGGTGCCGAACGCACCGGGCCGCAAAACCGCTTATTGCAGATCAGGATCACTGACGTCCGGCCATGCCGGATCGAACAACGGTGCCGCGAACCCAGCCGGTTCGCGGCGAGCAGAAAAACAGACGCTCCCGGCGAATATCACGAACCAGAAAGAGTCCGGGAAGTTCGGCCGCCGCACGGCGGGCCGATTCTCGGCCGGTAACGATCCGGACGGGAGCGACTTGCCAGGAATTGATCGACAATGAAACGAATGCTGATCAACGCAACTCAGCCCGAGGAGTTGCGTGTGGCCATAGCCGATGGCCAGAACCTGCTGGATCTGGACATCGAGGTCCCGGCCCAGGAACAGAAGAAGTCCAACATCTACAAGGGCCGCATCACCCGCGTCGAGCCCAGCCTCGAGGCGTGCTTCGTCGAATTCGGCTCCGAGCGCCACGGTTTTCTGCCGCTCAAGGAAATCGCGCGCGAATACTTCTCCGAGGCCTCCGCCAAGGCGCTGGACGCCGGCGACCGCGTCGACATCAAGGATGCGGTCGATAGCGGCCAGGAAATCATCGTCCAGGTCGAAAAGGAAGAGCGCGGCACCAAGGGCGCGGCGCTGACGACCTTCATCAGCCTGGCCGGGCGCTACCTGGTCCTGATGCCGAACAACCCGCGCGCCGGCGGCGTATCGCGCCAGGTCACCGGCGAGGACCGCAAGATCATCATCGAGGCGCTGCGCCAGCTCGAGGTGCCCACGGGGATGGGCCTGATCGTGCGCACCGCCGGCGTCGGCCGCCTGGCCGAGGATCTGCATTGGGACCTGAACTACCTGCTGCAGTTGTGGGAAGCCATTCAGACGGCCGCGCAGGCGCGCAAGGCGCCGTTTCTGATCTACCAGGAATCCAACGTCATCATCCGTGCGCTGCGCGACCACATGCGCGACGACATCGGCGAGATCCTGATCGATTCCGAGCAGGTGTTCGAGGACGCGCGCGAGTTCCTGCAGCAGGTCATGCCCCACACCCTGCGCAAGCTCAAGCGCTACAGCGACCCGACGCCGCTGTTCTCGCGCTTCCAGATCGAAAGCAAGATCGAGTCGGCGTTCGCGCGCGAAGTCCGGCTGCCGTCCGGCGGCGCCGTGGTGATCGACCATACCGAGGCGCTGCTGTCGATCGACATTAACTCGGCGCGCGCGACCAAGGGCGCCGACATCGAGGAAACCGCGCTTCAGACCAACCTCGAGGCGGCCGAGGAAATCGCGCGCCAGTTGCGGCTGCGCGACCTCGGCGGACTGGTCGTGATCGACTTCATCGACATGACCAGCCGCGACGCCCAGCGCCAGGTTGAGGACAAGCTGCGCGAGGCGATGCGCGTCGACAAGGCGCGCGTCCAGATCGGCCGGATCTCGCGCTTCGGGCTGCTCGAACTGTCGCGCCAGCGCCTGCGCCCGTCGCTGGGCGAATCCAGCCACGTGACCTGCCCGCGCTGCGACGGCTACGGATCGATCCGGTCGATCGAGTCGCTGGCCCTGGCGATCATCCGGCTGGCCGAGGAAGAGGCGATGAAGGAAAACACCGGCCGGGTCATCGTCCAGGCGCCGCTGTCGGTCGCGAACTTCCTGCTCAACGAAAAGCGCGGCGTGATCTCGAGTATCGAGGAACGCACGCGCACGCCGGTGACCGTGGTCGCCAACCACCAGATGGAGACCCCGCGTTACGAGATCCAGCGGCTGCGCACCAGCGAGGCGGTCGACGAACCGAGCTACGCGATGGCGCAGTCCGACGAGCTCGAAACCGTCGTCAGCGACCAGGAACTCCAGGCCGGTGTGGCCAGCCGCGAAGAACCGGCGGTAAGCACGATGCGTCCCGCGCAGCCGGCGCCGATGCGGCACGAGAGCGTCTGGACCCGGGTCGGGAAATGGCTGAAGGAGGTCTTCGGCGGCGACGAGTCGAAATCGCGCGGCCGCAAGACCCCGCGCAAGCCGGCCGGCGCCGGCGGCAAGAAGCGCACGCGCAAGGCCTCGTCGGCGCGCAGCGGCAGCAAGCACGCAACCCACCGGCCGCACAAGCCGCGCGACCAGGCCGACGACAAGCCCGCCGGCCGCAAGGGCGGCAAGGACGAGACCCGGGCAAAAGGCAAGTCCGGGTCCGGGCCGAAGCAGCGCAAAGACCGCAAATCCGGCGACGGATCCAGGCGCCCGGGCGATTCGCCGAAGGCACAGGATGGCCGGAAAGAAGGCCAGAAGGAAAGCCCGAAGGATGACGAAAAGACCGGCCGGAAGGAAACCCGGGGCGGCGGTGCCGGAGTCGGCCCGGGCGGCGCCCGGGACGACGGCCAGGATGGGGGCAAGAAGAAAAAGCGACGGCGGCGCGGCGGCAAGAAGCGTCGCAACCGGTACACGACAGGGCAGGCACGCGAACCGGGCGACGGGAACGACGAGGCCGGCCCGTCCGGGGAGCCTACCGGAAACACGCGCGAAGACAAGCCGGAGACGGCTGGCGCACAGAGCGGCCGGAAGCCGGAAGCCGCCGATGCCGAACCGGTCGGAAGCACGACTGGCGCGGAACCTGACAGCACTGGCGCCGGGACGACGAATTCGGGGGCGGAACCTGCGACGGACAGCCCGAACGGTGCAGCGAAGGCGGACCGCCCGGCCGAAGATGCCGGGAAGGAACCGGATCGCGCGACAGCTGAATCACATCGTGACTCCGGCGGCGAGCCGAAGCGCAAGTCGCCAGCCGCGACCCGTGACGACAGCGCCGAGTCGCGCCCGGACCGGGCCCCGTCCGAAAAGCCCTCGGGCGACGGCGACAGTGATTCATCGCTGCCGGCGGCCCGCCCGGTCGGCGAGCAGAAGGGTCTGTTCCGGCTCGAATCCGAGTCCGGCGACAAGCCGCGCGACGGTGCCGAACGGCACGGGAAATCCGAAGGTTGAGAGATCCGGACCGGGTCGCGTCGCGCGGCCCGGCCCGGTTCCCGGCCTCAGCTCAGGGCCTCAGTTCTCGGTCTCGATGAGGTCGTAGCGGATCGCCTCGCGCAGCAGCCCGACCTCGCTGTCGACGCCGATCTTCTCGAAAATCCGGTACTTGTGGGTCGAGATCGTCTTCGGGCTGATGTTCATGCGCTCGGCGATCGCGCTCGACTTCATCCCATTGGCCAGCATCAGAGCAACCTCGAGCTCACGCGGGGTCAGCTCCTGGAACGGCGACTGCGGCACTCCCGGCAGCAGCGACATCGCGAGCTGCTGGGCGATTTCGGAACCGATGTAGCGTTCGCCGTCGTGCACCTTGCGAATCGCGCGGACGAGTTCGTCGGCGTCGCAGGCCTTGGTCAGATAGCCGGCCGCACCCATGTCGAGCAGGCGGGTCGGAAACGGCGGCTTGGTATGCGCGGTCAGCGCGATGATCCGCGCCGACGGGGTGGCGTGCATGATCCGGTCGCTGGTCTCGAACCCGGACAGCCCGGGCAGACTGATATCCATCAG
This sequence comes from Wenzhouxiangellaceae bacterium, assembly GCA_032251475.1. Classification (GTDB taxonomy): domain Bacteria; phylum Pseudomonadota; class Gammaproteobacteria; order Xanthomonadales; family Wenzhouxiangellaceae. Next base: position 6,292 of record JAVVDX010000012.1, on the reverse strand, counting down.
GATCACGTCCGGCTTCTTCTCGCGGTTGAGACGAATCGCATCCTCGCCGGTCGCGGCCTCGGCGACGACGTCGATCCCGCCGGCGTCGTCGATGATGTTGTGCAGCCCCTGTCGGACCAGATGATGGTCGTCGACGATCATTAACTTGATCATTCCCCTTTTCTCCCGTTCTCCCCGAATCCCGCCCGCCCGCTTACCGGACCGGTGGGTACGGAACGGAACTTTACCGCAAATCCCCCGTGATGGCGAGGCCGAAACCCCGAGCCACTTTACCCGGCACCGTTGAAAACCCGGAGGGGCCCGGACTCTTTCCCGAGGGAAACCCGCCGCAAGACGCCGCGAGCGCGTGCCTGACGGTCGCTTTTATCGATGGCTGTCGATCGGCTGGTACCCATCCTGCAGCCCCTTGGTCACGATCGCGACAGCGTCGTGCGGGTGCAGGCTTTCGAAGTGGCTGCAGCGGGCCCAGAAGTCGAGGATGCGCTCGTCGTTTTCCAGCGCATGGCGCACGCGGCGGCCGGCATCCTCGCAGAACATCAGGTTCTGGCCGTTGAGGCGCGCGAATTCCTGCTCGTCCTCGCGCTTGACCGCGGTCTGGACCGGGGTCTTGAGCGCGCCCTCGACCAGGTCGATGAGTTCGTCGAACGGAAACGCCTCGAACGTCGGCGCCAGCCGAAGCCGGATATCGGCGATCGAGCGCTGGCTGTGCGGAGTCGCCATGACGCCCTGCTCGCTGCCGAGCCAGCGGACGACGGTCTCGCGGTCGACCGGCTCGCCGGCGGCGAAATCGCGCTCGAACTGCTGCTGGATGAGTTGCCGGGCGAGCGCGGCCGAGCACGGGCACGTACTCGAGTAAGTCACCTCGTAGGAAAGCTCGAGCCCGAACTTGCGCCCTTCCAGCGTCGCGATGATGCTGAACGGATAGCTTCGCCAGCCAGCGTTGTCGCTGGCGAGCGCGCGCCGGCGCGTCTGGTACTCGAAATCGATCCGCAGCAGCGCTCGCGAGCTCAAACCTTCGTGCGAATCGAGAAAATCGCGCAGCAGGTGGCGCATCGCCATCGGCGTGAGGGCGTGCTCGGCCAGCGCGCGGTCCAGGTGCAGGTACAGGCGCGACATGTGAATGCCACGGGCCCCGGGCTGATCGAGGTCGACCAACGCGCTGACGCGTGCCGGCGTCTGCACCAGGCTGCCGTCGGGCGCCGGCACCCGGACCGGTACCTCGATCCGGTTCATGCCGACCCAGTCGAGCCGGCCGGCCGGCTGATCGTGCGGCTGGGATGCGATGTCCGGCATGCTCGGGCTCTGCTGTTTCATGTCCATTCGCATTTCCTTGGGGTCGTGGTCCGAATTTGCAACGGATTCGGCGGCGACGTCGTCGCGGAGAATACGCGCCGACCGGTCAACGCGCGGTGATGCCGGCGGAACGGTTTCATCGTGGGCCGGAAAGATGGTCGGAGCGGAGAGATTCGAACTCTCGACCCCCACAACCCCATTGTGGTGCGCTACCAGGCTGCGCTACGCTCCGATTCCGGTTTTCCATTATACCGGGCCGGCGGCCCACGATCCGAACGGCCGGGAAGGCTCAGCGCCTCAGGACGTGCAGGACCTCCTCGAGCTCGGTGCGCACCTGGCGCACGAGCTGCTGGCTGCGCGAAACGTCGTCGCGCGCACCTTCCCCTTCGAGCTGCTGACGCGCGCCGAGAATCGTGAACCCCTTTTCATGCAGCAGCGAGCGGATCTGACGGACCATGAGCACGTCGTGGCGCTGGTAATAGCGCCGGTTGCCCCGGCGCTTGACCGGCTTGAGCTGCGGGAATTCCTGTTCCCAGTAGCGCAACACGTGCGGCTTGACCGCACACAGATCGCTGACTTCACCGATGGTGAAGTAGCGCTTCGCCGGGATCGGCGGCAATTCGCGGTTACTTCCTGGATCCAGCATAGGCTTCCACCCTTCCACGCAGTTTCTGACCCGGCTTGAACGTCACCACGCGCCGGGCGCTGATCGGAATTTCCTCGCCGGTCTTCGGATTTCGGCCGGGCCGTTGCCGCTTGTCGCGCAGCTGAAAATTCCCGAAGCCCGACAGCTTCACGTTCTCCCCGGCCTCCAGAGCGTCGCGAATCGACTCGAACCAGGCGTCGACAAATTCCTTCGCCTCGCGTTTGTTGAGCCCCACTTCCTCGAACAAGGTATTCGCCAGGTCGGCTTTTGTCAGCGCCATCGAGCATCCCTCCCGCGCTACGTTCGAAAACTACGTTCTGATTGTTGCGTTACATTCCCGTTTCAGGGAATCCGTGACCCGCAGCATAACCGAATCCACGGCGTCATCGGTAAGAGTGCGCGAAACATCGCGCAAAATCAAGCCAATAGCGACACTTTTATAGCCGGATTCTATCGCTTCTCCCTGATACTGGTCGAAAATAATACACTGTTCCAGCACCTCGCCCGCGGATTCCTGCACCGTGGCCACCAGCGAGGCCGCCGGAACCGACTCCGGCACGACCATCGCGAGGTCGCGCCGGACCGACGGGTAGCGCGACAGTCCCGCGAACCCGGGCAGCTCGCGGCCGCGCAGCCGGTCGAGGTCCAGTTCGGCGACGAACACCGCCCCGTCCAGGCCCGCCGCTGCGGCCCGGGCCGGATGCAGCTGACCGGCGTGGCCGATGGTCTCGCCGCTCAGGCGCACTTCGCAGCCCTGACCGGGATGCAGCCACGCACGTTCGGCCGGTCGGCACTCGATGCTTTCGAGCCGGTGACCGAGCACGCCCAGCAGGTGCTCGATCTCCCCCTTGAGGTCGTAGAAATCGAACGGCCGTTTCGGCGCCAGCCAGCTCTCGGGCTCAGCGCGGCCGGCCAGCAGCAGGCCGAGACGCTGCCATTCCCCGCCCGGACCGTCGCCGCCGTCAGCCTCGCCGTCTCCGGCGGCGAACACGTGACCGGTCTCGAACAGCTTCAGGCGCGGCTGCTGGTGGCGAAGGTTGGCCGCGGCGGTCCGCAGCAGCCCCGGCAGCAGGCTGGTGCGCAGCACCGCGAGGTCCTGGCTCAGAGGGTTGGCCAGCGGCTGTGCGCCGGCCGCCAGGCCCAGGCGCTCGAGATCCTCGATGGCGACGAAGCTCCAGGTCATGATCTCGCTGAAGCCGCGGGCCTGCAACGCCCGGCGCAGCGCATCGAGGCCGATTTCGCGCTCGCTGTCGACGATCGCGCGCAGCCGCCCGCGCGGCTCGCGCGCCGGCAGGTTGTCGTAGCCGACCAGCCGCGCGACTTCCTCGATCAGATCGACTTCGATCTCGATGTCGCGCCTGGCCGAAGGCGGCATGACCTCGAACCCGTCGGCGGTCTCCTCGACCTGCATCCCGAGCCGCTCGAGAATCTCCCTGATCCGCTCCGGCGTCAGCCCCGTGCCGAGCAGCCGGTTGACGCGCTCGACGCGCAGCCCGACCGGCCGAACCGCCAGAGGATGTTGGTCGTCGCGCTGCTCGAGCACCGGACCCGGCCGGCCGCCGGCGATCTCGACGATCAGCGCCGTGGCGCGTTCGACGGCCGTGGCCTGCAACTGCGGGTCGACGCCGCGCTCGAAGCGGTGCGAGGAATCGGTTGAAAGCCCGTACCGACGGCCCTTGCCGATGATCGCGGTCGGGTTGAACCAGGCCGACTCGAGCAGGATGTCGCGGGTATCGGCGTGCACCGCCGATTGCTCGCCGCCCATGATGCCGGCCAGCGCCACCGGCCTTTCATGGTCGCAGATCAGCAGCATGTCCTCGTCCGGCTCGATGCGTTGGCCGTCGAGCAGTTCGATCTCGTCGCCCGGCTGCGCGCGGCGCACGCGAATGCCGCCGGACAGTCGGGCGAGGTCGAACGCGTGCATCGGCTGGCCCAGTTCGAGCATCACATAATTGGTCGCATCTACGATCGGCCCGAGGCTGCGCACGCCGCAGCGCTCGAGCCGCTCGACCATCCACGCCGGCGTCGGTGCGTTCGGGTCCACGCCCTCGATCACGCGTCCGACGTAGCGCGGGCAGCCGGCCGGATCGACCAGTTCGATCTGGATTTTGCGTTCGCTGGCCGCCGGCACCGGTTCGATTTCCGGCGCCCGGCACTCCAGCCCCTCGATCGCGGCCAGTTCGCGCGCGATCCCGCGAATCGAAAGACAGTCGGCGCGGTTCGGGGTCAGGTCGACCTCGATGACGTGGTCGGGCAGCCCCAGCGCGGCGGCCAGCGGCCGGCCCGGAGTGAGTGTGCCGGGAAGCTCCATCAGGCCGCCGGCGTCCTGACCCAGCCCCAGCTCGGGCGCCGAGCAGAGCATGCCGTTGGACGCCACCCCGCGCAGCTTCGCCGGCTTGATTTTCAGTCCCCCGGGCAATTCGGTGCCGACGGTGGCCAGCGGCGCCACCAGGCCCGGGCGCGCATTCGGGGCCCCGCAGACGATCGTCACCGGGGCCTCGGCGCCAAAGTCGACCTCGCAGACCCGCAGCCGGTCGGCGTCGGGGTGCGGCTCGCAGGCGCGGATGCGGCCGACGACGACGCCGTCGAGACCGGCGCCGACCGTCTCGACGCTATCGACCTCGAGGCCGGCGTTGGTCAGGCGGTCGGCCACGGCCTCGGCGTCGAGTTCGGTCGGCACCCAGTGCCGGAGCCAGTTCAGGCTGAATCGCATCGGTTTCCCTTCTTCGTCCGGCAGCGCATTCCGGCGTGTTTCCTAGCGGAACTGGGCCAGGAAGCGCAGATCGTTTTCGAAAAACAACCGGAGATCATCGACCCGGTAGCGCAGCATGGCAAAACGGTCCACACCCAATCCCCACGCGTAGCCGGTGTACTTCTCGCTGTCGATGCCGCAGTTTTCCAGCACGTTGGGATGCACCATGCCGCAACCCAGCAACTCCACCCATTTATCGCTTCCGGGCCAGCGTACATCCACCTCCCCGGAAGGCTCGGTAAAAGGGAAATACGACGGGCGCAGGCGCATTTCCAACTCGTCCTCGAAATAGGCATTGACGAAGGTGTGCAACATGCCCTTGAGATCGGCGAACGTGACGTCCTCGTCGACCAGAAGTCCTTCGACCTGATGAAACTGGGGCGTGTGGGTCTGGTCGGAATCGGACCGGAATACGCGCCCGGGCGCGACGATGCGCACTGGCGGCGGCTGCTGCTTCATGGTCCGGATCTGCACCGGCGAGGTGTGCGTGCGCAGCAGCCTGCCGTCGGGCAGGTAGAACGTGTCGTGCATCGCCCGCGCCGGATGGTGCTCCGGAAAGTTCAGCGCCTCGAAATTGTGGTAGTCGTCCTCGACCTCCGGCCCGTCGGCGACGGCGAAGCCGAGTCCGTGGAAGATCTCGAGGATGCGGCTCATCGCGCGCGTGACCGGATGCCCCCCGCCCGGATCGACATTGCGGCCCGGAAGCGTGACGTCGACGGTCTCGGTCGCCAGCCGTTCATCGAGCGCGGCGCGCTCGAGTTCGGCCTTGCGCGACTCGATCGCCGCGGTCAGTTCGCGCTTGAGTTCGTTGACGGCCTGGCCGGCGGCGCGCCGCTCGTCCGGCGGCAGCTTGCCCAACGCCTTCAGCTCAGCGGTGAGCTTGCCCTTCCTGCCCAGCCAGGCCACGCGCACCTCGTCGAGCGCGCGCAGGTCGGCGGTACCGGCCAGCTCGGCCAGCGCCACTTTGCGCATCGCGGAAATATCGGGACCGGCCACGGACTGCGGCCGGTCAGTTCAACTGGGACTGCGCTTTCTCGGCCAGCGCCTTGAACGCGGCCTTGTCGTTGACGGCCAGTTCGGCCAGCATCTTGCGATCGATGCCGATCTCGGCCTTCTTCAGTCCGTTGATGAACCGGCTGTAGGAAAGGCCGTGCTCGCGCGCCGCAGCGTTGATGCGCTGGATCCACAGCGAACGGAAATCGCGCTTGCGCTGGCGACGGTCGCGGTAGGCATACTGCTGGGCCTTTATGACCGCCTGCTTGGCGACGCGAAACACCTTGCGGCGCGCGCCGTAATAACCCTTGGCCCGGGCGAGCACCTTGCGGTGACGGCGGCGGGCGACCACTCCACGTTTGACTCTTGCCATTATCTTTCTCCTGAAACCCTGTTGAAAACCGCCGTCAAAGCTTCGGCAGCAGCTTGCGGACCATCTTCTCGTCGGCGCCGGAAATCAGCGTCGTCGAGCGCAGCCGGCGCTTGCGCTTGGGGTCCTTCTTGGTCAGGATGTGGCTGTGGTAGGCATGCTTGCGCTTGATGCGCCCGCTGCCGGTGGCCCGGAACCGCTTGGCGGCCCCGCGGTTGGATTTCATCTTGGGCATGGT
>JAVVDX010000011.1:0-44341 GCA_032251475.1 Wenzhouxiangellaceae bacterium | reverse complement strand
CTGCCCGGATACTGCTGGAAAGCGGGCAATAGGGCCTTTATACTTCCTATACCCCTCCACTTTGGCGGAGTCGGCTCGCTATGCTCAGAGTGACAGCCGCAGCCGGCGACTCTAAAATTTAACAGGAGGTCACACCATGGAAGCAAAAGTCTGGCACAGATTTTACCCTGAGGGTACACCCCCTGAAGTCGAGCTGCGGAAGATCACCATGCCCGCAGCCCTCGAAACCACCGTCCGGGATTATCCCGATCACATCGCCTACATCTACATGGGCAAAATCATCACCTTCCGGGAACTGCGCAGCCTGGTGTACCGCTTCGCCAATGCCCTGGCCGATCTCGGTGTTAAACCCGGGGACAAGGTCGGCATGCTGCTGCCTAACCTGCCCCAGGTCATCATTGCCGACTATGCCGCCTACTATCTCGGCGCGGTCACCGTGATGAACAATCCGCTCTACACCGAGCGTGAATTGCTGCATCAGCTCAACGACTCCGACACCACCTATATCGTTACCCTGGACCTGCTGCTCCCCCGGGTCCTGAAACTGCAGCCGCAAACCGGCATCAAGAAAATCATCACCTGCCACATCAACGATTACCTGCCCTTCCCGGTCAAGCAGTTGTTCCCTTTCGTCAAAAAGGAAATGTTCCGCAAGGATGTTCCGCTAAAAGGTGTCTACCCGTTTATGGACCTGATTAAAAAGTACCCCGACACCCCCGTGGAAAACCGGGCCAAATGGGAAGAAACCGCAGCCCTGCTGTATACCGGGGGTACCACCGGGGTCAGCAAGGGTGTGGAACTGACCCACGCCAACATCTCCGGGGTGGTCCAGATATTCAATGCCTGGTTTCCTGATCTCAAGCGGGGCGACCTGGAAAGACTGCTTGGAGTCTACCCGGTCTTTCATTCTGCCGGCTACTCGATCTGCCAGAACATCATCATCTGGAACGGCTGGAGCTGCGTACTGGTGCCGCGGCCGGAACCCGCCGTGATCACCAAAATGCTCAAAAAATTTCGTCCCACCTTCCTGCCCGGAGTGCCCACGATTTACGTGGGGTTATTAAACCTGAAAGCGTTCCGGGAGATGGACCTTTCCTTTGTCAAAGGCTATTTCGGCGGCGCCGCCCCTCTGCCGGAAGACACCCTCAACCAGCTTAAAAAACTGCACGGCGCCATCATCAACGACGTCTACGGGGCCACTGAAAACTCGGCCTTCGGCACGGCCACCCCCTGGAAAGGAAAGGTGAAGCTCGGCACTGTGGGGGTCCCCTTGCCAAACACGGAAATCAAAATCGTCGACCTGGAAACCGGGGAAAAGGAGTTGGGACCCGGCGAAGACGGCGAAATCTGCATCCGGGGTCCTCAGGTCATGAAAGGCTATTACAAACGACCGGAAGAGACCGCCGCCGTTCTCAAAGACGGCTGGTTCTATCTCGGCGATATCGGCCACCTTGACGAAGACGGCTATCTCACCATCGCCGACCGCAAAAAGGACATGATCGTGGCCGGCGGCTACAACATCTACCCGGCGGAGGTGGACCAGGTCCTCATGCTGCACCCCGATATCCTGGAAGCCTGCGCCATCGGGGTGCCCGACGAGTACCGTGGTGAAACGCTCAAGGCCTATGTCGTTCCGGCCGCGGGCAAAACCCTGGACCCGGAAAAACTCAAAGCGCATTGCAAAAAGAATCTGGCGGCCTATAAAGTCCCGACGGGGTTTGTCTTTGTGGACGAGCTACCCAAGACCGCCGTGGGAAAAATTCTGCGCAGAACCGTGCGGGAAATGGAAATAGAAAAGTCCGAAGAATGATTGAGGCGCCGCCTGTAAAGCGGAAGACATCAGGAAGCCTCTTCCCGGGCGCGAATAAATTTACAAACTAAATTCGATTTTCGTACTTTGAAATTGTTCCTGCCGGATCGGTCGACTCTGTCCACCTCCATCGTCAAACGTGAAGGGTTTTATCCAAAACCAATGAAAATGCGGTTTCGTGGGTGTCTCCGTTTATTGCGTTGGTTGGCACCCAGTGCCAGCGCAACCAGCACGCCGGTGACCACGACCAGGAATTCGGCTGCGAACCAGCGCAGCCCGTGATGCCAGTTGTGGATCCTGGCGTATTCGATGGGGCCGCGGAGGCTCACGGCTTCGCGGCCTCCAGGCGTTCGGCCATCTCGCTGGACCTGACGACAATGATTCCGTTCATGTCGGCCGAGATCACGTGCATGCGCTTGATCCAGCTCAGCGACGAGAGGAACTCGGGATCGCCTCTCATGGCGGCCAGATCGTAGTCCCCGACCGAATACTGCACGTCGCCGAAGTTCTCGCCAAGACGGTCGTTCAGGATGATCTTGCGGCCGAGACTTTCGCCGTAGCGAAACCAGAAATCGATGACGACCTCGTCGGAGCGCAACGCAGCCTGCATCCCCAGATCGAAGCGGGTCATCGCTTCTCTCAATTGGTCATTCCGGATGATTCCGGTGTCGCCGGCGGACACCAGTTCGACGAAGGCCGGCGGCCGCCCGATCGGCGGACGGCGAAACATGACATTGCTGAAATCGTCGAGCAGCACCGCTTCGTCTTCCGGCGACTCAAGGCCGGAAGCGATGAACGCCATGATGCGATCGGCGGAGGCGACCTTGCCGCGGTAGAGTTCGGCATAATCTTTTGCCTGTTCCTCAATCGCCCGGATATCCGACGCCAGTTGCGTAATGACATACGTCTCACGCTCGCGCAACTGGCGCTGCTCATTCCATTCGGTGACTTGCAGGCCGACGAAGATCCCGGCCACCACGATCACGAACTCGATCACCACGGCGGTCCAGTCCTGGCGGCGGATGGATTTGGCGAAGCGGTGGAGGAGCATCGACCTAGTCCATCAAGCTTCCGGGGAATGGGTCCGCGGCGGTTTCGCAGCCTTCGCTCTCGACCGTCCACATGAAATGGGCGATTTTCCACTCACCGTCGAATTTTCCGAGGTTGACCGTGTCGACGCCGCAATGGGAGAACTTGCCGTCGATCCAGAAATCGTACTCGCCCCAGACGACCGCGATGGGCCCGCGAATCAGAACGGCGGGTTCGCCTAGCCAGCGTTCGAACAGGCGGCGGTCACCGGGCTTCAGTGTTGCGAGAAAGTCGCGAAAGGAGCGCTCACGCGGGCTGGCAGTGCCGTCGGGCTCGACGACAAAGTCCAGCGAACGTGCCTGGTCCGTCAGCAGCGGGCGCCAGTCCTTCGGATCGCCGGAAGCGACGGCGGCAAACGCCTTGTCGATCACAGCGAGAATGGCGGCCCGGTCACTTGCCTGGTCCTGCGCGGTCGCGGCGACAGAACTCAGCAAGAACACCGCCAGTGCCGACATCGTGACTCGCTTCATGACCTGAACCTCCCTCCCAGGGCGTTTCGGCGCCGCGCGAAACGTGACCCGGTTCACATCATACCCGGCCCGGCGTTTTGTGCAAGCGATTTTGTCCACGCGTTCCAGCCGTTTCGGCGAGGCGGAGTCATTTGTAGATCCTTCGCCGATGTGCTGCCCGATCCACGAGGATGATCATCCGCTTGTCCCGGATTTCAGCGACGATCCGTAACGGCCCGATCCGGTATCGCAACAAGTTGTAGATTCACTGATTGACATACAATGTAGTGCGTACTATGGTGAGCAGATGATCAAGTCTTGGGGAGACAGCGCGACCCGTCGTTTTGGCGAGACGGGCAAGTGCAAATTCTCGGGGCTGGATAAAGAATCCGCCATGGATCTTCTGGCCGTGCTCGACGCAGCAACGTCCTTGCAGGACATCAGTCCCTTGAAATCCACCGGCTTGCACAAACTCAAGGGCGATCGCAAGGGGCAATGGGCCATGACCGTCAACGGCCCGTGGCGCATCTGTTTTCAATTTGCCGATGGTGATGCCTGGCAGGTCCAGATCGTGGACTATCATTAGTTCCAAGGAGTTGAAACATCATGTTCCCTGTTCACCCCGGTCGAATCCTGAAGCGCGAACTTGCAGCACGCGAGATGTCTGCCAACCGCCTGGCACTGGCGCTGCGGGTCCCCTCTGGCCGCCTCTCCGATATTCTGAATGGCAAGCGCGGTATCTCTCCGGATACGGCGCTCCGGCTCGGGCGCTTTTTTGGCAACAGCGCGCGCTTCTGGCTTAACCTGCAAACCAGCTACGAATTGGCGCTTGCCGAGCGGGAACTTGGTGAGCGGATCGCTGCCGAGGTTGAAACGAACGCTGCCTGACGCGGCCCGCAAGGGGATTAACGTTCTCGTTAGCAGGCTTGATTGCATTCGAGGTCAAGCGCGACGGCCGTCCAGTTCTGGTCCTTCTCATGCTCGATGACGCGGCGCAGGATCATGGCCGTCTCGTGAGCGGCATCGCCAGCGGAAGGTTCTGGCGTTCGAGGATGGCGAGGAAGCGCGGCTCGTTGGCGACGAATGCGTAAAGTGGATCGGCACCGATGCCGAGCAGCACGGCCCACTGGCGCTCCATGCCGCGCTCGAGCAGGGCCTGCGTGCGTTCGCGCTCGCCCAGCGCGGCGGCAAAATCGGCCAACACGCTCACTGGCGCTTCCCCGCAGCCCCGATATCGGTACCCGCAAAATCCTCACCCTTGAACAACAGTGCCTCATCGCACACCTTCGCCAGCGCATAGCTCATGCAGTCGCCGAAGTTCAGACCCGCCGGATGCCGGCCCTTGCCGTAGCGGCGGTAGGCCTCCTGCGCGGCGCGCAACTGCGGCAGGTCGAAGGGCACGACCTCGGCACCGGATTCCCGGACGAAGGCATCCAGCGCCGCTTCGGCGGCTTCGCCAAACCAGCGCGTGAGCACGATCGATGCCTCCAACAGGGTCGGGGTGCCGATGCGCGGCGTCGGATCCTGTTCGATCAGCCGCGCATAGCGCTCGGCGTCTGGCTCGCCGGCAAGGATCGCAATGACCGCGGAGGTATCGACGATCACTGCGGCGCGCCGCTTTCGTCGTAGCCGATCGCTTCTTCGGCGCTCTCATCGAACCGCTTTTTGCCGTGCCTGGCCAGCGACAGCCCCAACAGGCGCTCGGCGACTCCGGCGCGCCGGCGCGCGGACTCCCGGCGCAAACGTTGCTCGATCGCGGTGCGTACGGCCACGGTGATGGACTCGCCGGTCAGCGCCGCCAGATCGCGGATCTTGGCGTCCGTGTCCGGGTCCTTGATGCTGATGGGCATGGTAGATTCATCCTTTTCAGGTAGATTCATCCTAGCATAGATCGCCGCGTTGGCGGCAGAACCAGCGACCGTGCGGCCATTGCACTATGGATCCGTAACACCGCGCGCGGCAAGATGATCTTCCAGACGAGCCATGAATTCATCGAGCTGATCGGCGGCGCGCCGGGTCCCGCCCTGCCAGTCCCAGAACAGGTCGTAGATCTCCCAGGCGGCGTTGCGCAGTTCCCGGTTGGCGCAGGCGGCTTCGAAATCGAAGTTGCTGAGCGTGGGCACTCCTTGTTCATCGTAGGAAAGATCAAGGTGGCGCCACAACACCTGGTCGATGACCGGCAGTGAAACCCGGACAGCGGTGACGTAACCCTTGTAATTGCGGAGCTCGCTGAACACGCCGGCAATGGCGCTGCTGAGTTGTCGATCGGCCATTGCAGCCAGCGCGCCGGAGGCCACCATCTCCTCGTACGTGCGCTCGACCAGCACCGCGGTGCGCTGGTTCTGATAGAAGGCGAAGGTCAAGCGGAAATCATCCGGTTCGGCCAGCGCGGCGTCGCACGCTTCCAGCGCCCGGAACGCACGCAAGGCGTTCTCGGGGCGTCCTTCTGCACGCGCCTGGATCTCAGCGATCTCGGCACGCATGACGGCCACGTCCTCGGACAGCCGCACAAGGTAATTCAGCTCGCGCTCGCGCAACTGCCGCTGCTCGTTCCACTCGGTGACCTGCAGGCCGACGAAGATCCCGGCGACCACGATCACGAACTCGATCCCGACGGCCACCCAGTCCTGCTTGCGAATCGATTGCGCGAGACGGCGAAGGATCACGGTGTGTCGCCTCTACCCGGCGGGCTCAGACGCCTTAGCGCCGCGGCGGCGGCATCGGCTTCAATCTGCCGAAAATGGGCGTAGTTTTGTTGGCCGCGCGCCAATTGAACGAGGCGTGACATTGAGATCGGATCAACTGCCATGCCCTTGAAATCGAACAAGCATCGATAGCCGCCAGGCCAGCTCCCGCCATCTCCGAGCTGCCAATGAACGTAGGGACTGATGCCCACGGCAATCCCCCTTACGGCATTGGCCAAAAGACCGATCTGGTCGCGCGACTGTTCGTGCGACGCATACACCGACATAATCATCCGCCTCGTCTCGGCGTCGCGAATGAGGCCGATCTTTCCTGCGCTGACGAGTTCGTCGAAGCTGTCGGTCGCAATCGAGGAGATTGGCACCACGAACCATCGGCACAGCGCAGTCTGGACCTTGCTTTCCTCCGGCATGCTTTCGGGATCACCCTGAAGCGCCTGGATGACGCTCCGGGTAATCTGCTCTCTTCGGCGATGTGAATCGACGGCCTGGACGGTGGCCTCGAGGTTCGCTGAAATCTCCTCGGACAGCCTGCCCAGGATGACTTTCTCTTCCGCGTGTTCTCTTCGGGTCCCGTTCCAGTTCGAACCTGAATGCCGATGAATACGCCCGTCACGACAATGACAAAGTCGAGGCCGACCGCCGTCCAGTTCTGGGCTTCCACATGCTCGATGAAGCGGCGCAGGATCATGGGCTGTCCACCATCAACTGATCGATGAGGCCTCAGCTCATCGGGATGTCATCGATCACGAGCCGATCGAGTACCTCCAGCGTATCGACCCAGAAACGAAGCTCGGCGATCAGGCCTGGATGACCGATCACGGCTTCGAGCACGGCCTCGGCTTCGGCCTCGTCCATCGGCGAGGGACAGGGTTTAAGGTGTTGTTCGCCGGGAGGCTGCTCATGGCAGGCTTGCCAATAATATTGCGAAATCAGCGAAGGCACGAGACTGCGGACCGTCTCGCGATATCGCGGGAGACTCTGATACATGCCATCGCCCCGTCTCTCGGCGACGGTCACATAGTAATAGGCCAGATTGGAGCGAAGCTGCGTGTCGCCGATGAGGCGAAGATCGCCGGCGCTTTGCATCTCCAGATAGGTGGCCTGGTTGAAAATGAACCGCCAGACCTGGCTTGCGTGAAGCAACGCTCGGAGAACACCCCAGGCAACGTCCTCGGGAACACGGCCCTGTTCCGCATAGGCCAGCGCGATACGTCCTTCCCCTGCCGCTGCGCTCCAGAACAACTTGCGCTTCTCAAGCTCGACGATGTCGTTCTTCAGATCCGAGACCATACGCTCACGATAGGCTTGCGCCCGCTCCCGATCCGCGCGCACCTCGTTCCAGTTACCGACCTGCAGGGCGAACAGCACGCCGGCCACCACGATCACGAACTCGATGACGACGGTGAACCAGTCCTGGCTGCGGATGGCGGTGGCGACGCGACGCAGGATCATCTGATTATTTCACCGGTGGAATGTTCAGAACCCGAAAAACAGAAAATCGAGCGCGCCGGTAATGTCGTCCCGATGCGCGGTCTCGATGTTTCCGACCCACGGCCCCAGGCGCGATCGAGGCAATGCCGATAGGTCGGTCGTCATCAGAATGTAGTCCTTGTCGTTGACGGTAATGCCGGGCTTCAGCCGCGGCAGCGCCTCCCTGCGCGATTGTTCCGCCGGAACCAGCGGAATCACGACACGGCTGGCCAGGTCTTCGAGCACCTCGGACTGGACGTCGACAACCAGCGGTGCGGCCCTGGATGAAAACCGGTAGACATCGAATCGGGCCATGGTCAAGGACTATTCTTCAGCGGCCCAGTCTGGAGTCAACAGCACGCCGCCACTTTCCACGCGCGCATTATGCGCCGCAATTGCCGCGCGATTTTCCCGTTGCCAGGCGGCGGCACGCGCTTGTCTGACGGCTTCGGCAATGCCGGCCTCGGCGGCTCGCGATACGTTCAGGCCGAGCGACTTTGCCGAGGTCATGATGTCTTCGCGAATCGTCAGATTGACGCTGCGGCGTTTGCCTTTCGAGGCTTGAGTGGTAGTCCCTGGCACGATCCTGCTCCATTGCCGGTCAGGTTCGAAAGTATAGGGGTATGAAATGCGCATTGTCAATGCGCGTTGTTTGCGCCTGGCCGAAGGCGCTCGATGACCGCGGCATCGACCCGGTACACATCGCCTTCGACAACGTTCGGCCAGCCGCCCGGCGGGTCGCTTCGTCTGCGCGAGAAGAAAAGATACTTCCCGTCCGGCGTGACCATCGGGCAGTAATCAAGCATGTCCGAGTTGACCTCCGGCCCGAGATTGACGGGTTCGCCCCAGCCACCATTGGCTTCGCGAAACGCGACGTACAGATCGCCGCCGCCGTAGCCGTCATCGCGCCGCCCGGTGAAGATGAGGTAGCTTTCATCGGGCGCGACGAAGGTATCTCCAAGACCGCGTTCCGGTTCGATGCCGGCGTTCACCGGTTCGCCGAAGCCGCCGTCATCCAGCGCTTGCGCTCGAAACAGCCCGGAGGCACCGGACGCTGACGCGCCGGGGCGGTTCGATGTGAAATAAAGACTGCCGTCGGCGACGACGGAAGAGTAGATTTCGTTCGCCTCGCTGTTGACCGGCGCGGGCAGCGGTTCGGCAACGGACCATTCGCCGTCCTCGCGGTGGCTGACCCAGAGGTTCAGATCGCTGCGTTCGCTTTCCGGCTCCACGGGGTGGGGGCCCATGAAATAGAGGCGCCGGCCATCCGGTGAAACCGACATGTCCGCCGCCCGGGTATGCGGTGCGTCCGGAAACAGCCTGAGCGGCCGCGGCTCGCTCCACGCACCGTCGTCATATACCATGTGGAACAGGATCGGCCGGGTCTTGCCGGGATAACCTTCCTGCTCGTTCGGCCCTTCAATCAGCCGCGTAAAGAAGAACGTCCGGCCGTCGGGCGTAAACACGCTGTTGAGCTCGACGGCGTCGGTGCTGACGATACCTGGCGCGAACAATTCGGGCGTCACCCCCGGCGGCTTCCGGCCCAGATAGCGTGCATCATTCGGCACCGTTTCGGCGGCAATGGCCGACGAAACTGCGATCAGCAAACCCAGCCACGCTGTCTTGCTCATCCGAATATTCCTCGCAATGCCGCCTGACTCGCCACCCGTCCCCTACAGTGTTCTCTGGTCTCGGGACCGCGCGCGATCATGAGTTCGGGTTCCAGTGTTGTCGAATCCGACGTTCGAGCCCATCGATGATCTCAGGCGCTTCCTTGGCCGCGACCAGCGGTGCGAGTTCGCCTCGGACCAGGTCCAGATCGAGCTTGCCGGCCTGCCGTTCGAGGATACTCGTGACGTCTGCCCAGTCCTTGTCACGTGCCGCAAAGGCTTTCATGACCAGAAGGTCCTCTGCCGAACAGGTTCTCAGCGTCACCGAATCATCAAGCTGCCACAGACTGGAGCGCTCGATAACCCGTTCCTCGAATGGCAGGCCGGCCAGGACAATATCGATGCCCACGCCCTGGTCCGATTGCGCAAGCACCACCCGGGTGCGTTCGGCGAAACCGGGTGCGTCGTCGATCCGCGCTGGAAGCTTATCAAGCAGGGTCCGGACCGCCCGCGCCTCCTGGCCCGGCTCGACCAGCACCGACAAGTCAGCGTCGGCGGTGAATCGAGGTTCGCCCCAGCGCTGCAGAGCCACTCCGCCAATCACACAGTAACGGTATCCGGTATTGATGCAGGCCTGTTGCGCCTCCAGCGCGGCATCAAGGACCGGGCCGAAGCTCATCGTTGTTGCCGCAGCCGGTCGAAAACGCGCTGCTGTTCGACCAGCCCGCTGGATGGCCGCAACGGATAAGTGCCTTCAAGGCGCAGCAGTGCGGCAAACCGTTCCGCGGCCTCGCGCTCAGTCAGCGCTCGCAGGCCCGACAGCCTGCGTGCATCCAGCTCGCTTTCGGCATGTTGCCAGCGTTCAACCCAGACCCGTGCCCCTTTCCTGTCGATTTCAGCGGTCTTCATGCAGTAATTTTAACCCCGGAACAGCACGTTACGCCAATGCGCTGTTTCGATCCCGTCCCCCGAATGGCGGGGCTGACGTGGCGGAGGATCACAACGGCTCTCTGTTTCTACTTGCAGCCAATTCCGGTATGCATTGGTCGCCCAGTTCCCTCTCGACCGCGTCGCACATGGTCTGCGCGTTCTCAAGAACTGACCTGCGAAAGCGCTGAAACACGAGCTGATTGCGTAGTGCGTCGATGGTAAGAAAAGCGGCCCTTTCATCATTTCGGATCGCTTCCCATCTTACCGATAAGGTTCTACGCTGGTCGTTCGCCGGATCGTATGTCGCGACCATGAACGGCGCGAGTTCGGCGTATATCGTCGCGCCCGCTGACTGCCGGAAGTAATCCAGACTGATGTCGTGGCCGTTCAATTCGGCGATATATAGTTCCATTCTGTCCCGAACGGCCTGCGATCGAATTCCACGCAGCGTTCCGGATGCCGACAATTCGTCATATACCGTCCTGATGGGGGTCATGGGCGGGTAATAACTCATCGTGGCGAGAGTGTTCGCTGCATCTGCTTGATCCATCGGATGGCGTTCAGGATCGGTCAAAAACGCAATCATTGCCTCGCGACTTTGATTCTCCTCCTCTCGCGATTCAATGAAGCGAGCCAAATAGGCAACCGCGTTCTCTGCCTCGCTCAGGAGACGTTCGAGCGCAACACGCTCCTGGCCGTGCTCGATCCGCGCCGCATTCCAGTTCGAGACCTGAATGCCGATAAAAACGCCGACGACGACAATGACGAAGTCGAGGCCAACGGCCGTCCAGTTCTGAGCTTTTACGTGTTCGGTGATGCGGCGGAGAAGCATTATTCGTCGCTATTTAAGCTTTCCACCCGCTGCAGGCGGCGGTAAAAGCGCCAGCCATCCGGAGTCTTGAAATCGAGCACCAGGTCGCCGTCTTCGAATCGGAAGCTGCGCGTTGCCGCCCGGCCGATCCTGTTGGGTGATTTCGGGCCCTCGATGTGGTGGGTGACGGTCATGGCCTCGTAGTCGACGCTTTACTAATGAGGTCGCTCATCAGCAGACTTTCAGCTTGTCTTTCAGCGTTCGTGGCAAGGCGTCGGCGCGCCCGGTGTGGCTGGTCCACATCAAGCGCCGAGAACGCAGTCCACGGACGCTGAGAGGCAAGCCCGCTGGGAGCTTCGGAGACGGCCACCGGCTGCGTTCCGCTCGCTTGAAATAGGCTTGCTATGTCTGCGTTCGCGCGCCTTGCCGGAGGCCGTCTCCGAAACTCTGAATGTCTGCTGATGAACGACCTCATTAGTAAGTGCCGAAGTAGCCGATGTAAGGCCCGAAGATCTCACCCCGTTCGGCATTGCTGGTCTCGCTGTCGATCAGCGGGCGCTCGTGCTCGGTCATGATGTGAAGCGACAGCTTGCCTTCCGGCGTGTAGACGAATAGACCCGGGGCCTGGCTTCCCAGCCACCCGTCGTCATGTCCATCAGGATTCCAGTCATGGAGTTCTACGAGCTTCCAGACGCCGCTGATGTCGTGCGCGACCGGCGGCGGCTCGGGGCAGCCGTCGGGCTCGACCGTCCACATGAAGTTGGCGACCTTCCACTGCCCGTCGACCTTGACCACGTCGGCCGAATCCACGCCGCAGTGGCTACGCTGGCCGTTGATGAAGAATTCGTATTCGCCCCAGACCACCGCGATCGGCCCGCGGATCATCACCGTCGGCTCGCCGATCCAGCGTTCCAGGTAGACGTCATCGGTGGGTTCCTGCTGGATGGCCTGTTCGTTACTCTGGATGCGCATCGCCTGACCGCCCTTGCCGTCCGGTCGGAACGAAAGCGTGGTGCCTTCGGCAAGCTGGATCGCGCGCCAGTCGTCCGGATCGCCGGAGGCGACGGCGGCGAAGGCCTTGTCGATCAATTCGAGAATCGCCGCCCGGTCGGCGGCTTGGTCCTGTGCCCTCGCGGCGACAGAACTCAGCAAGAACACCGCCAGTGCCGACATCGTGACTCGCTTCATGACCTGAACCTCCCTCCCAAGAAGCTCCGGCACACCGCCGAAACGTGATATGGGTCACATCATACACGCCCCCGCGTTTTGCGCAAGCTTCGGCCCCTTTTTAGCTTGCGATGAATTGGGCTACAGGGTGCCGGGGAAGCAATGTGCAGTCGCCGCACCGAGTGCTGCAACATCGGGGCTTCAGTACGGGCGCGGTTTCAGAAATGCTCGAATCCCAGCCTGCTGAACGATCAATGGCTGGATGAACTCTTTCTCAGCACCAGGCCGAGCTGGTGGTGCAGGAAATCAAATACGTACTTGATCCGCAGATTGGTGCGCAGCTCTCGATGCACCACCAACCACATATCAACGTTGATCGGAGAAAAGGCCGAAGATACGCGCACTACCGACGGCTCATTGTCCCCCACCTCGCGCGACATGATGCCGATCCCAACACCTGACTTTGTAAGTTCCCACTGCGCCAGCCGGCTATTGGTCCGAATCGGGAAATTCTTCGACGTTACCGGGTGGCCTTTCTCTTTCAGCACTTCCGTCAAAGTGGAATTGTCGTCGGAACCGATGAACTCGGCATTGCTCAGGCTGGAATTCGCCCTGTCCAACTTTGACCGCTTTATATAATCCGGGGTGGCGTACGGATAAAACGCGGTACCCGCCACCTTTTTCGCGATAAGATCAGGCTGCTCGGGGCGATACAGTCGAACCGCGATATCGGCTTCACGACGAAGCAAGTCGCTCTCTTCCATCGTTGCCAGGATTTCCAGCTCGATGCCTGGCTCCGATTCATGCAATCGTTTGACAATCTCCGGAAGCACCAACGCCCCGACGACCTCTGAAACGGATATTCGCACCGTTCCCGAAAGAGACTGAGCATGCCCGCTGGATGCCAGCGACAGTTGCCCGGCCGCGTCGGCCATGGCCTTGACGTGACGGACCAGGTGGCGTCCCTGCGGTGTCAGGACCAGACGCCTGCCCGCCCGCTCGAACAAAGCCACTTCCAACTCCTGCTCCAGCTCGCCGATCTGCCGCCCGATCGTGGGTTGAGAAACGCCCAACGCCTTAGCGGCTGCGGAATACGAACCCTCTTCCACAGCGACCAGAAAGCTCCTGGCTCGGTTCCAGTCGAACGCAACGGCGCGCCAATCCATGCAAATATGCATCCGAAAACAACACTATTGGCTATATTACCACCATTAATGCATTGATAGACTGTCCGCACACTGAATTGATCAATTGCGAGCAAGGATATTGCCATGCAGTCCGCCGAAACTTTCTGGAACAGGATCGCGCCCAAATATGCCAAGAATCCAGTTCCCAACGAGCAGGTATACACCCGCAAACTGAAAATCACCCAAGGCTACCTGAAACCCGATATGCGGGTCCTGGAGTTCGGCTGCGGAACCGGCACCACCGCGCTGCACCATGCGCCGTTCGTCAAGGAATACTTCGCCACCGACATTGCGCGGGAGATGATTCGCATTGCGGAACAAAAACGCTCTGACAATGGTGTCGCCAATGTCAAGTTTTCTGTTGGCACGATCAATAGCGCGTGGGAACAAAAACAACAATTTGATGCTGTGTTGGGGTTGAACGTTCTGCACTTGCTACCGGATTGGCGCACCCAGATTGAAACCATTCACCGGTTGTTGCCGACCGGAGGGTTGTTCATTACCAGCACTGCCTGCCTGAAGGAGAACATACCTTGGTCCTGGTTACGCTTTGTGGCTCCGCTATTTCGCGCGTTGCGCGTGTTTCCGACAGTGGTCTTCTTCACAAAGCGCGAATTCTTCGATTGCATCGTTCAGACGGGTTTTGAGGTCGTGCATGACTGGACCCCGGAAAGCAGTGCGATCACGAGCTTTCTGGTTTGTAGAAAAAACGGCTCTTCACTGAATCGTGTGGGCAACCGCAGTTCCTGACGGCATCTCGGTTCCGATTGCGCGAGCGAGCGAGCGAGCGGGCGGGCTCAGCGATCCCTTTTGCCGATCAACCCGCAGCGAAAGCGGTCGCCTTGGGCCACGCAATCCGGCGGCGGGCCGAGTTCGCGCCACAGCGGGAAGGCGCCCTGGCGCTCCATGAACCGGATGAAGCGCGGACAGCCCGGCCACGGTCTTGAACACCCAGCCCGGCGCGCCGAAGTTGTCCAGCGTGATGTCGGCGGCCTGGATGACGAGCCAGGCCACCACGCCGTAGGCAATGCCGACCCGGAACACGTTGCGGCGCCTGAGTTCGGTGAACAGGTTCATTGGCAATCCCGCTTCAGATCGGGTTTCGCGGTGCCAATAAGGCGACCGGAAAAATCAGGCCGCGACGCGCGGAATGCTGTCGAGCTCAGACCCGAGCTTGCGCTGGGCCTGCTCCAGATCATAGTCGGCTTGCAGGCCGAGCCAGAATCGTTCCGAGGTGCCGAATGCGCGGGCCAGCCGCATGGCTGTGTCGGCCGTAACGCCGCGCTTGCCCAGTACGATTTCATTGATTCGGCGCGGCGGCACGCCGATCGCCCGGGCCAGCGCGTTCTGGCTCAGATCAAGCGGCTTGAGGAATTCCTCGAGCAGAATTTCGCCGGGGTGTACGTTTGGCAGTGTTTTCGCGGTCATAGCGTGCCTCGTCCCGAATTCAGTGGTAGTCGACGATCTCGACGTGGTAGGCGTGGTTGTCTTTCCATTGGAAGCAAACCCGCCACTGGTTGTTGACGCGGATGCTGTGCTGACCCTTGCGCTTCCCCTTGAGCGCTTCCAGCCGGTTTCCCGGTGGTGCCTTCAAATCCTGAAGTCTTTCTGCATTATTGAGCATGCGCAATTTACGTCTGGCGACCGCCTGGATTTCGGCCGGCAATTTCCGCGAAACCCGGCCTTCCCAGATTCGTTGGGCCTCACGGTCAGCAAAGCTTCGAATCATTTCGCGATTATAACGGAAAGCGTTATGTAGCGCAATGCGTCATGGCTTAGCCTCGCGCGGGACGCGCGTGTCCAATCCAGCCAATTCCACCCAGCACGTGCGCGACACCGAGCTGCGTGCCGATGCTGCGAAGATCTTCGTTGCGGCCCTTGAAGTAGAACGACGAGGTGCGGCCGGCGACCTTCAGGCCCGACACCTTGGCCAGCCAGTTGAGGATCTCCTCGCTCAGACCGTCGGCGAAATAGGCGTTCTCGTCATCGGAACTGAGGTTGGCAAACGGCAGCACCGCAATCGTGGCCGAAGCGGCCAGGTTTTCAACAACCATGTCACCAGTTTCGGCAACTCCAGGCTCGGTCTCCACCGGTAATGCGGTACCGCTGCCGGCAAACCAGACCCGCTCGACGACCAGAATCGTGAGCGCGCCGACCAGCGCTATGAGGATCACGCGATCGATCCGTCGGCCTGTCCCCGGCGCCGCTGATTCCTCGGACGCGACATCGGCCGTCTTTTTCACGCCCTCGGGCGTGAGCTCATAGGCCCAGGACAGAAACAGCGCCAGCGGAAAGCCCAGCACCAGCAGCCCGGCCACGGTCTTGAACACCCAGCCCGGCGCGCCGAAATTGTCAAGCATGATGTCGGCGGCCTGGATAAGGAACCAGGCGACTACCGCATAGGCGGCGCCGACCCTGAACACGTTCCGGCGCTTGAGTTCGGAGAAGAGGTTCATGGCCGTCACCAGTCCTTCAGCGGCCAGTCGAGCGTTTCTGTCGGCGGCCAAGTGAGACCGGCCTCGTCGAGGCGGGCGGCCAGGTTGGGCGTGACCTCCAGGTCAAAGGGCGCGCCACAGCGGCAGAAGTAGACGGCGCCGAGAAGCAGCATCGGGCCCGCCGGCCGCGCGTCGATTTCCGCAGCGATCCTGTTCGCCGTCTCCCGGTCGCCCGCCTGCGCCGACAGTCGGAGGCCGGCATCGAACACGTCGGTATCGGTTTGTGCCTCGAACATGAGCCGGTCGCGCGCGGCGAGCGCGGCCGGGCGGTTGGCCGCTGCCGCGGCCAGCTCTCCCTGCATGGAGGCGAGCAGATTGTCGCTTGCCGAAAGTCGCGACAGGCCGGCGCGCGCCTCCGCAAAGCGGCCGTTCGCCATCAGCGCGCGCAGGCGCATCACCTCCTCGCGCAACGTCGCGACGTAGATGTCGCGACCCTCCTCGATGATCGAGAGGCTCCGCCCCGGGTCACCGGCGTAAAGCCCGGCGAAGGATGCCATCGTCCAGGAGCCGCCGTCGAGCCGGTTACACTGCACACTGCGCGTGTAGTACCGCACGGCCTGCTCCGCGGCGCCAAAGGCGATGCTGACGGAATGCGCCCACTGATCGAAGCCGCACGGGTCGGGGTTGCGGTAAATCTTTCCGGCGAGATCGGCGACCCCGGTCCAGTCGTCGGAGAAAACCCGCCGCGTCAGATCGATGGAGTCGCGCGCGGCCTGCGTCGGCGCGTGCCGCATCGCCGCGTCGAGCCGCTCCTGCAGTGCGCCGGCAGGGTCGTCGCCAACACCCTCAGGCATATCCTCCAGGCGTGCACCGGCGGCGAGCTGAAGGAGGACATGAGAATAAAGATCGGCGCTGTTATAGCTCGCTGCCCACAGCTCCGGCGCCACCGCCGTTGCGCGATCGTACTCCCGGTTGGCGCGCACCAGGGTCTCGATTTGCGGCAGCGCGCCGTGGGCAAGACGGAACAACTCCTCGCCCTTCGCGTAAATCGCATAGGCCTCCGGATTGTTCACGCCCGCGGCGCGCATGAGGGCGCGCTTCTCTTCGTCGAGCAGAATGCCCAGCGCCGAGGCCACCTGGGTGGCAATATCGGTCTGCACCGCGAAGGCGTCGTCGACCGGGCGGTCATAGGCATTGGACCACAGGTGGAATCCGTCACGGGCACGCACGAGCTGGGCGGTCACGCGCATCTGCCCGCCCGAGCGCCGCACCGAGCCTTCCAGAATGTGTTCGACCCCGAGCCGCTCGGCGATCTCGTCGACCGGCACGTCCTTGTCCTTGTAGAAGAACGACGAGGTGCGTGCGGTGACCAGCAGCTTGGGCAGCGCGGCCAGCGCGTTGAGGATTTCCTCGGTCAAACCGTCGGCGAAATACCCCTGTTCCGGATCGTCGGACAGGCTGTCGAACGGCAGCACGGCGACCGATTGCCGCGCGGGCTCCGTTGCGGTGCCTCCGGCAGTTTCGAGCGGAACTGTGGACGTGGGTGGGCCGTCCGGCTTCAGCAGCCAGCCGGCCGACAAGCCGATGCCGAGCACGATGAACAGCCCGGCAATGAGCAGCGTGCGCTTGCCAAGCAGTGCGGGTGCTTCGCCGGGTTCGGCTTCCGCAGCTTCGGTGCGCTGGATGCCGCCGTCGGGTTTCAGCTCCAGCGCCCAGGCCAGCACCAGGGCGATCGGAAAGCCCAGCACCACGACCGCGACCAGGAACCGCATTGCCCAGTCGGGCACGCCGAGATTGGGAAGCAAAATATCGGCGCCCTGCAGCACGGCGAATGCGGTTGCCGCGTAGACGACCGCGACGCGGAAAACTTTGCGGCGCTTGAGTTCGGCGAACAGGTTCATCGGAACGGCCGACCGGAAGACCGTTCAGATCGACGGCGACCTTCCGGGATGACAGCAACATGCATCGACGTTCTCTCCCTGACAAGCCCTTTACGTCGCGCGCCGAAACAGCCGTATTTCGCGACGAAGTTCACATCATACTCAATTGTCTGATGCGCGGCCATTGCGGCCGGGGATCCGGTGCGGTCGGTTCCTGACTCGGCTGTTCTGGCTACGCTGCGCGAAATTCGATTCGTTCGACCGACTCCAGATCCAGTGTCTGCCGCGCATGCCAGAGCTCGTGGTTGTCCTGCATGGCCAGCCAGCTTTCCGGCGAACGGCCGAGGGCTTTCGAAAGGCGCAGCGCCATTTCAGGACTGATTCCGCTACGGCCCTGCAGCACGCGATTGAGGGTGGAGGGAGACACACCTAACTTCGACGCAAGCTGACGGCCAGTTACGCCATGCGGCTCCAGATAGACCTCCCGGATGAACTCGCCGGGATGTGGGGGATTGTGCATCGCCATCAGTGATAATCCTCGTAGTCGACAACGTGAGCCTGCCCGTCGCGGAACTCGAACGTCAAGCGCCAGTTTCCGCTGACCCGGACCGACCATCGTTCTTCAGCCTTGCCTTTGAGCCGATGCAATCGAAAGCCGGGAACATCCATGTCCTGGACAGAGATCGCAGTGTCCAGAGCAGCCAGAAGCATCCGCAAGCGTTTGGCATGATCGGCCTGGACTCCAGCCAGAGAGCCTGTTTCAAAGAATTTCTTAAGGCCCTTGTGCCGGAAGGAGCGAATCATGGTCCAATCATAGCATGTTGCGCAACGCGCAACAATCGTGCTCAAATCGTCGCTGCGGTTGTATTCCTGGCGGGTCCGGCCGGTGCTCAAATGCTTTAGCAGGTACTTTCGGTCCGCTGCGTTGGTCCGCTGCCGGCGAAGTGCGGCGGAGCATCATGGTGTGCGCTCAGTCGGCACGAACGCTCAGACGCGGCATCGGGCGGAAGTTCGCCGGATCGATCCCGGCCTCTTCAAGGCGCGCGGCGAAATTCGGCGCGTCGGCGAGGGCGAAAAACAGCATATTGTGCGTAATGGCGATGGTTCGTCCAAGAATCGCCGGGCCGGCCGTAAGATCGTCGATTCTTTTGGTCAGCGCGCCGGAGCGTGCAGCATCGCCGGTCTCGTTGTAAACCCTGAGCAACTGTTCTTTCGGCCAGGAATTTTCCGCATCGATCTTGTCGGCCAGCGCCGTCGCGCGATCGTAATCGCCCTCGACCGCGGCGAGATAGGCCGCGCGCCATTCGCTCCCCTCAGGTGACGGCCGGCGCAATAAAGCTAGAACCGCGGCTTTGTCATGTTGCGCAATGGCGAGAAACAATTCGGCGTCATGCAGCCAGGGATGGTCGCCCGCCAGCGCCCGACCGCGCCTGATCGTATCTTCCGCGGCGTCGAATTCGCCGAGCTTGGAAAGAATCGCGGCGCGCGAACTCCAGATTGCCGCATTGAGCGGATTGGTCCTGATCCTGTAATCGTAATGCCTGCGCAGCGTTTCAAATTCGCCGTTGAGGGAAAGAATAACTGTCAGCCAGATATCCAGTGCGCCCGCTTCCTCAATCGAGCCCGCTTCGCGGAACTGCTCGATGAGGGCCGGCATGCGGGTCCATGTCGGGGAGAAAAACGCCGTGTTCAATCGCCCGACGATACGGGCCGTCGGCGTCTGCGCATTGTCGACCGCGCGATCGAGATCGGCGAGCAGGCGCCGGCGCGCGTCTTCATCGGAGACAGGGCCTCTCCCAGCCGAATCCCTTAGATACTTGCTGCCCGGCCCGTCCATCAGATAATGCGCAAACGCGTCATGATGGGCGATCGCCGGTGCGACATAGTTCGGATCGAGCGCCATGGCGCGTTCGAACTCTTCATTGGCGTCCCAAAGAGAAACGCCGGGCTCGCCTGCATGGGCCCGATTCAGCAGCGCCCGCCCCTTCAGAAACGCCTTGAATGCTTCCACGTTGCGCGTCCCGCTCGCGGCAAGCGCGTCGCGCTGCTCATCATCCAGATAAATGCTCAGGGCACCGGCGACCTTTTCGGCGACGTCGGTTTGAATTTCGAAGACATCCTCAAACGGGCGGTCATACGTCTGCGACCACAGATGAAAGCCGTCCGATGCGCGAATGAGCTGCGCGGTGACGCGAATCTTGTCGCCGGCCCGGCGCACCGAGCCTTCGACAATATGCCCGACGCCGAGCGTCTCGGCGATTTCAGGCACCGGAACGTCCTTGTCCTTGAAATAAAAGCTCGATGTCCGCGCCGTGACGAGGAGTTCGGGCAGGGCGGCCAACGAATTGAGGATTTCCTCGGTCAGCCCGTCGGCGAAGTAGCCCTGTTCCGGATCGTCGGACAGGCTGTCGAACGGCAGCACGGCGATCGATTGCCGCGCGGGTTCAGTAGTGTTGCTCGCGACAGTCTCGGGAGGTACTGTGGACGTGGGCCCCCCGCTAGGCTTCAGCAGCCAGCCGGCCGACAAGCCTATGCCGAGCACGATGAACAGCCCGGCAACGAGCAGTGTGCGCTTTCCAATCAGTGCGGGTGCTTCGCCGGGTTCGGTTTCCGCCGCTTCGGTGCGCTGAACCCCGCCGTCGGGTTTCAGCTCCAGCGCCCAGGCCAGCACCAGCGCGATCGGAAAACCGAGCACGGTCAGCACCACCACAAGATTCATCACCCAGTCCGGCACGCCGACGCGTGGCAGCATGATGTCGGCGGCCTGCAGCACGGCGAATGCGGTGGCCGCATAGACCACCGCGACCCGAAAGACCTTGCGGCGCTTGAGTTCGGCAAAAAAGCTCATGGGAACGGCCGGCCGGACGAGCGTTCAGATCGATGGCGACCTTCCGGGATGACAGCTACATGCATCGACGTTCTCTCCCTGACAAGCCTGTCCCGTCACGCGGTGAAACAGCGGCATTTTGCGACGAAGATCACATCATACTCAATTGCTTGCCGCGCGGCCATTGCAGCGGGCGATCCGGCCCATTCCCTGCGCGCCACCGAACTCTCCAATACAACCGACCGTCGGCGCGGGAGTCTGGCTGACTGCATGATCGCCGCCTGCGCCACGAAGCGGGGTGCGGTGCTTGCAACTCTGAACCGGCAGTTATGCCTTGCGCAGAACGAGGTCGAAGGCACCCTGCCTGGATCCATCGTCGCGCGAGGGTCCGAACTCGACTACCAGCATGTCACGTGTTTCCTCGGGAACCGAGAGAAATAACCGGTCGACCTCATTGAGCGGTTCGCCGGCGAAGTACATTTGCGTCGTCAGCTCGTTGAAGCCTCTGCGGGCAACCTTGAAATGGATATGCGGCGGACGGCTCCAGCCGTCATCGACCGGATAGGCCCCGGGCTTGATGGCCCTGACCCGGTAGCGGCCCTGGGCGTCGGTCTTCAGGCGCGCCCAGCCCTGGACCAGGTTGCGGCGTGTAATGCCTTTTGCTTCTTTCATCGTGTTTCGCTCCTTGAGCCTGGTCATTGACGATCCGGACCGAAACCCTCTGATTGACGATCAATCACAGGCAAACGAGAGTTTCGTAAGCAGTCTCATGCACTGTTCTCGCCGGAAACGAAAGGGTTGCTTACGCTCAGCGCGTCCAAAACCTGTCCGTGGCCGAGGTCTTCGGAATACAGCCGTTCGCAACCGGAACGGATGGCGGCTTCGACGATCAGTGCGTCGAACCACGAAAACTTCCGGGTGCGCGAAAGTTCGTGCGCATCGAGGACCAGGTTGGCGTTCGCGGGCACGACCTCGAACTGGGTGAGTGCCAAAAGTGCCGCGCGGGTGTCTTGCCACGACAGCGCCGGTTTTAGCTTGCGCGTCAACACCGAGCGCAATTCGATCAACACCTGGGTGCTGATGACGATTTCATGTTCAAGCGCCAGCTCACGCAACCAGTTGCGGACGAATTCCGACTTGTCGGGCTCGCGGCGATCCAGCCGGTATGCCCACAGATTGGTGTCGATGAATACGCGCACCGGTCAGCGGGCCCGGCGCTCGTGCAGCGACTCGCGCGACCAGCGCTCGTCGCTGGCAGAATCGGTGCGCTCGGCGACCTCATCCAGCGCATCCAGCGCGCGCAATCGGCTCTCCCGGGCGTTGACATAGTGCTTCAGATACTGGCGCACTAGCGCATTGACCGACGTGTGCTCACGCACCGCCGCCTCGCGCGCCTTTTGCAGTAGTTCGTCGTCGAGACTCAGAGTGAGGTTGGCCATTTCAGCTTCCTTGCGAGAGGTGCGTCCAGAACACGGGATCAGTGTAGCACATACTGCGACCCGCCGCTTCGCCGAGGGTGGCAAATGTAAATTCTCGGGGCTGGATGAAGGAGTAAAGATTGCCGAGGTGGGGTCGAACGCCGCCTGAACCCAACGCTACGATCCGGTGGATAGACCTGCCACACCCGACGCGGAGACGGCCGGAAGCGCTTGCGCTGGCAGCGCGGATTGTCACGGAACGAATCGACTACACCGGGCAGGATGCGAGGCGGGCTGCCGATTTTTTCAATGCGACCGGTCGTCGCCGACCTGCACGATCAACCAGCCCACGACCGCGTAAACCGCGCCGACGCGGCAGACGTTTCAGCGCTTGAGTTCGGTGAACAGGTTCATGCGTCCGGCGCCTTGCGCGAGTATTTCTCTTCCAGCGCCTTGAACGCCGGATGCTCGCGGTGGCGGTCGAAGATCGGGTCGAGCAGCAGGCCGTCGAAGTGCCAGAATTTCAGCGGCAGGGCCAGGTAGGCTTCGAATTCCCGCGCCAGTTCCCCGCTGTCGGCCACCAGCGCCAGCACGAACAACCGGTCGGCGCTGAGTGCGCCCTTCAAGACCACGTCCTTGCCCGGTTCGGGCTGGTCCAGGGCGCGATCGGCCCAGTCGCGCGCCTCGCTACCGCGCCCGAGCAGGGCCAGGGCCAGTGCCCGCGACACCATCGCCCGGTAGTCGCCGGGGTGTTCGGCGATGATGGCGTCGAGTTCTTCGAGTGCTTGCGTGGCCTCGCGGGCGGTCGCCTCCGGATCGCCGGCAGCGTAGGCCACCCGGGCACTCAGCAGGCTTTTGGGAGTCAGGGAGAACTGTGTCTCCAGCAGGTCCAGTGGGTAATCGGCGATCACGCGACGGGCTGCCGTAAAGTCGCGATGCCAGTAGGGCAGCAGCAGGCGGTCCCGCTCCAGAAAGGTTGACAGCTCGAGTGGATGCTCGGACAGAGCGCGATCAAGCGACTCGGGATCGCCCAGCACCTGGAGGCGCGCGCGCTCGAAGCAGAACCGCCAATACGTCCCCACACCGGGTATCAGGGCCAGCCGCTGCGACCAGGATCTGGCCGACTCGACATCGCCGAGCCAGGCATGAGTCACGCACAGCGCGCCGAGATCATCCTGGGAGCGTGGATCGAGCATGGCCGCGGTGGTCGCCGCCTGCAGATACTCGTCGATGCGCCCGGAGCGCCGGGCGATCCAACTGCGCAGGCTGTAGACCGCGGCACTGCCGGGCATGCCCTGCTCGGCCAGCGCGAGTTGGGCCAGCGCGCCGTCGTAATCGAGTTCAGCGTGATACAGGTGCCGGGCCAGGATCCAGCGCAGCCTGGGATTGTCCGGCTGCAAGTCCAGCGCGCGATCGATCCACTCACGCGCCTGGTCGCGGTCGTCTTCGCGGCGGGTGAAGAACCAGTACAGGTCGGTCAGCTCCAGACCCAGCTCGCCCATCGCCAGTGCGAAGTCCGGATCATGTTCAAGCGCCTGCCGGTACAGGTCGATGGTTTGGCGAATGCTGGCTTCATTACCGATGCTGCTGCCGGTGCGGGCGCGCAGGAACAGGTCGTAGGCTTGCGCGTTGTCCGTTGGCGCGGTGCGCTTGGCGACTTCCGAGCCCGGCGCGATCTGTCTGCCCAGCGCGGTGGCGATGTCGGAGGCGATTTCGGTCTGGATGGCGAACAGATTTTCCGGGGTCAATTGCCGGTCGTAGGTCTCGGCCCAGATGTGGGCGTCGGTGGCCGCATCGATAAGCTGCGCGGTGATGCGCACCTGGTCGC
Source organism: Wenzhouxiangellaceae bacterium (assembly GCA_032251475.1). Classification (GTDB taxonomy): domain Bacteria; phylum Pseudomonadota; class Gammaproteobacteria; order Xanthomonadales; family Wenzhouxiangellaceae. The sequence goes on along the minus strand of JAVVDX010000011.1, from coordinate 20,725 downwards.
CGGCGCGCTGCACCGCGCCCTCGAGGATATTGGCCACGCCCAGCTCCCGGCCGATCTCGCGCAGGTTCTTGGTCGTTTCGGCGTATTCCATCACCGAAGTGCGCGAGATCACGGTGAGGTTCGCGTTGCGCGCCAGCTCGGTCAACAGCTCGTCGTGGATGCCGTCGACGAAATACTTGTTCTCTTGCACGGCGCTGCGGTTGGTGAACGGCAGCGCGGCGATCGAGCCGGCCGGGGGCGCCCAGGGATCGGGTTCCGGCGGCGGTTGTTCGACCTGCTTGTCCTGCGCGGCTTGCGAATCGGCTTTGGCGACGCCCGCGGCTTCGGATTCTTGCGCCGACTCGGGCGCCAGCAGCGCCGGTCCCAGGTGCTGGCCGATCATCAGCAGCACCACCAGTACTACCGCGCCCAGTGTGAGCACATCCAGCCGCCGCGCCTGCGGGCCGGCATCGCGCTGCGATGTACCGTCGTCGATGCGGATGCCTTCCGGCCCGACCTCGAATACCCAGGCCAGCGCCAGCACCGGGATGAAGCCCAGCACCAAAAACGCGATCAGCGCCTTGCCGACCCAGTCCGGCGCGCCGGTAAAGCCGAGCACGATGTCGGCGACCTGCAGCATCAGCCAGCCGATGACCACGTAGGCCGCGGCCACGCGGAACACGTTGCGGCGCTTGAGTTCGGTCCACAGGCTCATCGCTCGCACTCCAGTTGTTCCGGCACGCCGCCCGCCGGGCGGCAATGGTCGGGCCAGCCGTGGTGGTTCCAGAATTCGATCAGTCCCTTTTCTTCGGCCAGACGCATGAAGTCCGGGTGTTCGCGGAATGACTTGTCGACCGGCGACCAGATCATCATCAGCACGATCTGGCCGGAAGGCGGTTTCGGCCTCAGCGCCTCGGCCACGGCGTCGTCGGTCAGCCCCAGGAACAGCAGCAGGTTGGTCCAGTCGTGCTCGGGCATCTGTCTCCTGGCTTCGCGAAGGCGCTCGCGCACGGCCGGAAGGCGACTGTTTTCGCCAACGGCCGGAGCGGCGTCCTGATAGACGGCACGGACTTGGTCGCCGATGCGCTCGTCGTCGTGCAGCCAGTTGTCGAATGCGTTCGCGGACTGTTCGCCGAAGTCATGCCGGGTGAGCGCCAGCTTCAGCCGCCAGGCGCTGGCCGGACCGCGCCAGCCCAGCTGGTGCGCTCGCTTCAAATGTTCCTCGGCCGATTCGAGATTACCCTCGATCACCTCGGTCGCCCCCAGCCAGCCGTAGTGGATGCCGCTCAACGGATCCAGCGCCCGGGCGCGCTCGAAGCATTCCCTGGCCGCTGCGACGTGCCCGGTTTCGAGCAGCGTCAGCCCCTTCCACATCCAGGTGTTGGCGTTGTTCGGGTCCTGCTTGAGGGCGCGCTCGGCAAATGAAAGTGCTTCGATTCGCCGCCCGTCGTCGGCGGCCAGCCGGGCGCTTACGGCCAGCGCGTTGGGTTCTTCGGCGACCAGCGCCAGCGCCTTTTCGGCCGCCTCGCTGGCGCGCCGATTGGCCTCGGCCGTATGCGCCTCGGCGAAATACGAAGGCAGCACGTATTCGACGCTGGCCAGCACCGCCCAGGCCTCGGCGAACGCCGGGTCGAGTTCGACCGTCTCGCGCAACAGCTCGCGCGCCGGCATCAGGCTGGCGCCGCGCTGGGCAAACAATTGCCGGCCCCTGAGATAGAGCTCGTAGGCCTGCAGATTGTCGGTGGCCCGGCGCACCCGCACCGTGCGCATGCCCAGGGTGTCGGCCAGCGCGTCGGCAATGGCTTGGGCGATTTCTTGCTGCAGCGCGAAGATATCGGTCAGCTCGCGGTCGAAGCTGCCCGACCAGAGCTGGCGATCGGTGGCGGCTTTGACGAGTTGCGCGGTAATCCGCACCCGGTCACCCTGGCGGCGGACCGAACCGTCGACGACGTTGGCGATCCCCAGCCGGCGGCCGATCTCGCGCACGCCAACCGATTCGTTGCGGAACGAAAACGACGAGGTGCGCGAGGCGACTTTCAGTCCTTCGACGCGCGCAAGCACGTTGAGGATTTCCTCGGCCATGCCGTCGGCCAGGAAAGCATTTTCGGCATCCGGGCTCATGTTGGCGAACGGCAGCACCGCGATCGAGCGCGGGTCGATCGGGCCCGGCGGAGCCGACGGTAACGGTGCGGGTTCCGCCTCGGCCGATTCGCCATCGGCGACTTGCGTTGGCGGCTCCGGACCCGCACCTTCGGGAAGCACGAACTCGCGGATCGCCGACATGCCCAACGCCAGCACGATCAGCACGATGGTCAACTGGTCCAGCCGGCGCCCGGTGCGCCTGTTTTCGGGGTTTTCTGCAGCGGGGCCGCGATCGAAGCGCAGCCCGCGCGGCGTGAGCTCGAACAGCCAGGAAAGCACCAGCACCGGCAACAGGGCGATCAGCAACCCGACGATCAGCGCCTTGATGACCTCGTCGGGAAAGCCCAGGTATGGAAACAGCAGGTCGGCGATCGCGATCAGCAGCCACGCCAGCGCCAGCCAGGCCAGCCCGACGCGCAGCACGTTGCGGCGCTTGAGTTCGGACCAGAACGGCGGGCGCGTGCTCACGGCTGCAGATCCATCCCGGCAACCCGGGCGCGCTCGATATCGTTCAGGCCCCTGATCTCGGCGGCCAGGGCAATGAACTCGGGATCCTCGCGCCAGGCGCTAAAGAATGGGTCGCTATCGATGACCCAGGCGGCACGAAATCCGGCCGCCACGGCAGCGCGGAAATGCGCCAGAGTGGCTTCGCGATCCCCTTCAACCGCGGTGATTCTTGCCAGCCGAGCGTGGGGGTCTTCGCTGTTGGACTCGACCCCGCCGCGTCGTACCAGCCTTTCCAGCACCGGGCGTGCGGCCTGCAGTCGATTGCGCCAGTCCGGAAGGTCCAGCACCCGTTCGATTCGTGCCAGCTCGGTGAGCTTGCGGACATGCTGCAACAGGGTGGGCTCCAGCGGGTCGTAGCCGGACATGCGCAGCGCCTCGAGCAGATGGCGGCGCGCTTCGGGCAGGTCGCCGACGCCCGCTGCCGCGATCCCGCGCAGGTTTGCGCCGTCGTGGCCGCCGAGAAGATCGCCGACACGGTCCAGGGCGGGCCAATCCTGTTGCCAGAGTTCTATTTGCTCGCGGGCAAACAATTCCCAGCGATTGTCCTCACCGCGCTGACGGGCGGCGCCTGCCCACCGGCGGGCGAGCGGCAAATCCTCCAGTTGGACGGCCATTCTGGCAATCAGGGCGGCGGGGTAAGGATCGCCCGGTCGCGCTGCGTGAACCCTGGAGTAGGCATCGGCGGCGGCGGCGAGGTTGCCGCGGGCCATTTCGAGATTCCCGAGTTCTTCCAGTGCGTAATCGTTTCCAGGAAATTCGTCCAGCAGTGCGTCGATCATGCGCCGGGACTCGTCCAGCGCCCCCGTCGTGATCAGCTTGGAGGCCAGGCGCGCGCGGTAGAAAACTGACAGCGGATCGAGCTCGACCGCCTTGCGGTGAACCTCGATCATCCGGTCCAGCGCGCCCATGTCGCGCAGCGTGTCGCCGTAGAGGTTGTAGGCGGTCACGAAGTTCGGGTTCAGCGCGATGGTGCGCTCGAAGTATTCGCTGGCGCCGGTCTTGTCGTCGTAGTAGCGGTCGAACACCATGCCCATTGCCGCATGCGCTTCGGCCGATTCGGGATCCAGTTCCAGCGCCCGGCGCGCGGCCTGCTCGGCCTTCGGGAAGGCCTCAGCCGACTTGATGCCGCCGTAGTCTTCCAGCCAGACCCAGGCATCGGCGATGCCGGCGTAGGCGGCCGCGAACTCGGGGTCGATGGCGATCGCGCGCTCGTAGAGTTCGATGGCGCGCAGCAGGCCCGAGCGGGTCGGCTCGCGGGCGAGTTGTCGGCCCCTAAGGTAATGGTCGTAGGCCTCGACGTCGGTGGTGCGCGAGGCGGTCTCGGCGGCGATGTTCAGCTCCAGCCGCAAGGCCTCGACAATGGCGCCGGCGATCTCGTCCTGGACGGCAAAGATGTTGTCCAGCCGGCGGTCGTAGCTTGCCGACCACAGGTGGAAGCCGTCGTCGACGTTAATCAGCTGCGCGGTGACGCGGACCTGGTCGCCGGCCTTGCGCACCGAGCCTTCCAGCACGGTCTCGACATTGAGCGCTCTTCCGATTTCGCCAATGTCGGCATCGGTTCCCTTGAACTTGAACGACGACGTGCGCGCAGCGACCTTGAAGCCGTCTATGCGCGCGAGCAGGTTCAGAAGCTCCTCGGAAACGCCCTCGGCGAAGTAGCCCTGGTCGGCGTCGGGGCTGAGGTCGTCGAAGGCCAGTACCGCGATCGAGCGGGCCGGGGCGCTGTCGGGCATGGCGGCCCCACCGGATTGCGAATCCGTCCCGCTAGATGACGGGGTCGCGGATGCGCGTGTAGCGGACCGGTTGCCGGTCTCGGGCATCAGCCGGTCGAACGCCAGCAGGCCAATGGCCAGCAGCGCGACGATCAGTGTGGCCCAGTTGAGCTTGTGCGCAGCGCGCTGGTTGACTCCGGGTGAGACTTCGACGTCGGTTTCGCGCTTCAGCCCGTCGGGCGTCATCTCGAACGCCCAGGCGAACACCAGCGCTGGCACGAAACCCAGCGCCAGCAGCACGATCAGCCCGCGCAGCACGCCGTCGGGCACCTCGAACAGCGGAAGCACGGTCTCGGCAACCTGCACCACCAGCCATGCTGCGACCAGGTAGAAGAGTGCGACGCGAAAAACGTTGCGGCGTCTGAGTTCGGCGATGACATTCACTCCAATTGCCCCGAACGTCCGCTCGGCCGGTGTCCAGGCGCGAGAGCCAGTGGCGGCATACCGGCATTTCCTGAGGCGCCGGGCCCGGTGCCCGTGACGATTCCGCTCCGCATCTTGATCTCCCGTTCGAGAGCCCCGAACTCGCCCGATTGCAGCAGTCGCGGCGCCATGCCGTGACGAAGATCACATCATACCGAATAGTCCCATCCTCGCCAAGCCATGAACCGGCGTGGCGGCGAATAAAATCAGGAAGTTATCAAACCGGCCGTTTTTGCGGCGCTACGACCGCGGCACGCGCATGACGGGGTAGACGCGATAGGTCGCGTCGTAATAGGGCGTCTGCTCGTAGAACCAGCGCAGACGGGCGTCCGGGTCGCCGGCGAAGTCCGGATCTTCCAGCAGCTTCTGCTCGAAGCGGGCCCTCAGCCCGGGATCTTCGGCCAGCATCCGGCGGGCCAGCGGCTCCATCGCGTATTCCTCGTAGTATTCGGTGCGCTGCAGGATGGACGCGAATTCGCCCCACGCAAAATAGCTGTCGGGCGACTGCGGTTCGAGCAGCAATACGGCGAGCGTACCCAGCGGCTGGTCGGTCGATATCCGCCAGGACCCGGGCGGCATCGTGACATCCACGGTTGTGCGTTCGGGTTCGCCGCTGACATAGCGGGCGCGGCCCTCGAACGGCGTTGTGCCGGCGTCCAGTGCGGCATCCTGGAGTGAATAGCGCTCGACCGTGACGGTGACCGGCTGGGCGAGCCGCTCGACGGCGATCCCCTGTTCCTGGAGCCGCTCGGCGATGCCGCTCCATTCCGGCGGGATCAGGTATTCAGCGGGCCGTTCGACGGTCGCGCCCGGCTGGTCGAAATCGATGCGCGGAATTTCGCCGGTCGTCGGAACGCCGGTCCAGCGCGGCACCAGATTGCCGGTGATCTCGGACAGCTCGAGTCGCGACTCGATCCCCTTGAATTCGATTGTCCCGGGCTCGTCGCCGCGGCGCCATTCCAGCGGGATTTCGTCCGCGCGCCGCTGACGGTCGGCATCGATCGCGTGCCGCAGGCCCGCGATCTCGGTCCCTGCCGCGGCCAGGGTTTCGGCCAGCAGCACGTAGGTGCCCAGCACGCGCCGACGATACGGCTTCAGCGAGTGGTTCTCGACCAGGATCGTCGGCAGGTGGCGTGCATCGCCCCAGCCGTTGGAAAACCGCGGCGGCGCGGTCCATGCCACCATGCCGCCGGTCATGTCGCGGCCGTTGGCGGCGAAGATCAGCGGCCCGGGTACGTGGCCGGCCCGTTCGAGCGCCCGGTCCACGGCCGGCCTCAGCGTCTCGTTGAGCCAGCGCGCGATCGCCGGCGACCAGGCCGCAGGTGCCCGTTCCCGGTCACGGCCTGCACCGTTCCAGCCATAGGTGATGTCGTACTGATAGTCGGCGCCGTCGGTGACGTGCAGGTCCAGGTAGAGATCCGGCCGCCACAGGTTGACGACCTGGCTGAGCGCGCGCACGCCCGCCGTGTCGATCCGGGTGAAGTCGCGGTTCAGGTTCAGGTTGCGCGCGTTGGTGCGCCAGCCCATCTCTTCCGGCCCGCGCTGATTCATCCGGTTGTATTTCGAGATCCGTTCGTGGCCGTCGACGTTCAGGATCGGGATGAACAGCAGCGTGGCATTGTCCAGTAGATCGCGGCGTTTGTCGGCGACGGTCAGGTCGCGCAACAGCATCATCCCGGCGTCCTTGCCGTCGATCTCGCCGGCGTGGATGCCGGCGTGCGCGAGCACGCGCGCCCGACCCGAGGCGATGATGTCGCCGGGGTCGGTCAGGCCCTCGCGATCGGCGATGATCATCCGGATCGGCCGGCCCTGCGCGCTGATTCCGATCTCGAGCCAGTTCAGCTCGGGCGCGGCATCGACCAGGCGCTCCAGCCACGCCATGGTGTCGGCGTAGTTGGCCGTTTCGGCTAGACCGGCTTTCTCGGCTGGCGTGATCCAGTCGTCGCCGGCATCGGCGATCAGTTCCTCGCTGGTGCCGGACCACTCCTGCAGCGGGGGCAGGGGGGCCGCCGGAAACCCTTCGGCGGCCTGCAGCGACGGGAGCGCGAACAAGGCAATGAGTGCGGTCTGAATGATGCGCAAGACCATCAGCTTTCCTCCATGCAACCGCTCGAAGGGCCCGGTGCGGTCCGTGCGCGGGACCGGGCCCCGCTCAATCCGGCGACGCAGGCGCATCGAGCAGCCGCCGATTCAGGCGCACGCGTTCGGCATCGGGGTCCGGCCAGTGCGATGCCTGCTCCAGCTGGCCAACGTAGCCGGCCGGCAGGCCGTGTGCGCGCGCGCCGTGGATCACCAGACTCTTGTACCAGTCGAACGGCTTCAGTTGCAGGTTGGTGACCAGGGCACGATATGTGTGCGCCTCGATGCGCCTGCCGTTCGCGGAAACATGAACCGTTTCGGCGCTGTAACCGGTGCCCAGTTCCTCGGCCACGTCCAGGTGATGCCAGTCGGCGATGTCGATTTCGTACAGTGCGCCGTGAACCTCGTGCCGCTCCTTGTCGGTGAAGACGATGTCGCACTTGCCGCTGTCGTCGGCGCCGTGCTTGTGCCAGGCGAGCCGGTTGCGCGGCAGCACGGCCGGGCCGAGGATGCGCGCTGACGGCGTGCGCGCCTTGAGCCGGGGCGGCCACAGGTTCGAGCCGTAGGCGAAATAGATCCGCGTACCTGTCATTGCACTACGCTTCATCGGCCGGCAGCCGGTCGCGGTCGTGTTCGCGGTGAAAATCCAGCGCCGGGCCCACCGGCACGATGCCCGTCGGGTTGACCTTCTCGTGGCTGGCGTAGTAGTGCAGCTTGATGGCGTGAAACTCCACTGTTTCGGCGATGCCAGGCCACTGGTACAGCTCGCGCAGATAGTTCGACAGGTTTGGGTAATCGTCGATGCGCCGGATATTGCACTTGAAGTGGCCGACGTAGACGGCATCGAAGCGGATCAGCGTCGTGAACAATCGCCAGTCGGCCTCGGTGACGCGCGGTCCGCACAGGTAGCGGTTTTCGGAAAGGATTCGCTCGAGCCAATCCAGCGTCTCGAACAGCGGGATCACGGCTTCCTCGTAGGCTTCCTGCGCGGTCGCGAAACCGGCCTTGTAAACGCCGTTGTTGACCTTGTGGTAGACCACTTCGTTGATCTCGTCGATGCGCTCGCGGAGGTCTTCCGGATAGTAGTCGCCGGGCTTTGCGCCGACATCGTCGAAGGCCGAGTTCAGCATCCGGATGATCTCGGCCGACTCGTTGTTGACGATGGTGTTCTTCTTCTTGTCCCAGATCGTCGGCACCGTCACCCGGCCGGTGTATTCCGGGTCGGCGGCGGTGTAGACCTCGTACAGGTAGCGCGCTCCGTGGATTGGATCCGGGACGACCTTGTATCCCGGCTCGAACGTCCAGCCGTTTTCCTTCATCAGCGGGTTGACGACCGAGATCGGCAGGAGCCGCTCGAGCCCCTTGAGCTTGCGGAAGACCAGCGCCCGGCTGGCCCACGGGCAGGCATAGGCGACGTACATGTGGTAGCGGTCAGGTTCGGCCTCGAAGCCGCCTTCGCCCGACGGCCCGGGCGACCCGTCGGCCGTAATCCAGCTGCGAAACGCAGACTCCTGGCGCTTGAACCGGCCGCCGGTGGAGTCGGTGTCGTACCATTGGTCATGCCACTTGCCGTCGACTAACAGGCCCATATCACTGTGTACTCCGAAGATTCTTGCCCTTACGCTACAGGAGCGGGATTCGAGGCCGTAGGAGCCTGCTTGCAGGCGATTCGAGCTTGTCGAGGCCACACCCTCGCCTGCAAGCAGGCTCCTACGGGGGCATTCCGTGTCAATCGGTGCCATTCCCGCGTCCGGTCCGGATCAGGACCGGAACGACAGGGGAATGGTTGCAAGTGTAACAATTTGCCGCGCGCGGTTCGACGACCCGCAATCGATATGGATCAAGGAAGTGGCCGCGGGTCGGGGCCCGTTCCCGGTGCGCTTCCGAGTCAGTCCGGCTTCTTCAACGCGATCCGCAACAGTGCCCCGACTACCAGCGAGTATCCGCCGACGAAGAACGCGATCCAGAAGATCAGCTCGCCATCCATGTCTTCACTCCTCGCTCATCGGGCCGGGCTTGATGCGCTCGGCGAAGAACCGGTTCAACAGCAGTGCCAGCACGACGACGATGCCCCATTGCACGAACATCGTGCCGGTGCTGAACGTCTCCAGCGGGTTCCACCAGGTCTCGGGGTTGTCGCGCACCGACTGATAGATCCACCACGAGAACAGCACCAGGAACACGATCGGGATGGCGCGGATGCTCGCCGTCCACCACGCGCCGACGTAGATGTCGCTGGTTTCGTTTATCTGCGCTCGCGCCCTTTCGACGCCGTACTTCAGGATCGCCAGTGCGGTCAGCAGGCCGCTGATCAGCAGCCCCACGCCCCAGACCCAGTCCTGGTTGTTGAGAAAGACGATCGACAGCGCGGACGGGATTCCCAGCACGAACGCAACCAGGCCGACGACAACGGCTGCATTGCGGCGATGGAAGCCGAAATTCATCAGGTTGGTCGTGGCCAGTTCGAACATCGCGATGAACGACGAAACGCCGGCTAGCGCCAGCGCCAGGAAGAACAGCGGCGAAACGATCCAGGCGCCCGGCATCGTGGCGATCAGATCGACGATGTAGACGAAGGTCAGGCCGACGTGGCCGGCCTCCAGCGCCTCGTTGGCAATCTCAGGCGTCGGGGCAAGTGCAAACAAAGTGCCGAGCACCAGCGAGGCGGCAAACATCCCGACCAGTACGTCGGAGAACGCGACGATGCCGGAGTTGACCGTGATTTCCTCGTTGTGCCGCGAATAGACCGCGTAGACCATCATCAGACCCCAGCCGGCGCCGGTGGACCAGGCGACCTGCGTGAACGCTTCGAGCCAGACGCGCGCGTTGGCCAGTTGCGACCAGTCTGGAACGAACAGGAAGCTCAGCCCCGCGGCCGAGCCGGGCAACAGCACTGCGCGCAGGGCCAGCACGACGAGGATGAACAGCAGCGCGACCAGGAACACCTTGAGCACTCGTTCGAGGCCGCCCTTGATGCCCTTGAACACGACAAACGTCGTGAACATCACCGCCGCGAGATGGAAACCGACGGTCTCGACCGGATTGCTGATGAACGCGTCCCACTGTATCTGACCCCAGGTCGTGCCGTCGACGATTACTTTCCCGTCCGGGACCAGCCCGCCGGTGGCCGCGACCGCGAAGTAGCGCACGCACCAGCCGGCGACAACCGAGTAATAGAACATGATCCCGAGCGTCACGGCGACCATGAACGTGCCGGCCCAGGTGAACCGGCGGCCCATGAAGTCGCGAAACGCGCCGATGTTGCCGAGCCGGCTCTTCGAGCCCATCAGGAACTCGCACATCAGAAGCGGCACGGCCCAGATCAGCACGCCGACCGTCACCGCGATCAGGAATGCGCCGCCGCCCCATTCGGCTGCGACACGCGGAAAGCGCCAGATGTTGCCGGTGCCGACGGCCATCGATACCGCGGCGATGACGATCGCCATCCGGCTGCTCCATTGCTCTTGTTGTTGTTCATGTTGTGGCACGACGTCGATACCCCGAATCGTCCGATCGAAGGCCGGGAGTATATGCGCGGGGCGGGCGCAGGTCCAACAAGGTTACCCCGGCCACGTTGGGCCGGCCTGCTCGCTGCGCCCCACCCCAGCGCTCCCCCGCTTGCGGGGGAGGGAGTTCTGGAGAGACCCGGGACGCCGGAATCCGGACCCGCCCCTTCGCGTGCGAGGGAGGGTCCTGGAAGACAGGAGAATGCAGCGTGTATCGCGTCTCCCTCCCTCGCTTGCGGGGAGGGCTGGGGTGGGGCGCGTTTCAAAAAACCCCGAGCGCTTCCACCTTGCCAATCAACTTTCGCCGCGCTGCCTCCGGCAGGTCCCGATTCCACCGTACGATCAGAAACTCGTGATCGAGCCGGCGGTACCCACACTGTTCGAGAATGGACCACGACCGGGCGTCGCCGCAATAGCCGAAGCTGGCGATAGACCCGGCCTTGGCCAGCCGCGCCTCGCCGTAGCGCACCGTCTGCAGCATTAGCCCGCCGGCCTCGTTCAGCCGTTGCTGCTGGTCTTCCGGCAGCGCTCGCAGCAGCTCGCCGTCGGTGCATGCTCCGGCAATCAGCCGCGCGCCCTCGAATTCGCTCCAGGTGACATACGACGCCGGTCGCCAGGCATTTTCGCCGGTGTGGATCAGCGCGAACACGTTGAAGCCGAAGTCCGAAGGCGGGGCCGATGTCCGATACTTGCGCTTGAAGATCGGCTCGGCCAGCGGCCGGCTTTCGGCGATCTCGGTGACCAGCACGAAGTCGGCGATGTCGGGATCCGGTTCGTACTCCGTCTTCATGCGCGTGCTCCGTGAACTTCGAGAATCTCGGCCAGCCCCGCCGGGTCGCGCCAGTGGTGGCCGTGCACGTAGCGCGGCAGGTTCCAGCACGAGTCGTCGCGCCTCACCGCACGGCCGGCGGTCGAGAATGCCGCGCGCAGGCCGAGTTCGGCGCCGCGCTTCGGCAGGTATTCGGCCGTCAGGTATTCGTTGCTCTGGCCGTACGGGTAGCCGAACAGCCGCGGCCGTCGGCCCAGTTCCGCGGCGAGGAATTCCTGGGCCCGGGCGATTTCGTGCTCCGCGTGTTCGAACGTCTCGACATTGTCGAAACGATCGCGCTCGGCAAGCGGCGCTTCTTCGGCCACGGCCATGTTGTGGTCCCAGCTGTGATTCTCGATCGCGATGCGGCCGCTGTTCTCGGCCGCGCGCCACCAGCCGGAATCGAGCCAGTCGAGCCCGAACAGCAGCTCGCAATCGGCCTGCTCCCGCGCCCGCGGCGAGGCGATGACGAAGCAGGTCGCGTGCACTGTCGGCTGGGTGGCCGGGCAGCGCGCGGCGAATTCCTCGAGCAGCGGAAGGAATCCGGGCAGCGGGCCCAGTTCCGGGTGATCGGTCGCTTCGAAATCCAGTCGCGTGCCGTCGTCGAAGCTCAGCGCCACGGCCCCGGCCATCTCTTCGTCGCCGCGCTCGCCGGCGACCCAGTCGACGACCCGGTCCAGCGGCACGATTCGCCGTCCCGACGCCTGGATCAACTCGAGGTCCGACGCCAGCGCGCGGTGGCCGTTGTCGGCGTAGTCGCTGCTCGGCAGGATATGGGCGTGGTAGCAAAGTACCGGAATTTCCATCGTCTGCGTGCCGCATCGGTGCTATGGGGCGCGTCCAGTGTACCCGCTGGCATGCTCGCCCTCGTGGTGTATGCTCGGGCAATGATCCAAGTACGGGCGAGAGCATGAGTTACTGGGTCGCAGTCATCGTCGCCGGGGCCTTTCTCGGCTATGCGCTGGTCAGCCGGAAGCTGGCCGACTCGGTATTGACCGGGCCGATGCTGTTCGCGGCACTGGGGCTGGTGATCGGGCCGCAGGTGCTCGGCTGGGTCGATCTGCCCATTTCCCATGACATCATCCATCTGCTGGCCGAAATCACGCTGGTGGTCGTGCTTTTCACCGATGCCGCGGGCGCGGACCTCGGCGCGCTGACCCGCGCGCGCAGCCTGCCGATGCGCATGCTGCTGATCGGCATGCCGCTTGCGATGCTGCTCGGCACGCTCGCCGCGCTCGGCCTGTTTCCGGGCTGGACGATCTGGGAGGCAGCGTTGCTGGCCGCAATCCTGACGCCCACCGACGCCGCGCTCGGCCAGGCCGTGACAGAAAACGATGCCGTGCCGGCCCGGATCCGCGCCGCGATCAATTCCGAGAGCGGCCTCAACGACGGTCTGGCGCTGCCGCTGGTACTGCTGTTCGCCGCGCTGGTCGGGCAGGCTGCCGCCGGCGGAACCGATGCCGGTGGTGCCGGGCACTGGCTGATGCTGATCGGCCAGCAGATCGTGCTCGGGCCGGCGGCCGGCATCGCGGTCGGCCATCTCGGCGGGCGCTGGATCGGAAGCGCCTACGAGCACGGCTGGATGAGCGAGTGGGCCGAGGGCATCGCCGCGCTGGCGATCGCGATCGGCGCGTTTTCGCTGGCCGAGGCGGTGCACGGCAACGGTTTCCTGGCCGCGTTCGCGGGCGGCCTGGCGTTCGGCCGGGCGCTGGGCCGGCGCTGCCGCTTCCTGTTCGAGTTCCAGAATTCCGAGGCGCACATGCTCGTGCTGATCACGTTCCTGGTCGTCGGCGCGATGCTGATGCCGGCCGCGGCCGGGCACTTCTCGGTCGCCTGCGTGCTGTTCGCGCTGTTCGCGCTGACGGTGATGCGCATGCTGCCGATCGCGGCCAGCCTGGCCGGGCTTGGCCTGAAGCGCGAGCAGATCGCGTTCCTCGGCTGGTTCGGCCCGCGCGGGCTGGCGTCGATCCTGTTCGTGCTGGTCATTCTCGAACAGACCCGATTCGACCGCAATGACGAGATGCTCGCGGCGGTCGTGTTGACGGTCGGGCTGAGCATCATCGCGCACGGCATGAGCGCAGCCCCGTGGGCGCGCCGGCTGGGCCGGATCAGCAGCCGGGAACAAGACGCCGGCGATTGATTTTTGCGCCGCACATCGGCGCCGCACCAACCTTACTCAAACCGGGAATGAACGATGACACTGAATGAAAAGCAGAAGGCCCTGTGCAGCGACCACGATTTCGATTTCTCCGACCTCAACGCGCTGTTCGTCAACTGCACGCTGAAGCCGTCGCGGGAGTTCTCGCACACCGAGCAGTTGATGAAGGTGTCGCAGGAAATCATGCAGGCCAACGACGTTTCGACCGAAATGGTGCGCGCGGCCGACCTCGTGCTGCCGCCGGGCGTCTACCCCGACATGCGCGAGCACGGCTTCGACCGCGACGACTGGCCGGAGCTGTGCGAGAAGGTCATGGCCGCCAATATTCTCGTCGTCGGCACGCCGATCTGGCTCGGCGAGGTCTCGTCGGTCTGCCGGGTCATCGTCGAGCGGCTGTACGCCGAGTCCGGCAAGCTCAACGACAAGAACCAGTCGGTCTACTACGGGCGTACGGGCGGCTGCATCATCACCGGCAACGAGGACGGCATCAAGCACTGCGCCATGTCCATTCTGTACTCGCTGCAGCACCTTGGCTACACCATCCCGCCGCAGGCCGATGCCGGCTGGATCGGCGAGGCCGGGCCGGGCCCGTCATATGCCGACAAAGGCTCCGGCGGCCCGGACAACGACTTCACCCAGCGCAACACGACGATCATGAGCTGGAACCTGCTGCACACCGCGCGCATGCTGAAAGACGCCGGCGGCCTGCCGTCGCACGGCAACGACCGCAAGGCCTGGGCCGCCGGCTGCCGGTTCGATCATCCGAATCCGGACTATCGGGCCTGAACTCGCCTGATTCGCCTCCCGTTCGACCGGGAAAGGTGCGGCTGCTGTTGCGGATCGATGTGCCTTGACCCCGGCGAAAAAAGGCGTTTAATCTTGTTCCGAACCTACCAGTCCGGCACGGGCACGAGTCGGGGCGATCGAGGCCCGGCTGTGCCCGGTTCGGAAAGCGAGCGCGATTGTGTCAGCAAGACAGAAAGTGGAATCGTTGCTGCACGCCGCCGGCGTCGAGATCGGCGGCGAGCGGCCGTGGGATCTGGAGGTCCACGACGAGCGGCTCTACCAGCGCGTGCTCGCCGAAGGCACGGTCGGTGCTGGTGAGGCGTACATGGACGGCTGGTGGGATGTCGAGCGGCTCGACGAGTTCTTTGCACGCGTGCTCCGGGCACGTTTCGACCGCCGGATTCGCAAGTTGTCGATGCTCGGCCAGGTGCTGCTGAGCCGGCTCGGGAACATGCAAAACCGCCGGCGCTCGCGGCGGGTCGCGGAACAGCACTACGATCTCTCGAATCGTCTCTACCAGGCGATGCTCGGGCCGACGATGCAATACACCTGCGCCTATTACGGCGCCGACGGCAGCCTGGAGTCGCTCGACGAGGCCCAGCGTGCGAAGCTGGAGCTGATCGCGCGCAAGCTGCACCTGGAGCCGGGCATGCGCGTGCTCGAACTCGGCGGCGGGTTCGGCGAACTGGCCCGATATCTCGCCGCCGAGCACGGCTGCGAGGTCGTCAGCTACAACATCTCACGACGGCAGGTCGACTACGCGCGCCGGCTGTGCGAGGGGCTTCCCGTCGACATCCGGCAGCAGGACTACCGCGAGGCGGCGAAGGAATCGGGCGATTACGACCGCGTCGTGAGCATCGGACTGATGGAGCACGTCGGGCCGAAGAACCACCGCGGTTTCTTCGAGCTCGTCAAGTCGCGTTTGACGCCCGGCGGCCTTGCGCTGGTCCACACGATCGGCGGCAACGTCAGCCGCACGACCGCCGACCGGTGGATCACCAAATACATCTTCCCGGGCGGCGTGATTCCGTCGGCGGTGCAGCTCACGCGGGCCAAGGAAGGTCTGCTCGTGCTCGAGGACTGGCACAACTTCGGCCCGGACTACGACCGCACGCTGATGGCCTGGGAGGCCAACTTCCTTGCCGCATGGCCGGAACTGAAGGAGAGCGAAGGGCTGGATGAGCGTTTCTACCGGATGTGGCGCTACTACCTGAACAGTTCCGCCGGGGCGTTCCGGGCGCGCGGCCTGAACCTGTGGCAACTCGTGCTCAGTCACGGCGACGTGCCGCGATACGTGCCGGTTCGATGAACAGGGGTACCTGGGCCGCACACCGCGCGCGCGTCAATGCGCTGGCCGGGGCGCTGGCCGATTCGGCCGGGCCGGTGCGCCTGCGCAAGCGCACCAGCAACCTGTTCCGCCCGCGCGAGGACGTCGAGCGCACCGAGCTGGACGTGACCTCGCTCAACCACGTCATCGAAATCGATCCGGCGGCCGGCGTGGCCGAGGTCGAGGGCATGACGACCTACGCCGACCTGGTCGATGCGACATTGCCGCACGGGTTTGCGCCCGCCATCGTGCCGGAACTCAAGAGCATCACGGTCGGCGGGGCGACGACCGGGCTGGGCATCGAGTCGGGCGCATTCTGCTACGGGCTGGTCCACGACACCGTGCACGAACTCGACGTGCTCGTCGCCGACGGCCGCGTCCTGACCTGTTCGCGCGAAGAGCGCCCCGAGTTGTTCTTCGGCTTCCCGAATTCCTACGGCAGCCTCGGCTACGCGACTCGGGTGCGCGTCGGCCTGATCCCGGTTACGCCTTACGTCCGGCTCGAGCACTCTGGCTACAGCGACCCCGAGGCGCTGTTCGCCGCGATCGGCGACGAATGCGCGCGGCCGACGTGCGCCTATTTGGACGGCGTGTACTTCGGCCCGGACGAGTTCGTGCTCACGCGCGCGCATTTCGTCGAATCCCTGCCGGCCGGCACCGGGCCGAGCGACTATACCTGGATGCGCCAGTACTGGCAAAGCCTGCGCGACAAACGCGAAGACTGGCTGACCATCCACGACTACCTGTGGCGCTGGGACACCGACTGGTTCTGGTGCAGCAGGAACGTCGGAGCGCATCTCAAGCCGGTGCGGCTGCTGCTCGGCCGCAAGCGGCTGTCGAGCACTACCTACCAGAAGATCATGCGCGCCAGCCGGCGCTGGCCGCTGAGCCTATTGCAACACTTCCGCCCGCGCACCGAGTCGGTGATCCAGGATGTCGACATCCCGATTGCCAGCGCCGCGGCCTTCCTCGCCGAGTTCGAAGCCGAGATCGGAATCCGGCCGGTCTGGATCTGCCCGTTCATCGTGCCCGACGACCGCTTCTCGCTGTTTCAATTGGGCACCGACACGCCGTACATCAACTTCGGCTTCTGGGACATGGTGCGCTCGGAGCAGCCGGACGGCCATTACAACGCACGCGTCGAAGGCCTCGTCGCAAGGCACGGCGGCAAGAAGAGCCTGTACTCGCGCAGCACCTATGACGAAGCCACGTTCTGGTCGGAATACGATCGCTCGGCTTACGCCGCGCTCAAGCGCGAATGCGATCCGGACGGCCGGTTCCCCGGCCTCTACGAAAAAGCCGTGCAGCGCCGATGAGCGCAGAAGCCCGGACACGCGGTCGAAAGCGCGTTTTTCGCTCGTTATACTGCCGCGAGGTTATTTCCGGAGCCCTGCCATGAAACGCATCATCTGCGTACCGATCGCTTTCCTGATTCTCTTCGCAACGCCCGGCCACGCCGCGCCGTCCGGCGACGAAGCCTGGCTGGACGGGCTGGAATGGCGTCTGATCGGGCCGTGGCGCGGCGGGCGGGCGACCACGGTGGCCGGGCATCCGGATGACAATCGGTTCTACGTGATGGGGTCCACCGGGGGCGTGTTCATCACGCGTGACGCGGGACTGAGCTGGGAGCCGGTCGATCACGAGGCCTTCGGTACGGCCAGCGTCGGCGACATCGCGATCGCGCCTTCCGACATCAACGTGATCGTTGTCGGCATGGGCGAGTCCCCGGTTCGAGGCGTGGCGGCGAGTCACGGCGACGGCATCTACCGTTCGATCGACCGCGGCCGGACGTGGACGCATCTCGGCCTTGAA
The DNA here is from genome assembly GCA_032251475.1 of Wenzhouxiangellaceae bacterium. Taxonomy (GTDB): domain Bacteria; phylum Pseudomonadota; class Gammaproteobacteria; order Xanthomonadales; family Wenzhouxiangellaceae. Next base: position 3,426 of record JAVVDX010000011.1, on the reverse strand, counting down.
AACAGCCGCCATATCGGCGAGATCCAGATTCACCCAAACGATCCGGAGATGTTTTGGGTCGGCGTGCAGGGCGCGGCCTACGGAGCGGGCGAGCAGCGCGGCGTCTACAAGACCACCGACGGCGGCCGGACCTTCGACAAGGTGCTGTATGTCAACGACACCACCGGCGCGGTCGACCTGCGGCTGGACCCGAACAACCCCAGAATCCTGTATGCCGCGATGTGGGACTGGCAGCGCACGCCGTGGGCGATCCGCTCCGGCGGCGAGGGCTCCGGCATCTGGAAGTCCACCGACGGCGGCGAGAACTGGGAAGAAATCGGCACCGAGGACTTCCCGGACCTGATGGGCAAGATCGGGATTGCGCCTTCGGCGGCCAAGCCCGGCCGCGTCTGGGCCGTGATCGAGGCCGAGGACAAAGGGGGCGTGTGGCGCTCCGATGACTGGGGCGAGAGCTGGACCCATGTCAACGGTTCGCGCAAGGTGCAGGCCCGATCGTGGTATTACATGCACATCTTCGACCACCCGGCCGACGAGAACACCGTCTACGTCCAGAACGCGCCGTTCATGCGCTCGTTCGACGGCGGCAAGACATTCGAGGAAATGGCCAAATCGATCCACGGCGACCACCACGACCTGTGGATCAACCCGGCCAACCCGAACATCATGATCGGCGCCAACGACGGCGGTGCGACGATCAGTTTCGACGGCGGCGAAACCTGGTCGAGCCAGTACAACCAGCCGACTGCGCAGTTCTACCGTGTCAACGTCGACAACGATTACTTCTACCGCGTCTACGGCGGCCAGCAGGACAACTCGACGGTCGCCATCCGCTCGTTCGGCGACGACGGCGGCATCGGCCGCGACGACTGGATGCGCGTCGGCGGCTGCGAGAGCGCGCACATCGCGTTCGACCGCGAAGACCCGCGCTACATCTACGCCGGCTGCTACCTCGGCCAGATCGAGGAATTCGACATGGCCACCGAAACCGCGCGCGACATCCGCGCCTATCCCGAACTGGCCTTCGGCATTCCGCCGCGCGAGCGCAAGTACCGCTTCAACTGGAACGCCCCGATCGTGGTCTCCCGGCACGACCCAAGCGTGATCTATCACGCCGGCAACGTGGTGCTCAAATCCACTGACCGCGGCTGGTCGTGGGCCGAAATCAGCCCGGACCTGACGCGCGACAACCCCGAGCACCAGGGCAAGGGCGGCTTTCCGATCACCAATGAAGTCAGCGAGAACTACAACACCATCATGTACGTCGCCGAAAGTCCGCATGACGCCGGCACGCTGTGGGCCGGCAGTGACGACGGGCTGGTACACGTCACGCGCGACGGCGGCGAGCGTTGGGAAAACGTCACGCCCCGGCGCGCCGGTAAGGGCATGGTCAACGCGATTGCGGTCAGCCCGCACGAACCGGGCACGGCGTATGTCGCATTCACGAAGTACAAGTACAACGACCACACGCCGATCATCTACGTGACCGAGAGCTACGGTCGAAGCTGGGACCGTATCGATGACGGCATCCCCGAAGGCCACTGGGTACGGGTCGTGCGCGAGGACCCGGAACGCGAGGGGCTGCTGTATGCCGGCACCGAAATGGGCCTGTTCGTCTCGTTCGACGCCGGCCGCAACTGGCAGAAGCTGCATGCCGGCGAGCTGCCCGTCGTGCCGATTACCGATCTCAGAGTTCACCGCGGCGATCTGGTCGCGGCCACGCAGGGGAGATCGTTCTGGATCCTCGACGACCTGTCGCCGCTTCGGCAGTACCAGGCGGCCCAAACCGAAGTCGACGCGCACCTCTACGCCCCGGCGGCGGCCGACATACTCCGCATCGAGGGCAACCGCCCGGCTGGCGCCGGCAAGAACCCGCCGATCGGCGCGCTGCTGTACTACACGCTCGCCGAAGCCCCCGATCTGGAGGACCAGACCTTGAAGCTGGAAATCGTGGATTCGGCCGGCAACGTGATCCGGACGCTGGAAAGCGATGCCGAGAAAGGCGAGGACGGCGGCAGCTCCGGTTCGGCCTACGCGCTGCCGGCGAAAAAGGGCCTGAATCGCGCGGTCTGGGACTTCGCTGCCGACCCGATCGAGCATGAGCTCGACGACTTCGTCATCGCTTCCGGCGACGACAAGCAGATCGACGGCTACACGGCCGGCCCCGGCGACTACAACGTGCGGCTGACGCTGGGCGAGACGACGGTGGAGCAGCGGCTCGCGGTCCGCTTCGACCCGCGCCGGGAGTACGACCCCGCCCACATGGCCGAGCAGCAGCGTCTGGTCAAGTCGGCCTACGCCATGCTCGACGAGTTCCAGGCCACACTCATCGGCCTGCGCCAGGTCCGCGAGCAGGCGAAGATCAAGCACGGCATTTTCAAAGACAACGGCGAGACCGACAAGGCCGAAGCCATGCAGGCCGTCATCGACGTCATCGACGAATGGGAAGACGGCAACATCGCCACCGAGCGCGAGTTCTTCCAGGACGTGCTCAACTGGCCCGACCGGCTGTTTACCGAACTGCAATTCCTGTATTCGACGCTGAATGCCGCAATGCCGCGCGTGACCGAGGGCATGAAACAACGCCATGCGGATATCAGCGGCAAGTTCGGCGACGCCATGGCCGCCAGGGATGCGGTGCTCGAAGGCGCCGTGACCGAGGCCAACCGGGCGAACGATGACATCCTTGTCGTGCCGAAAATGACCCCGTCGGATCGCTGAATGGTTCCAACAGCCGGGCGGACTGCGACCCGGCCCTTTGCTTTCCCGTCATCTGCGTCTCCGCCATGGCCGGAAATTTTTGTAACGATACGCTACAGGAGTGAAACATGAACTGGGAAGCCGCCGGAGCAGTGGCCTAGATAATCGGTGCTGCAGTCGTGGTTATCTCGCTGCTCTATCTAGCGCGGCAGATTCGACTGAGCACCAAGGCTATCGTTTCAGGCACGTACCAGACGCACATGGATGCCTGGCACGCGCTGAGCACATTGATCATCGAGAACTCGGAGGTGGTCGAGCTACTGTGGAAGAGCGACGACGAGCGCCAGGAGTTGAGTCCGACCGATCAGATTCGGTTCCGCTGGCTCGCAAACAAAATGTTCGCCAACTGGGAGCACTGGTATGCGGACTACCAGGCCGGAATGATCACGAATGCCGATGCGGAGAGCTGCACCTGCTATTTCCGCGATCTGGCGAACAGGCCCGGCCTCCGGAAGTTTTGGGAATCGAGCCGGCAATGGTTTTACCCCGAATTCGTGGCCTTTGTGGACCGGGAGTTGGCCGCTGCCGGCGCGCCGACCGGTGAGGCGATGGAGCAGCGATGATGGATCGCGCAGGCCGGGTAGCAAGGTCAGTTGTTCGTCGAACCATTCCATCTTGCAATGGAGGAGCGCGAGAAAGGTATTTATCTGCAGCCTTTCGAAATGGACT
>JAVVDX010000010.1:0-47639 GCA_032251475.1 Wenzhouxiangellaceae bacterium | reverse complement strand
CCCCCATCAATGGTTATGTGATCGACCTTGGCGTTCGCCAGGGCATGTTCGTCCAACCCGGCACGACCATCATGAGCCTGGCCAACCTGTCCACGGTCTGGGTCGACGTAGACATTTTCGAAAATCAGATCGACTGGGTCGAAACCGGCCAAACGGCACGCATGAAACTGCCGTTCGCGCCGGAGCGGGAATGGACCGGCGAGGTTGATTACGTCTATCCGACGATCCGGGCCGAAACCCGCACAGCGCGCGTCCGGCTGGCGTTCGATAACCCGGATCTGGCGCTCAAGCCGGACATGTACGCCAAGGTCGCAATCGACGGTGCGCCGCGCTTCGATATCGTTCATGTCCCCAGCCAGGCGGTGATTCGCACCGGCCGACAAGAGCGCGTGATCCTCGCGTTGGGCGACGGCCACTTCCGGCCCGCCCAGGTGCGCACCGGGCTGGAAAGCGAGGGGCGCGTCGAGATCCTCGTGGGGCTCGCCGAAGGCGAGGAGATTGTTATTTCCAGCCAGTTCCTGCTTGACTCGGAAGCCAGCATGGATGCGTCCTTGCTGCGCATGATCAGCGAGGGCCCCGATGCGGGCCTCACGCCCGAAGCGCACGAAATTCAACACGGCACCGGCGAGGCGTCCGCCCCACCGGACGACGGCAGGAAAGAGACAGACCATTCCGGTCACGACATGGGCGCGACGGATCCATCCGGTCAGGCAACGGACGAAGACCATCCCGGCGGGCATGCGATGGACCCCAACTATGGCTCGCGCCCGGGCGCGGCGACTGATCCGGCCGGCGGAGACGACGCATGATCGAGAAACTGATCCGCTGGTCCATCGCCAACCGGTTCCTGGTGCTGATGCTGGCCGCGCTCATCGCCGGCTGGGGCGTGATCTCGATGCTGCGCACCCCGCTGGATGCGATCCCCGACCTGTCCGACGTGCAGGTGATCGTCAAATCGAGCTATCCCGGCCAGGCGCCGCAGGTGGTCGAGGACCAGGTCACCTACCCGCTGACCACGGCCATGCTGGCAGTACCGGGTGCCGTGACGGTGCGCGGCTATTCGTTCTTCAACGACTCGTTCGTCTATATCATCTTCGAGGATGGCACCGACCTGTACTGGGCCCGCTCGCGGGTGCTGGAGTACCTGAGCCAGGTGGCGCCGACCCTGCCCGAAGGCGTCCGCACCGCGCTGGGGCCTGACGCGACTGGCGTCGGCTGGGTCTATCAGTACGCACTGGTCGACCGCACAGGCAAGCACGATCTGGGCGACCTGCGATCACTGCAGGACTGGTTCCTGAAATTCGAACTTCAGACCGTTGAAGGCGTTTCCGAAGTCGCTTCAATCGGCGGCATGGTGCGCCAGTACCAGGTCGTCGTCGACCCGGACAGGCTGCGCGCTTATGACATTCCGCTGACCCGGGTGCGCGACGCGATCCGGCGCGGCAACATGGAAAGCGGTGGCCGTGTCATCGAAATGGCCGAGGCCGAATACATGATCCGCGCCACCGGTTACGTGGACTCGCTGGACGATCTCGAGAACATCCCGCTGAAGACCACCGCCGAGGGCGTGCCGGTGCTGATCCGCGATGTCGCACGGGTCCGCTACGGGCCGGAACTCAGGCGCGGCATCGGCGAACTCAACGGCGAGGGCGAGGCGGTCGGCGGCGTGATCGTGATGCGCTTCGGCGAGAACGCGCTGGCCACCATCGAACGGGTCAAGCAGCGGCTGGAGGAACTCAAGGAAAGCCTGCCGGAGGGCGTCGAGATCGTCGAGACCTATGACCGCTCCTCGCTTATCGAGCGCGCCGTGGATACGCTCAAGGAGAAGCTGGTCGAGGAATTCATCATCGTCGCACTGGTCTGCCTGCTGTTCCTGTTCCACTTCCGTTCGTCGCTGGTCGTGATCCTGAGCCTGCCGCTGGGCATTCTGGCCAGTTTCATCGTCATGCATGCGCAAGGCATCAACGCCAACATCATGTCGCTGGGCGGCATCGCGATCGCGATCGGCGCGATGGTCGACGCAACCATCGTCATGATCGAGAACTATCACAAGCACCTCGAGAAAGCCGGTGACGATCTCGACGAGAACACCCGCTGGCGTATCGTCGCTGACGCGGCAAGCGAGGTCGGCCCGGCGCTGTTTTTCTCGCTGCTGATCATTGCGCTGAGCTTTGTTCCGATCTTCGCGCTGGAGGCCCAGGAGGGCCGGCTGTTCAAGCCGCTGGCCTTTACCAAGACCTACGCCATGGCCGCAGCCGCCGGTATCGGCATCACGCTGGTGCCAGTCTTGATGGGTTACCTGATCCGCGGGCATATCACGCCGGAGCACAAGAACCCGATCAATCGAGTGCTGATCGCGGCGTACCGGCCGGTCCTTGCCCTGGTGCTGAAATTCCCGAAACTGACGATACTTGCAACACTCGCGGTGCTGGCGACTACCTGGGTGCCGTATTCGCGGCTCGGCAGTGAATTCATGCCCGAACTCGACGAGGGCGATCTTCTATACATGCCCAGCGCGTTTCCGGCTGCCTCGGCCGGCAAGATGGCCGAGATCCTGGGCCAGACCAACCGGCTGATCATGACCGTGCCGGAAGTCGAGACCGCCTACGCCAAGGCAGGGCGGGCCGATAGCGCCACCGACCCGGCGCCGCTGACCATGGTCGAGACCACCATCCGGCTCAAGCCGCGCGACCAGTGGCGCGAGGGCATGACCATGGAGAAGCTCAAGGCCGAGCTCGACGCCCTGGTGCAGGTACCCAGCCTGACCAATACCTGGATCATGCCGATCAAGAACCGGATCGACATGCTTGCCACCGGCATCAAGACGCCGGTCGGCATCAAGGTCGCCGGGCCGGATCTGGACGTTATCTCGGATGTCGGGGAGCGAATCGAGCGGACTCTCAAAAGAGTCCCGGGCACGGCATCGGTCTACTCCGAACGGGTCACCGGAGGCCGTTATGTGATCGTCGACGTGGATCGCCTGGCAGCAGCACGTTTCGGCCTTAACATTGCCGATGTACATGATATCGTGCGCTCGGCGATCGGCGGGATGACCGTGGGGCAGAGCGTCGAGGGGCTGGAACGTTACCCGATCAACCTCCGCTATCCGCGCGACCTGCGCAGTTCCCTGACCGAGCTGCGCCAGCTCGCCATCGTCACCCCGGGCGGCGAGCAAATATCCCTGTCGGCGGTCGCCAAGGTCGATGTCGAAGGCGGCCCCGGCGTCATCCGAACCGAGAACGCACGCCTCAACGGCTGGATCTACGTCGATGTTTCCGATTCCGACCTCGGCGGCTACGTCCGAAGGGCGAAGCAAGCAGTCGCCGAGAACGTCGAACTGCCGGCCGGGTATTCGCTGGGCTGGTCGGGTCAGTACGAAAACATGGAACGCGCCGCGGCCAAACTTCAGCTTGTCGTGCCCGCCGCGGTCGCGATCATCGTGCTGTTGCTGTTCATCAATTTCCGCAACCTGATCTCGGTGGCGATCATCATGGGTACGCTGCCGTTGTCGCTGGTGGGCGGCTACTGGCTGCTCTACTTGCTGGGCTACAACCAGTCGATCGCGGTCGGCGCCGGGTTCATCGCACTGGCCGGCGTGGCGGTCGAGATCGGCGTGCTGATGATCGTCTATCTCGACCACGCCATGACCCGGCGCCGCGCCCTGGTCATGCAAGAAAGTCGTTCGCTCGATCGCTCGGACATCGTCCAGGCCGTGACCGACGGCGCCCTGTTGCGTGTGCGGCCGATCATCATGACGGTTTCGGTCATCATCGCCGGGCTGCTTCCCATCATGCTTGGATCGGGCACCGGCTCGGAAGTCATGCGCCGAATTGCCACACCGATGGTCGGTGGCATGGTCAGCGTCACGGTACTGACGCTGCTGGTCGTGCCGGTGATCTACTCCCTGTGGAAACTCACCAGCCTTTCAAAGGAGGCTTCATCATGAAAACATCGATTCCCCTGTTTGCAACCTTGCTTCTCGTTGCCTCGTCATTTACACCGGGCGCCGTCGCCGAAACGTTCGCCAACGGCGAGTCGGAGTCCTTACCGGAAATGGTCGTCTACCACGACTCCAGCTGCGGCTGTTGCGGCAAATGGATGGCGCATATGCGTGAGGCCGGGTTTGCAATCCGCTCCGAGACTGGCGATGATTTGCGTTCGGTCAAGCAGCGCTTCAATATTCCCGGGTCGCTGCAGTCGTGTCACACGGCCGTGGTTGGTGGCTATGCCATCGAGGGCCACGTACCCGCTTCCGACGTGCAACGCCTGCTGGCCGAAAAACCGGACGTGGCCGGCATTGCGGTGCCCGGCATGCCGTTGGGCTCGCCGGGCATGGAATACGGCGAACAGCGCCAGGCCTTTGACGTAGTGGCCTTCGACAAGTCCGGACAAACCAGTGTTTTCAACCATTACGACACGCAGCCGAAATAGGCTGCCGGAGGATGACATGTTTTACAAGGTCATCGCGATCGTTCGTTCGAGCCGTCTCGAAGCGGTGGAAGAGAACCTCCAGCGCGCAAATGTCCGCGGCATCACGGTGACTCCAGTCAAGGGCTACGGTGATTACAAGAACTTCTTCACCGCCGACTGGATGAAACCGTTCGTCAAGATCGAGGTCTTCACGACTCGCAGCCAGGCCGTGGCCGATACGATCGTCGACGCCGCGCATACCGGCCAGCCGGGTGACGGTGTGGTCGCAATCGAGCGGATCGAGGACGTGATCCGAATTCGTGAGCGTGGCTCACTTCGGGCTCACGAGGACTCATGAGTGATTCATGAGTGTGATTCGTTCGGGGCCGGGCCTTGCCCGGGCTCCGGGCGATTAATAAGCAAAGCTGACAGGAGGTGCGTAATGAGCACTCAATCCTTGCGAAACATGGTGGCGATCTCGGTTGTTCTTTTTGCGGCCGGATGCGCCAATAGTCCCTTCTACCACCGGCATTTCATGGCCGGCCAGGTCATGGAGACCGCCGAAGGGCGGGCCGTTGTATGCACCGGCGAGTCCGGGGTTGCCGAGGCGGGCCAGCTGCTCGATGCCTATCGTGGCGAATTCAACACGAATGTCGTTGAAGAAGGCGAGTCCGGCTGGGCACACGAATGGGTCGGCAAGGTTCGTGTCGACAGAACTTTCAATGAGCATTTCGCCGCGGTCGACATCGTGGAAGGCAGTCTCATGAAAGACGATATTGTCGAGTTTGAACGCCGATAGGGCGGGCCCTTCCACAATCAGGCGCCCGACCATGGCTGTGCAGGAAATGACCATGTGAGGGTGCTCACAATCGCCGCCCGCTGCCGCATCGCAACCGAGTGCGCTGCGGGCGGCACTCCCCATATTCGGAGGAGGAATCGAAAATGCAAGCGTCTTCAATCAATGTCTCTTGTCCGAGGATCCCGCCGCTCGCAAACGCGCTCGGCGGACTGTTCCTGATTTCCTACATTCTCTGCATCGGTTTCGGATTGCTGGTACCCGAAAGCCTGCAGATGTGGACCGCCTGGGCCCCGCTGCTGCCCGGTTTCGAGTGGCTGACCTTGCCCGCATTCTTGCTCGGCGCGATCGAGAGCTACGCCTACGGCTGGTATGTCGCGCTCGTGTTCGTTCCGCTCTATCGCTGGTTTGCCAGGACCGATCGCGTCTCAAGTTCGTGATTGGAAACCCTTCGAGACCCGCAACATGAATCATCACGCGCAATCGAAACCGGGGCACGCGTCGGGCGGACATGCCGGCCATCTGCCGTCCAGCGGATGGGGCATGGCGATTTCGGCCTGGCTGACCGGCGTCTATTTCATCATCGAAATGGCGATCGGCCTGTGGACCGGGTCGATCGCCGTCATCTCCGACGCCTTCCATACCTTCTCGGCGGTAGGCGGCGTGCTCGTCGCGATCGTCGCCGCACGCCTGGCCAAGCGGCCAGCCGACGAGGATCGCAGTTTCGGCTGGTACCGCGCCGAGATCATCGGCGCGCTGGTCAACGGCGGGTTTCTGCTGGGCATGGCGCTGGTCGTGATCGTCATGGGCGCCATGCGCCTGGCCGCTCCGATCGATCTGCCGACCACACCGATGCTGGTCGCCGCCGCCGGCGGCCTGATCACCGAGTTCATTTCGCTGGGTCTGATCTGGAAGCAAAGCCGCAGCGACCTGAACGTGAAAGGGGCGCTCTGGCACATCATCCAGACCTTCGTCGGAAGCCTGCTGATCATCGTCGCGGCGATCGTGATCAAGTTTACCGGTTTCCTGCTGATCGACCCGATCCTGGGTATCGCTTTCGGGGTCGTCCTGCTTTGGGCCAGTTGGGTCATTCTCCGGGAATCGATGCATCTGTTGATGGAAGGCACCCCGGATGATGTCGATCTTTCAGAAACTGCTCGGGCACTGGAGGATATCGAAGGCGTTGCAAATGCCCACCATGTCCATGCCTGGGCGTTGACCAGCGGCCGTTACGTATTCTCCGCGCACCTTCGCGCCCGGGACGGGGCCGACGCGAACGCGGTATTGAAAGCCGCCTACCGCATGTTGAAATCCGACTACGGCTTCTTCTTTGCCACCCTTCAGGTCGAGCAGGAATGCCTGGACGAATCAGGCGCCGAGGCCATCGATATAACCAGCGGTCGTCGGCGCAGGGATTGATCGTGGACTCCCCGATTTGATGCGTTCGGAAAGCAACGCAGGAATTTTGAAATGAGTCATGAACACGAGCATTGCCGTCACGACAGCCAGCATATGACGCTGACGGAAGCCGATTATCGGAAATTCGACACGGTTCCCCAAGACTACACCGGCACGGTCTATACCTGTCCCATGCACCCGCAGGTACGCTCGGTCGAGCCGGGTTCCTGTCCGCTGTGCGGCATGGGCCTGGAGCCCGAAACGGTCAGCCTGGAAGATGATGACCAATCCGAATTGCGCGACATGCGGCGGCGCTTCCAGGTCGCGGCTGTGCTCAGCGTCCCGGTACTGATCCTTGCCATGGGCAAATACATTCCGGGGGTGGATATGGAAGCGTTGGTACCCCGCCGGATCGGCATCTGGCTGGAGTTGATATTCGCAACCCCTGTCGTGCTCTGGAGCGGTTGGCCCTTTTTCGTTCGTGGATGGCGCTCTGTGGTCACGCGCAACCTGAACATGTTCACGCTGATCGGGCTCGGCGTTGGAGTGGCGTACGTCTACAGCATAATCGCAGCCATCTTTCCGGAGATCTTCCCCGATTCCTTCCGGGGCGACAGCGGCGAGGTCGGCGTGTATTTCGAGGCCGCGGCGGTCATTGTCACGCTGATCCTGCTGGGGCAGGTGATGGAGCTCAAGGCCCGCAGCTCGACCAACGCGGCCATCAAGGCACTGCTGGGGCTGGCACCCAAAACCGCCCGGCGCGTCAACCCGGGTGGCACGGAGGAAGATGTGCCGCTTGAGGATATCCACCTTGGCGACCGGCTGCGGGTACGGCCGGGTGAGAAGGTCCCGGTTGACGGCCGCGTTGTCGAAGGCCGGTCGTCCGTGGACGAATCCATGCTCACCGGCGAGCCGATTCCGGTCGAAAAAGGGGCAGGCGACAAGGTCATCGGCGCCACCGTCAACGGCACCGGCTCGCTGGTGATCGAGGCCGAACGCGTCGGCAGCGATACGCTGCTTGCGCAGATCGTGCAGATGGTCGCCGAGGCCAGCCGCAGCCGTGCGCCCATCCAGAACCTGGTCGACGTTGTCGCCGGGTACTTTGTTCCGGCCGTCGTGGTGGTCGCCATCATCACGTTCATCGTCTGGGCCATCTGGGGGCCGCAACCGGCCATGGCTTATGCGCTCATCAACGCCGTGGCGGTTCTGATCATCGCCTGCCCGTGCGCGCTCGGGCTGGCAACACCGATGTCGATCATGGTCGCAAGCGGCAAGGGTGCATCGATGGGCGTACTGTTCAAGAACGCCGAGGCCATCCAGACACTTCGCCGGGTCAACACCCTCGTGGTCGACAAAACCGGCACGCTGACCGAAGGACGCCCGCAGCTCCAGGAGGTCGTGACGGCCGAGGGCTTCGATGAGCGGCAGGTGCTCGGACTGGCCGCCTCGATCGAGCGAGGCAGCGAGCACCCGCTGGCCGCGGCCATCGTCCAGGGCGCCGAGGAACGCGGTGTCGAACTGGAGCGCTACACCGACTTCGAATCCGTGACCGGAAAAGGCGTCACGGGCCGAATCGGCGACCGGAAGGTGGCGCTGGGCAACCAGGCTTTGATGGATGCCCTGGGTGTGCCGGCCGAGGCGCTGGCCGAACAGGCCGAGGCGCTGCGCGCCGAGGGCCGGACCGCAATGTTCATTGCCGTCGACGGTAAACCGGCCGGGCTGGTCGCGGTCGCCGATCCGGTCAAGGACACAACCGTGGAGGCCATCAAGGCGCTGCACGACGAGGGCATCCGGATCGTCATGCTTACCGGCGACAGCGAGACCACGGCGCGCGCCGTGGCTTCCAGGCTGGGCATCGACGACGTCTTTGCCGGGGTGCTTCCGGATGAAAAGGCGGAGAAGATCCGGTCGCTGCAATTTACCGACGGATTCGTGGCCATGGCTGGTGACGGCATCAATGATGCGCCGGCACTGGCCCGGGCGCAGGTCGGCATCGCCATGGGCACCGGCACCGACGTGGCGATGGAAAGCGCCGGGATCACTCTCGTCAAAGGGGATCTGCGTGGGATCGTCCGGGCGCGCAAGCTCAGCCGCGCAACCATGCACAACATCAAGCAGAACCTGTTCTTCGCCTTTGTCTACAACAGCCTGGGCATACCGGTAGCCGCCGGCGTGCTGTATCCGTTCTTCGGCATTCTGCTCTCCCCGATCATCGCCGCCGCGGCAATGTCGTTCAGTTCCGTATCCGTGATCGGCAATGCGTCGAGATTGAGGAGCGTAACTATATGAATATGAAATTGGAAACCGTAAAGGTGCGTTGGATGCGACGCGTCATGCGTTTCACCGTCAGCCGGTCAATGCAGCGCATTCTACGGAATCGTCCCGTTACGGATCGGCAGGGAGAAACTGTCCGCCTGTTGGGCCCGGATATTCGTGGATTGCCGGAGAAGCTTGAGCCGGAAGCGGAGGCGATCCGTCCATACGCGGAGTTTGATCGCCTGCCGTCGTTCGGGAATCGGCTGATGGTGGAATTCGCCGTCTACACTGCGGCTTGCGACCGCGTTATGCGGTACTCGAATATTGATCCAGCCGATGCGCGTGCTGCGTTTTCGGATGCGGGATGGCACATTTACCGTCGGATGCTGTTGGTGGCATCGCTGCCGTTTCAACTGGTGACTCGTGACTCCGGCAAGCGCATTCGGTGGACGATTCAATTGCTTTTGCGGTTTCCGTTCAATGCGCCGGGCGCACCCGGGTACGAGGTGGAGACACGGGCAGAGGACGACAAGATACTGACTCATTTCAGAAATTGTCCACCGCAATCGTATATCCGGCGCCTCAGTGCCGAGACCAACGACCCCGATGCGCTGGAGGCCTTCCGGGAAAGCTGGTATCTTTACGACTGGCCCGGCGCCGATGTCATTGCCGGCGACGGGGTGCGCGGTCATTACCGCCGATCACAGACGCTGTCGCGCGGCGATCCAGTGTGCGACATGTGCTGGGCAGAACGAAGATCTTGCGATGAACCTTAACGAACCATTTCCAAATTCGTTGCCCGGGTGGATACACTTCTGGCCGGTCGTCACAATTGGACTGGTCGCAATGATTTTCCTGCTCTGGGAGGAGCACAGGCTGCATCTGCTCGGCGCCCTCCCGTGGCTGATCCTGCTCGCCTGTCCGTTGCTGCACGTTTTCATGCGGTGCGCCATCCGCAATACGCCGGCTTCGTGCTCGTGATGTTCGGCTTCCTGCTGCAGTGGCCAACCTTGCTTACGCTGGCCATGTTTCCGGTGCTGGTCTGGATATACGCGCGTCTGGCAATCGGTGAGGAACGCGAAATGGAGCGCCAATTCGGTGAGTTGTGGAAGATTTATGCGGCAAACACGCCAAGATTCATTCCCAAACCCCGAGCACTGCCCGAGGGGACGGTCAAGGAAATTCGGTCATCCGATAATGACCGAGAGCCAGAGAGGCCGAAATCCGGCCTCACCACTACGCAACACTCACACAAAACAGGAGAGTCGCTATGAAAAGACTGATACAAGCAACCCTGATAATCAGCACCATGCTGATGGTACCGCTGGCGTTCGTGCATGCCGACGACACACAGGATCCGGCCCGACACGAGAAGCATGCGGAGGCCCACGCGCACGGCGGCATGAGCGGAAACGGCGCCGGGATGCACGAACACATGGAGCAGATGAAGCAGACCATGGAGCGCATCCGCAACACCGACGATCCGGCCGAACGCGAACGGCTCATGCAAGAGCACAAGCAGCAAATGCATGAGGCCATGGGCTCGATGTGCAAGATGATGGGTGACGACGACAGTCCCCGCAAAATGAACGACATGAGTCCGGAAATGCACAGGAAGATGATGCAGGAGCATATGCAGATGATGGAGGGCATGATGGAGCAGATGAAAGCGCACATGGACATGGAATCCGAGACCGCAATCGAATAGCCGCCAGGCCGCTGTTTTGCGCAACCAGGGCTACAAGTCGCTGGAGCAGGAATATGGAAGTCTTGCCAGCCGCTACGATCGACGCTGGTGGCGTTACATCGATGCTTCCGTCCACGAGACCCTGAAGCGACTGGAGGTAGCTGCGGGACACTATGTCCTCGATGTGGGCTGCGGCACCGGCGCGCTGCTGGAGTTGCTGGCCAGGCGGCAACCGCGCGGGACCTACATTGGTACCGACCTGTCCGGTGAAATGCTGGCCGTGGCACGCCGCAGGCTGCCCGGGGCGGTCGCACTGCACCGGGCCGCGGCCGAGAGCCTGCCTCTTGCCGGCGCCACGGTCGATCTCCTGGTTTCCACCAGCGTGTTTCACTTTGTCCGGGGGCCTGATCTCGCGTTGCAGGAAATGCGGCGCGTACTGAAGCCGGGCGGAAAGCTGGTCATCACCGACTGGTGCCGGGATTACCTGAGCTGCAAGTTGCTCAACCGCTACCTTCGGCGGTTCAGCCCGGCCCACTACCACATGTACGGATCATCCGAGGTCACAAGTCTGCTGAAACGCCACGGTTTCGAGCGAATCCACCTGGAGCGGTACAAGATCAGCTGGCTCTGGGGATTGTTCACCGCCACTGCGACCAATCCGAGGCCACTTGCCCGCACTCCATCGGCAACCGTGACGGCCTATGATGATCAAGTTGCGGGCGCGCGTGGGTCGGATTCGGGGCATGGAAACTGTCACCGGGGCCTGCCGATATGAGCCTCATCAATGGCGACCAGGTTATCGAGATTGCCGGAGCGGGGCCCGCGGGTCTGGCTGCCGCCATCACCCTGGCGCGCGCGGGACGCCCGGTGGTCGTGCATGAAGCGCAAGTCCGGGTGGGCTACCGCTTCAAACGAGACCTTCAGAGACTGGAGAATTGGACGACCCGGCAGGATGCACTGGACGCGTTGCGGGATCTCGGGATTGCCACCGACTTCAAACGGCTCCCCTGCCGCCAGGGCACCGCCTTCGACGGCTGGGGTTTGCCCTATGCGATCCACAGCCATGCGCCGCTGTTCTACATGGTGGAGCGCGGTGCCGGACCGGATACGCTGGATACAGCGTTGCTGCGCCAGGCCAGGGAACTGGGCGTGGAAGTGCGCTTCAACAGTAGGCTGCGGCACGCGCGCGGCCCCGCCATCCTGGCCACCGGCCCGAAGGCCGCCGACGCCATCGCCGTCGGTTACCACTTCGATACGCCCATGCGGGATGGCTTCTGGGCGATCTGCGACAACGATCTCGCGCCGCAAGGTACGCCTACCTGCTGGTCATGGGCGGCAAGGGGACGGTCAAGAGCTGCATGTTCACCGGCTTCAAGCACGAAGCCCTATATGTGGAGCGCACCGTTGCGGCGTTTGAGCGCCTGGTCGGGCTGGAGATGATCAATCCGGGTCCGCATGGCGGAGTGGGCAATTTCCGCATCCCCGACACGGCGCGCTCCGGAGTGCATCCCGTGGTCGGCGAGCAGGCCGGCTTCCAGGACACCTTGTGGGGTTTCGGAATGCGCGCGGCCATCACCTCCGGGGTGCTGGCCGCGCGCAGTCTGCTGCAAGGCAGCGACTACGACAGAATGAGGCGACAGGCACTGGGCGGGCTATTGACGGCGGCGGTGGTTAACCGCGCCCTGTACGGCTTGTTGAGCAACCGCGGTTATCGCTGGTGGTTGCGACGCCAGGAAAAGCGCGCCGATGCGCGCGAATTATTGCACCGCTTCTACCGGCCTTCCGCTTTCAAATCCCTGCTGGCCCCGTTGGCGCGCTGGCGTTTCCGGAGTCAACGCAGGGATGCGAGCTGCGATCACGTCGAATGCGCTTGCGTCTGGTGCCGGCACGGCCGTGAGCCGCATACGTAGTGCAACTGCTGGCTGTGTCCATAGATCGCATGACAAACGTTACAACCAGAACGGACAGGGCAAACCGTTTTCACCGCGTGCTGCGCGTCCGCCGAGCGATCAATGCAGAAGAGCTTACTCCACACTCGGGAACACTTTGCCACGATTGGGCCATACCCGCGGTAGTCTGGTCCAGACTCGCTGGAGTTTTGACAGAATCTCCGACAGAGCAAGGTCCGGGCGGGCTCTGAACCTTCAAGGATTCGTCATGAAACGGAAACAAAAAGTATTTGTGCACAAGGATCCGGTCTGTGGCATGGAGGTCAGTCACAGAAGCGCGATCGACCTGTTGACTTACGCGGGCAAGAACTATTATTTCTGCTCGACGGGCTGTCGGGAGGCGTTCGAGGCCGAACCACAGAAATATCTTTGGCACGGCCACCAGCATGGAAAGAAGCCGGGATGACACTCATGAGCCGGGCACGAGACGGCCCGTCGCATCGCATTAGCGGCAGCCGTCTTCGATACGCGGCACACGGATGCATCCCACCCTTCGAACACGGGCCTGTGCCGCCAACGGTCCGCAGGGACAGGGAGATTGAGTCATGAACGAGTCGTTCAATCATGCCGGGGCATGGGGTATCGCGCTGATCTTCATCGTGCTGGTGTCGTGGTTTTTCTATCGCTACTTCGCGCCAAAGAACTGGCGCGAGTGGGCGGGCGCCGGGGTGGTCCAGGCGTTCATCATCGCATTGTACGCGGAGATGTACGGCTTTCCGCTCACCATTTATCTCCTTGTGCGTTTCTTCGGCCTCGACAGCGAGTACGTCAGCGCCAGCTTGTGGTCGACGCTGGTCGGACTGGGCGAGACCGGCATGCTCATCTCGATGCTGCTTGGCTATGCAATCGCATTCATCGGCATCGGTCTGTTCATCCAGGGATGGCGTCAGGTATACCGGGCACGCAATGAGGACAGACTGGTCACCGACGGTCTTTATGCCTATGTGAGGCATCCCCAGTACACCGGTTTGTTCATTGCCCTGTTCGGCGAGGGCGTGGTGCACTGGCCAACGCTGTTCTCGGTCGGGCTGTTTCCGGTGATCGTGCTCGTCTACACCTGGCTGGCGTACCGTGAGGAAGAACAGATGATCGCCCGGTTCGGCGACGTTTATCGGACCTATCGACGGCAAGTACCCATGTTCATGCCCCGCTGGGGGCAGTGGCGACGGCTTGCGGACGCCTCGCAGGACCGCACAGATCACCGGGGTTCCGAGTAACGAATATCGGTGGCAATCACTTGCACGCCATGCTATGGTCTTGCGGCGCTATTCGCGGCTCGTATAGTTTTGGCTATAGCCAAGGCGCCTGGCAGCGGAAATTTTCCCTGATCCAGCGCCTTGGAAGCCCATGGCTGCTCGAATTGGAGAAGGCATGATGAGCGCATTGGAGCAATACGGTCTGCTGCTGGGCCTGGTGATCGGCACCGGTGGTGTCGTCCTGGGCCTGTACGGCCTTGCCCGCGCGTTGGGACCGACACGCCGGGAGCCGGGTAAGGATGTGCCGGCGAGCTCCGGTGTGCTGTCGCGGGATCCGGTGTGGGGCCGTTATCACGCACGCTATTACGGTTATGCATTGCTGTTTCTGGCCTTTGATATGGAGATGGCATTCATGTACCCGTGGGCAGTCGTGTACAAGGAAGTAGGGCTGGTTGCCCTGCTTGATATGGGCGTGTTTCTGGCCATTCTCTTCCTCGGCCTGCTCTATGGATGGAGCCAGGGGGCTCTGAGGCGGCAATGACTTCTGATCCGGTAATGACTAGCACGGGCGCACGACAGCGACAGAAGCGGTTTGCAATACTGCAGAAGTGGATCTCCCGGGCTCTCGCGCACAACCTGAGCTGTCTGATCGTCCCGGGGCCGGACGTCGCCTTGGCGCACGGTCTGGATGTGATGGCGACAGGCATGCGCATCACCGCGACACCTCGCGATGCAGGTGTGCTCCTGATTATCGGAGAGCTTTCAGAGAAAATGAGCGAGGCCGTGACGGTGCTCTACGCGCAGATGCCCCGGCCGCGCGCCATCCTCCTGCTGGGCGGCCAGACACCGTCCTCCTTACCGAGCGCTGATGTGTCGGCAGGTCTTTCGCAAGAGGCGCTGACCGACGCGACTGAATGGCTGAGGCGTGCACTGGCCGAAGGCGCTTTTGCCACCTCACCCGAGGATTTCGACGCCTCTGTCCTGCACGCCAGGATCGAGTATGTCTGCCCCATGCATCCGGAAGTCGTCCAGGACGAGCCGGGCAGTTGCCCCAAGTGTGGCATGGACCTGGTCGCCCGCGAGGCCGGAAAAGACGAGTGCGCCGGGGAAACGACCGCAGAGCACGGCCATCACCATGATCATGAGCACCACCATGGTCACGAACATCATCACGGCGATGAGCACCACGCGCACGATCATCATCACAGCCATGATCACGAACACCACCGCTGTGGAGCCCACGGGCACTCGGAACATGATCATTCCGGTCACGACCATGCGGGTCACGATCATGGTGCCATGGGGTTCATGTCCATGGTTGAAGTGACCAGGGATCTGCCCCGCAGCGCCGACGGGCTGGCGATGGACTGGATTGAGGTGCCGTTCGGTCCGGTTTTCCCCGGCCTGCCTGGCGGACTAAAGTTGACGCTGACGCTCGACGGTGACGGAGTGACTGAAGGGCAAGCCACGTCCCTGGTGGGCATGGCCACCGAAGGTGACGAGGTGGATGCCGGCACCTTTGTCGAGCATCTGGCGTCGGCAATGCCGCTGGCGCCCGTGAGCTACCGCCTGTTGGCCTGCCTGGCAATCGAGCGGGCGACCGGTCTGGAGGACGATCCGGCGACCGCCCGGGCCCGCGCCAGCGCCCTTGAGCGTGAGCGCATCGCCAGTCATCTGGGATGGCTGGCCCAGTTGGGGCGTCAGCTCGGCTTCGCCTGGCTGACGCATCGTGCGTCGGCCCTGCATCTGGACATCCGGCACGCCAGTCAGCCACAGCTTATTGAGCTGGGGCCGGCGCTGCAGGCACTGGCTACCCGTCTCGGGCGAACGCCTTTGCTCAAGGCGCGATTGAAGGGCACCGGCGTACTGCCAGCGGGTTCTTCTGGGCTGCGTGGGCCCGTGGCGCTTGCTGCTGATGAAGCCGGAGATGCCTGGACGCGCCTGTGGCAACGCCTGGCCGAAATCACGGCGAGCCTCGATGTCATCAAGACGACCGGGGAGCCGGAGCTGCCGGTCCTGCGAAACATTGGTCATGTCTCCGGCGTTGGTGAGGCAACTGTGGAAACCCCGCGCGGCCTGGCTCAACTGAGTCTGAAACTGGAACACGGCCGGATAAAATCATACACGCTGGACACCGCCTGTAGTCACCATATCGGCTTGGTCGCAAAGCTTGTCGAGGGCCGGGAGCTGGGCGACGCGCTGGTGGCGGTCGGATCACTGGATCTGTCGCCCTGGGAGGTGATCTCTTGAACTTCGCCGTCGTGTTGCTTGCGTTGCTTGGCAGCGTCTGGGTGCTCGCCGTGGTCGAGGGCTGGACGACAACGGGCCACCTGCGTCCGGCCGCGCCTCTGCTCAGCGGCCTGGCGCACCTCGGTCGTGAATCCATCGTACCGCGCACGCCGGACCGGGTCTTTTTCGAGGCTGCGCCGGTACTGCTCCTGATTGTCGCGGTGCTTGGCGCGGCGGTTCTGCCGCTGGCACCAACTCTGGTGATCGCGGATCTGGCCACCGGTGCCCTGTTTATCAACGCGGCGCTTGCCTATGTGCTGGTCGCGCTGATCATGGGCGGTTGGGGCCCGAATGGCGCCTACGCCATGATCGGTGGCTGGCGATTCCTTGGCCAGCTCATTGCCTATTCCATGCTTATCGTGATGCCCATCACGGCGGCGGCCATGCGCGCCGAGTCACTGCTGAACAGCGCCATCGTCACCTCCCAGGCCGGCTTGTGGAACATCGTCTACCAACCGCTCGGTTTCGTCCTGTTTTTCATCGCCGCGACGGCGCTGGCGTTTCGGTCGCCGTTCGACCTGCCGACCGCCGCGGGGGAGCTGGCCGGAGGCGTGGAAGCCGAATATACGGGCGCGCGGCTGGCGGTGTTGCGGCTGGCGCGCCTGGTGCTCGTGATCACGCTGGCTTCGGCGACCACGGTATTCTACCTCGGCGGCTGGCACGGGCCGCTGCTGCCGCCCTGGGCCTGGAGCCTGGTCAAGACCCTGACGGTGTCCAGCTCGATGTTGCTGGCTGGCCATCATCTTCCGCGCATTCGCG
Source organism: Wenzhouxiangellaceae bacterium (assembly GCA_032251475.1). GTDB lineage: Bacteria > Pseudomonadota > Gammaproteobacteria > Xanthomonadales > Wenzhouxiangellaceae. Next base: position 30,899 of record JAVVDX010000010.1, on the reverse strand, counting down.
AGGCGGACTTGCTGGGCTGGTGCTGGAAGCTGGGGATTCCCCTGGCGCTGCTCAATATCTTCGTCGTCGGCTTGCTGGTTCTGGTGGTGCCCTAATGTTTGCACAGGCCTTTTTTGTCGCTGTTTTCGGTCTGGCCGCGATCGGCTTCGGCGTGGCCGTTTTCAGCACGGCGTCGATGGTGCGTTCGGCGTTGGCACTGCTGTTTTCGCAGACGGCCGTCGGTTGCATGTTCCTGGCTCTGCAGACCGAGTTTCTTGGCGTGCTGCAGATCATGATGATGGCCACCGAGATGAGCATCATGGCCATTTTCATGGTGATGTTCATGATGGATCCAGGCGGGCTCGGCGGCATGGACATGACCCACCAGAAACGCTTCTCGCTTGGCGCCGGGGTACTCGCCGGCGGTACCGCTGTCGCGGTCGCGCTGCTGGCCGACTGGGGTCCGGTCACGGCCCAGGCACCGGACGCGGCGATGCAGACGCGGGCGCTGGGCATGGAGCTGCTCGGGCGCTCGATGATGATCTTCGAAACCGCCGGCGTCACCATCCTCACCGCGATGATCGCGGCCACGGCGGTGGCGATACCGGTACACACGTTGGCCGGTAACGGCGACAAGGGGGCTTCGGAATGATCACTGTCCTGATCCTGGCGCTTGTCGCCGGCGCGATCCTGTTCGGCATCGGCGTCTACGGGGCGCTGTCGCAGACCAACCTGGTCATGATCATGATGGGCGTAGAGTTGATCCTGGCCGGTGCGCTGGTCAACCTGGTCGCCTTCTGGCGATTTCTGCATCCCGAGATCTACGCCGGACAAATGTTCGTGCTGGTGGTGATGACGGTCATGGCGCTGGAGATGGCCGTGGGCTTCGGTGTCGCGATCGCGCGCTTCCGGGCCAGGGGCTCGGTGGAGATGGAGGAAGCGCAGGACCTGAAAGGATGATTCCCGTGGCGCTGCCGGTGCTGCTCCCCCTGCTCGCCGCCGGGGCCATCCTGGCACTGCGCCGGGGCGGCGCCGCCCTGGCCCTGGGCGGCGCCGTGCTCGGCCTGGCGGCATGCCTGTGGCTCCTGGCCCGGGTCGCCGGCGGCCCGGCCGAAACGCTTCTCCTGCCCGGTCTGCCAGAAATGCCATTGCGCCTGACCGCCGAGCCGCTGACCGCGCTGCTGGCCGTGGTGGTGGCCACGGTGGGCACATTCGTTCTGACCTACGCGGTCGGCTACATGCAGCGCGAGTCGGGCCTGCCCCGGTTCTATGCCGTCATGTGCCTGTTCCTGGCTGCGATGCAGGCCCTGGTTCTGGCCGGCGACTGGATATTGCTGCTGGCGGCCTGGGAGCTGATCGGACTGTGCAGCTACCTGCTGATCGGCTTCTGGTTCCGGCGACCCGAGGCCGCGGATGCCGCCGGCCGCGCCTTCCTCTACACCCGCAGCGCCGATCTGGGCCTGTATGTCGCGATATTCATCCTCATCGGGTCGGCGGGCACCAGCGAAATCGCCGCCACCCTGGGCACGGGCGGGGGCGCCACGGTCGCCGCCGGGCTGCTGTTGCTGGTGGCCGCCATGGGCAAGTCCGCCCAGGTCCCCTTGCAGGACTGGCTGATGCGTGCCATGGCGGGCCCGACGCCAGTCTCGGCACTGCTGCACTCGGCCACGCTGGTCGCGGCGGGCGCCATCCTGTTGATCCGGGCCGCCCCACTGCTGACCCCCGAAGTCCTGCTCGCCGTCGGACTTGTAGGCGGCATCACGACAGTGGCAACCGGGCTGATTGCACTCGCCGAGCGTGATCTCAAGCGCCTGCTGGCCGCCTCAACCGCCAGTCAATACGGCCTGATGTTGATCGCAGTCGGCGCCGGGGTGCCGCTGGCCGCGCTGTTGCATCTGATTGCCCATGCTGCCATCAAAAGCGCCTTGTTCCTCGCTGCGGGCGATTTCCAGCATGCGCGCGGCGACGCCGCCCTGGAGCGTCTGCGGGGCGTCGGCCGTGCCAGGCGCGGGACTTTCCTGGGCTTCGCGCTGGCGGCGCTGGCACTGGCCGGGATTCCGCCGCTTAGCGGGTTCTTCTCCAAGGACGCGGTCATCGCCGCCGCCCTGGCCGCGCGCGGCACGCCTTGGCTCGCCCCGATGGCGCTGGCGGGCACCCTGCTGACAGGCGCCTACCTGGCCCGGGCCCTGCGGCTGCTGTGGCGAGGCGCCGGCGAGAGCCGACCGGTGGCCGGCGCTGGCTGGATGGGTGTGGGTCTCTGGGGCTTGGTGGTCCTGGCCGCCGCGCTGGGTCTGGTTTTTGGCCCCATCGAGATGCTTCTGGGCCTGTCCACCCCCGAAGCCGAAGCCACACGGGCCATGTCGCTCGGGCTCCTGGCCGCGGCTGGCGGACTGGCACTGGGCTGGTTGGTGCCGGCCCGCCGCCTGCTGGGTCCGGTGTATCCGTGGGCGCGACGCGGGCTTGTCGTCGCCGGCGGGCTCACGGCCTGGATCGGCTGGCCCGCGATGGCCATCGCCCGGGGTTGTGAGCGCGTCGAACGCGGCCTGTATACGGGCGTGCTCGGTGTCGGCCGGGCCGGCCTGGTCATGGCACGGTTGACGCGGTTCGGCGACGAACGCGGCATCGATCGCCTGATTTTCGCCCTGGTATCCGGCGTGCGCGCCTGGGGGGCTCGCGCGCGCACCCTGCAAAGCGGCCTGATCCACCGCGAACTGGCCATCAGCGCGGCAGTCACGGCCGTGGTGCTGGTCGTCCTGCTTGCGACATCATTGCGTTTCTAGAGGAAATTCGATGCCCATGCTACCGCTCGTAACCATCACCCTGTTTCTGCCGCTTGCCGGCGCCGTCCTGATTCTGGCCATGCCGCGGCCGACGGCGCGGAGAATGCACGGCATCGGGATCGCCACCGCCGCCCTGACCCTGGCCGGCGCCGTCGCCATGTGGGTCCGGGGTGTGAGCGACGCGGGCTTCGCCCAGCTCGAAGAGCTGGAGTGGATTCCGGTCATCGGTGCCGCCTACCGGGTCGGGGTCGACGGCATCAGCCTGCCGCTGGTGCTGTTGAGCGCCGTGCTGTTTCTGCTGGCGTTCATCTTCACCTCATCACTGCGCGAGCGACCGCGTTCTTACGTGGTCCTGGCCCTGCTGCTCGAGACTGCGGCGATCGGCACCTTTACCGCTCTCGATGCAATCCTGTTCTATGTGTTCTTCGAGGTCTCGCTGGTGTCGATGTATTTCATGATCGCGGGCTGGGGGCATGAGGACCGACAGGGCGCGGCATTGATGTTTTTTCTCTACACACTGCTCGGCAGCCTGCCGCTGCTGCTGGCCATCCTGGGGTTGTACCTCGGCAGTCCCGAACCCAGCTTCGACATGCGCGCCTGGATCGCCGATCCGCCGCTGGACGGGGCCGCGGCCATGTGGGCATTGGTCGCGATGCTGATCACCTTTGCGGTCAAGATCCCGGCAGTGCCGCTGCACACCTGGTTGCCCGCCGCCCACGTCCAGGCACCAACCGTCGGCAGCGTCATCCTGGCCGGCATCATGCTGAAATTCGGCACCTACGGCCTGGTCCGCTTCGCGCTGCAAATGACCCCCGATGCGTTTCGCGATGCCGGGCTTGTCATCCTGGCCCTGGGGGTTGTCAGCGCACTCTACGGGGCGTTTGCCGCGCTGGCGCAGACCGATCTCAAACGCCTGGTGGCCTATACCTCGATCAATCATATGGGCTATGTTATCGTCGGCGTTGCCGTGGCCGCTCTGGCCGTGGACCCCGCCGTGCGCGCCGTCGCCCTCGACGGCGCTGTACTGCAGATGGTCAGCCACGGTCTGGTTACCGGCGCCCTGTTCTTCCTGGTGGGCATGATTCAGGACCGCGCACATAGCCGGGAGATGGGCGAGTTCGGTGGCCTGCTCAATACCGTCCCGCTGCTCGGTTGGTCATTCGTGCTGACCGCATTCGCTTCTCTGGGCCTGCCGGGGCTGGCGCACTTTCCGGCCGAGTTCCAGATCTTTCTCGCCACCCTGTGGACTGTCCCGGCGGCGGCTGTCGTGGTGCTGGGCATTGCCGTTATCGCCGGCACCTATGTCAAGGCTATTCGTGAGACTTTCCTGGGCGAGGCCAGGGACCGGTGGCAGTCCATGCCCGATATGAGCCTGCGCGAAGTGCTTACCGCAGCCCCGCTGCTGGTGCTGACCGTCGCCATCGGCGTGGCGCCGTCCTGGCTGCTGGACATCATTCACCGGACCACGTCGGCGCTGGCGCTGCAATGACTCGCGATCTCGCGCTACTGCTCCCCGAGATCGCCGTGCTGCTGACGGCGGTCGCCGCGCTGTGCGCGGAAATGCTGCGCCGGTCCCGAATCGCGCTGACCCTCGCCATCGCGGGGCTGCTGGTCGCCACCGGCCTGAGTATGCCGCTGGTCGGCATGGACACCACTGTGTTCGGCGGCAGCTTCCGGATCGACGCACTGAGTGTCTGGGCCAAGCTGATTCTGCTGCCGGCTACCGTGCTGTCTCTGCTGCTGGCGCGAGACGACGTTCGGGGCACTGCACGCGAAGGCACGGTCTATAGCCTGCTGTGCCTGGCCACCGTCGGCGCGCTGGTGCTGGCCGGAGCGGGCGACGCCATGTTTCTGGTGCTGGGCACGCTGCTGACCGGCTTGGCGACCTTTGCGCTGGTGGCCTATCCGGGTACCAACCCGGCCACCGAAGCCGCCATGAAATTCTTCGTGTTCGCCTCGGTGACCACAGCTGTCATGATCTTCGGCCTCACCTACTGGTTCGGCGCGGCCGGCTCCACGCTGCTCACCGACATGGCGGACGTTGACGCCATACCGATGGCCGCCGTCGTCGGACTGGTGGCCGTCGTCGTCGGCCTCGGCTACAAGGCGTCGCTGGTCCCGTTTCACTTCTGGACGCCCGACGCCTACGAGGGCGGGCCGCTGTCAATAGCGGCCTACCTGTCCGTTGTACCCAAGGTCGGCGCGCTGTTCGCCCTCGCCCAGGTGGTGCGCGGCCTGCCCGTCGACAGCGGCTGGCCGGCCGTAATCGCGGGCCTGGCCGTTCTGACCATGAGCTACGGCTATCTGGCCGCGCTGGTGCAGGACAACGTTATCCGTCTGCTGGCCTATTCGTCGATTGCCCAGTCCGGCTACTTTCTGCTGGGCATTGTGGCGGTGGGCTCGAGCAGGCTTGCGTTGCCGTCGATCATTCTGTTCGCCGCTGCCTACACGGCCATGAACCTGGGCGCCTTTGCCGTCGCCGCCACGACCGGGCGCGTGCTGGACGCCTTCCGAGGGCTGGGCCGCACGCGGCCACTGACGGGAATCGCGATGGTGGTCTTCCTGCTTTCGCTGGTCGGCATCCCGCCACTGGCCGGCTTCGTCGGCAAATTCCTGCTCTTCGCCGCCGCTATCGATGCCCGCTTCACCTGGCTGGCGGTAGTGGCGATCGCCAACAGCGTGCTCTCGCTCGCAGTTTATCTGCGCATCGTCGTGCCGATGTACCGGCCGGCCGAGGTGTCGGTCGCGGCACCGAGCGCATGGCCCGGTGTCGTGGCACTGACCGCATTCGCTGCCACGCTCACCATCGGCCTGGCCGCCCAGTTTCTTCTCGCCGGACCAATGGCTCTAGCGCCATGAACCAGCGCGAGTTGCTGATAGGAATGTAGACTTGCTTGTTCCGATGGAGCCGTAATTCTGCTGATCCGGCCTGTTCTGCTACGGACACGCCGGGGTCACGAAACGCCGCAACAGTGGGCGCGCCGGTTGTTCATGCCATCGCTTCGTCCCCGACGAAACGATCAGCAAGGCGTCGCATGACAGGTCTCGTACTCCTTACCCTGCTGCTGCGCGATCTTTTCGGAGCGGTAATGTGCCCAGGACACCATGCCGATGCCGCCCAGCACGAAGGCAAAGCCGACCAGATGTATCCAGTAAAAGGTTTCGCCGAGAAAGATGTACGACACCAGCAGTCCACTGGCGGGCATGGCGCCCATGAACCCCGAGGCGGTGCTTGCTTTAACGGCCTTCAGGCCGAGGAACCACAGCATGGTGCCGATACCGAACGGCCCCACGCCCCACCACAACAACGCCGCCCAGTCATTCCAGCCCGGTACGGCAAAGTCGAAGCTGAGCGCCTGATACCCGGCGGGAATGGCGAACAGGATCGCCGCGATCCAGCCCGCCAGCGGCACGAGAAGGATGGGCCGGACGTTGGCCGATACCTTCTTGGCGAACAGTGAGTACGCGGTGGCGCTGCACACCGCGCCGAATATGAGCAGACTGCCCAGCCACAACGCCCATCCCTGCGCCTGCATCGATTTACCCGAAACGTTGATGATCAAAACGCCAGCAACCGACAGGATCACAGCTACGGTCTTCCGCCAACCCAGGCGGTCGCCCAGAAACCACGCGGCACCCAGGGCCACCGCGGCGGGGCTCAAGCTCATGACCATCGCGCCGACGACACCGCTAACCATCTGCATGCCCGTGAGCAGAAAGAGGCTGAACCCCACCAGTCCGATCGCTGCGATACCGAGGATGTAGAACCAGCTCGCCCGGCTGATATCGCGAAGCTCGTGTCGGTACCAGATCAGGATGGGTGTGGTCAGCACGGCCGCAGCAAGCAAGCGAAGGGAGGGGGCGAGAAAGAGCGGGAATGCCCCAGTCACCACTTTTGCAGTGGGTGTTCCGGTGCCGAAAAAAGCCATGCCCAACAACAGGAAGCTGAAGGCGAGAAGACTCTTCATCATCGTGGACTTTGCCGTGTTTGTGCTCTTGGTCAATGGATGACGCTCCTGTCTGCCTCATGTGGATCTTTGCCGCGGCGGGGGCCATGCCCGGGTTCAAGTGTCGCAGGTTCTACCGGTCCCCGGTCGTCAGCGCCACTCACGCACGACAGGCCGGCGCGGGCGCGCTGGTGCTGCGCGATTCCACGCCAGGTGTTCGTAAGCTCCGGTCCAATACATTCCGAATGTGACCGCGAAAAGGATTTCTTCGATGGGGAAGCCGGCGATGTGGAGTCCTGTCAAGACTTCATGGTTCCAGACCTGGTCGATGTAACCCGGAGCCATCAGTTCGAGACCGACGAGGAACACCACGTAGTACGCGAGAAACAAGCCGCCGCCGATCCAGGTCTTCCATTTCAGATCGGGCCGACACCAGATGCTCGCGGCCGCCCCGACCGCCATCGCAATGATGCCGGGATAGATCGCGTTCCAGGGTAACCATACCAACACGATAAAGACGATAAACGGCGAGGCAAGCGCGAGCTTGTGGTGACGATGGCGGCGACGGGCTCTCTCTGCGGGCGGCAAGGGCTCAAACCGCTGGCCGGTGATGATGTTGTAGAGCACCACGCCGATGCCACCGATCCCGAAGCAGAAAATCAGACTCTCAATATCGAATCCTGTCCGTTGCGCGAGGCTGAATAGACTGGGTGGATTCCAGTATTCTGGCACAAACAGCGGCTCGGTCCGGACGAAAGCATAGTGTTTGCTCCATTCAGATAAACGTCCCCGGATCAGGTGCGGCAGTTTGACGCCCTCGGCGTGCGCGCGCCACGCCCCGGTCGGTCACTCCTTCGCAGCCTGTGGAGGAGTGAATTCGCCGGACAGCTCCATGGCACGGGCGACCCGACGGAAGGCAATACTCAACGCGGTGTCCCGCCGGAGTCGGACGACATCATGGTCTCCTCGTAGTGAACGTATGATAAAGTGTACAGGCCTTTATTACCGCATTCCAACAGTATCCGCGCCGGACCCATGTTTTACTCCTACTGGCTGATCCATGTGGCCCGGATCAGCTGAACGCTGGCCCAGATCTCCCAGACCAGGAAAATCGCCAGTGCGACGCGTTCTGCCAGACCCGGCGCGATATCCAGCTGAATGGTGATCAAGAACCCCGTCAGCGCCATCGCCGCGGCCACCGACAACACCAGCGAAACGGCACGCTTCCGGCGCCAGGCACCCTGGCGGCCAAAGGCCGCCGAAAAAACGAACAGCGCGGCGAGTTCCAGCGCGAAGGCGGCGCTGGCAGCCGCGCGGTGAATCTGCCCGGACACGTCCGGGGCCTGATCGGGCGCGTCGACTGGAAACAACGCAGTCAGCAGAAGACCGGCCGCGGCCAGGCCGAACAAGAGCATACCGCAGGTCCGCAGCCGCCCCGGACGCAGCGCGCCGCGCAGGCCCAGGGTCAGCGCCAAGTTGCCCCAGCCGTGCACGAACGTTCCGCCCATGAACACCCAGCCGAACGGTTCGTTGGCCAGGTCGCTGACATAATCGTGCGTCCAGTCGTTACTGGTGCCGGTCAGGTGTAAGACAATAATCGACGACACGAACACCGCAATCCCCGACAGCCCCAGCAGCCCGAACCGGTGCACCGGCCATGAAAATGCATACTTTCTCATCATGTTCGATTGGGTCTCGTTTGCGTGCTGTAGCGTGCCGTGGTACCGGCCTCGGCTACCTGTCTTCCGGGATGCGCCATACCCGCCGCAAGTCCGGTCCATTATTGTCGCTTTTCCGATCAGCGCGGCAACCCCCGGGACAAGGCCTGGCGCCACCAATAAGGATCGCACCGCCCGCGATGATTGCAGCGCGCCGCCAAGGCCACCAAGCATTCCAACCGATGGTACAACCCAAGGGCGCGCGACGCACGCGGGTGGTGAACAGGGCCGGTTTAAGGCAGACTGAAGCTCGTGAGACAATCTGGCTGTGCGGCTGCCCGCATCAATCGAAGGAGGAATCAGACATGGAACAGTCGCATCAACCAATGCCCGCTTGCGTATCTCCGCGCTGGCAACAGCCTTTCGCTGCTGCTGGTGATCAGCTATCTGCTGTGCCTGGGCGCCTCTACTGCCGGGCTTCGAGTGGCTGACCTGGACGGGCCTCGTGATCGGCCTGGTGGAGGCCTATCTCTACGGCTGGTATCTCGCCGTACTATTCGTTCCGTTTTGCTGCTGGTTCTCCAGAAACGAATGACGGCCCGGCATGGTGAACCAGGCCTGGCTGACTGGCGTCTACTTCGTCAGCGAGATGGGGAGCGGCCTGTGGACTGGATCGTCGGCGATGGGTGACTCGATTCCCAAAGCATTGTCATGATCGAACTGGTACGCCGACGGCGACGAATCTGTGCACCGCTGCTGATGCCCGGTGATGAGCCGTTCCAGCTCTTCACCGAAGGCGACACTTTATTCGAAGCCATGATCGGAGCCATCGTCCAGGCCGAAGACGAGTTGGCGATGGAAAGCTACATTTTCGCCGAAGACGAAATCGGCTGGCGCTTCGCCGAGGCGCTGGCCGCTCAGGCCCGAGCCGGCGTGCGCGTTCGCCTCCATCTTGATGCGGCCGGCTCGCTGTTCTGGGCCTCACAGCGGCTCGATCGTTTCTTGCGTGTCAGCGGCGTCGAACTGCGCTGGTTCCATCGTTGGCACTGGTCGCGGCCTCTACGCTACAACCAGAGAAATCACCGCAAACTGCTGGTCGTGGATGGACAGCTGGCCTTTCTCGGCGGTTTCAACATCCATCGAGAGAATTCCAAGGCGCTCTACGGTGAACGTCGCTGGCGCGACACTCACGTCGCCATGACCGGCCCCCTGGTCCGGCAGGCCCGCAACGCCTTCGACGCCCTTTGGGAGGGCCGTCTCTGGCAAAGCGACCTCGCCGCGGAGCCGCCCAGCGCCGTGGTGCTGCCCAACAAGTCGGCCGAATGCCAGCACCGGCTGCGTTGTATCTTCGCGTCCATGTTCGGTTCAGCCAGGCGACATATCGAAGTGACAACGCCCTATCTCGTTCCCGACGAGTGGACCCTGCGGGCCCTGGAGCACGCCGCACAGCGCGGGGTATCGGTGCGTGTGATGGTGCCCCAGAAGGGGGATATCGCCCCCGTCCACTGGATCGCCCGACGCATTCACGCGCGTCTGCTGCGCGAGGGCGTGCAGGTATTTGGCTACCGACCGCGCCTGTTGCATGCCAAGACCCTGACCATCGACGACGACTGGGTCAGCGTGGGAACCGCCAACATGGACTATCGCAGCTTGTTCGTGAACCACGAGCTCAACCTGTGCGCGCGGGCACCTTCGCTGGCGGCGGCACTTGAGAGGCAATTCGAGGCAGATCTCGCCGACGCCGAAGAATTCGACGCCAGTTCGGCGCCGCGACAGCCGATCACTGACCGACTGCTGGCGCCCCTGGCCTGGGCGGCTCGACGTTGGCTCTAGTGGGCGACGCGGGAAGTTAGGTAACACTCAGAGCCCGTGAAACCAAGCCCCTTTCAGTATTATCTTCGCCCTGATGAAGACTTCCGCGGCGCGGCCACACCCTGTAGACAAAGCACAACGTCAATCCGGGCTCTCTGAAGCATGCGTATTCAAGACATACTGCTCGCAATCCTGGTCGCTTTTCTGTGGGCGATCTGCTTTCCGCTTATTGAGATCGGACTGGAAGATGCCTCGCCCCTGCCCTTCGCTGCCGTGCGGGCAGGCCTGGCCGGGCTGATGGTGTTGCTGCTGGCCGCCGGGCTCCGACGACGCTGGCCGCGCGGCCTGGCCAATTTGGCACTGATTGCAGCGGTCGGTCTGTCCTTCACTGCCCTCGGCTTCGGTGGCATGTTTCTCGGAGGGGGCAAGATATCCCCGGGATTAGCGACCGTGCTGGCGAACATCCAGCCCCTGATCGCCGCCGTTCTGGCAATCACGTTCCTGTCCGAACGCCTCACGCCGCGAATAGCTTTCGGCCTAGTTCTGGGCTTCATCGGAGTTGTGATCATGTCGCTACCAAGCCTGTCGGGCCCGGATCGCGCCGCCAGCATACAAGCATTCATCTGGATCGGGCTCGGCGCGCTGGGCACGGCGGTGGGAAACGTCCTGCTAAAGGCCTCGGTGGGTCGGGCCGATGTTCTGGTGCTGACCGGGTTGCAACTATGTGTGGGAGCGGTGGCGCTGGCGGGCAGTGCCCAGGTGCTGGGTGAAAACTGGGTAATCACCTGGACAAGCCGCTTCGTCGCCAGCGTTCTCGGGCTCGCAGTGTTCGGCACTGCCCTTATGACGGCGCTGTGGTATTACCTGCTGAATCGCACATCCCTGAACCGCCTCAATACCTTTACTTTCCTGACGCCGGTTTTCGGCCTTTTTCTGGGCGGCCTCTTCTTCGAGGAGCGGCTCGGCCTCGTCCAGGGCCTGGGTATCGTCGTTACTGTCGCAGGAATTCAGCTGGTCGCGACCAAGAGCAGCCGTTCCGCGACACGATCCGGACAAACTTCTTGAATCGGTGGCATCGCCATCACGCGTCCGTCAGGGCCTTCGATTCTCAGGCTCCGCTCCCGGCTCAGGGCAAGGCGTCCATGGCCACAGTTGCCCCATGGCCAGATAGATGAAGGATGCCGACCAGGCGATCAACAGCAGACCGTTCAAGGCCTCGACCCCGGTCAGGAATCGCAGATGCCCGATCGGATAGGTATCTCCCAGGCCCAGCGAGGTGTAGCTGACGATCGAGAAATACAAGTAATCCAACGGCGTTTCCACGACCTGGCCACCGAAGTCGCCCAGGCTCAGAAGCTTGTCCGACACCGCGAAAGCAGCTGAGTAGATGACAATTTCCACCATATGTGCCAGGAAGACACCGAATACGATGGCCAGGATGCGAGTGGTCACCGCCATGGAGATGCGAGCCATTCCGCCGGAGAGCCAGCGCAGGACGAAGTAGTGAAACAATGCGGTGGCCATCACCAGAAATGCGGCCAGGATGACTGAGATAAGCATGGCGATATTTCCCGTTGAGTTGATGCCGGCAAGCATTGAAAGCCGGGTCCTGCGTGCTGATGGTAATTTACCTTCTTTCTTTACCGATCGCCAATTTCTACTCCGATCGATGGTTGCTTGACACTTCCATCTTCTCAGGGTCGGCCGGAATGCTCAATTCGGAAAACTGCAAGGCTCCAGTCGCGAGATCAGACCAGATTCGGGGCGAATGTACCCACAAATTCTGCGGAGAAGCCACATATGAATTCAATGACGGCCAGCAGGGCAGTTCGTCAGACAGCAATCGCTGGCTGGTACAGCTTGCCTATGGATTTTGAAGGAGATGACTGACATGAATGTTCGAAATTTGTTTTTTTCTGGATACGGCGCAGCAATCGTGTTTTCGTTGACACTACTTGTTGCCCCGGACGGCGGTATCGCGCAGGAGTACTTCGCTGGCGGAAACGCCTGTGCCGGTGCTTACTAACGTTCTCGTTAGTAATCCTGGGCAAATAACTGCTCGCGCTGCCACAACATGCGTGATCCGCAGGATTTGCGCGACGATCAATGGATAACCTCTGTTTCGCATATGCGAGTGCGCGCCGGGTTGACCGGTCGGCAAGCTCGGGATATCCTCGCATTTCTGCAGGACTCGAATATCCGGGGCGCCGTAGAACCGGTGGAATTCGGTGAGGACACTTCGACCGATGCCGGACCGTCTTCGGGCGAAGAGATATACAACCGGACCTGCATCGCGTGTCATGGCGCCAACGGCAAAGGCACGGTGCCGGGAACGCCGGATTTTACCAATCCGGAAGGACCACTAGCGCAGGCTGATGAAGTCCTTATTCGGCATATCACCGAGGGATTCAAAAGTCCCGGATCGCCGATGGCCATGCCGCCGAAGGGCGGCAACCCACTGCTATCAGATTCAGATATTCGGGCAGTACTGGAGTACATGCGCGCAAAATTTCAGAAATAGCCGTTCTGCCGAGCGTCGTATTCTGCCGGGCTCACCAGCATCTGCGGTGGACCTGGCAGTTCTGCCCTTGGGTTCTCGGGCATGAAAAGAGTCAAGGTGGAACTTGACGGTTGGTTGCAACTGGCATCAATCTTTGCCAAGTGGTCGCCGATAGCACACTTCAGCGCGTGCGACCGAGCATTATGGCGGTCTCTGTCAGGATCTGCGGTCTGCGGTAGAGCCAAGGAGACAACATCATGATCCCACGTACGTTTGCTTTCGGTCTGTCCGGCCGGTGCACCGTGCCGTGGCCGGCCGCTGGAGCCGCCCAACCCCCGGTTGAGTCCCCGGGCCGCGTCAGCCGAGCTAGCTGTCTGCCACGATCCGGCCTGCGGCTGCCGCCGCAAGTGGATGGCACACATGCACAAACCCGCCTTCGCGGTCTGCACCGAGGCGACAGCCAAGCTGTACGAGCTTGAGTGGAAGCTCGTCCTCCCGACCGAGCTACCCCGCAGCCACACCGCAGTCGTCGGCGGCTACATCGTCGAGGGCTACGTCGCAGCCGCCAACGTCAAATGGGTGCTCGCCGCAACGCTTCCGATGCCCGGCAGCTGGTCACGGGCAGTCGCGTCAGTACGCCCGGCGGCCACACAACTCGTACGGCCGCATACGGCGCAATCGACTTTGTGGCCGGATAACGGCCGGATCGTTGTTTTGCGCAACCAAGGCTACAAACCGCTCGAGCTGGAATATGCAAGGCTTGCCGGTCGCTACGACCGACGCTGGCGACGCTACATACATGCTTCCATCCACGAGACCCTGAAGCGACTGGAGGTAGCTGCGGGACACTACTAACACCGTCGTTAATCCCGCCACATTCAGCTTGTCTCTCGGCGCTCGTGGCAAGGCGTCGGTGCACCAGGTATAGCCGGGCCTACATCAAGCACCGACAACGCAGTTCACGGGCGCCGAGAGGCAAGCCCTGCGGGGGCTCCGGACGAATCCGCCTGCGGCGTTAAAGCGGCTCGACGCAGGTCTACTATGCCTTCGCCACTTTGCCTTGCAGGCGAATTCGTCCGGAGCCCTGAATGAGGCAGGATTAACGACGGTGTTAGTATGTCCTCGATGTGGGCTGCGGCACCGGCGCGCTGCTGGAGTTGCTGGCCAGGCGGCAACCGCGCGGGACCTACATTGGTACCGACCTGTCCGGCGAAATGTTAACCGTGGCACGTCGCAGGGTGCCCGAGACGGTCGCCTTGTACCGGGCCGCAGCCGAGAGCCTGCCTGTTGCCGACGCCACGGTCGATCTCCTCGTTTCCACCAGCGTGTTTCACTTTGTCCGGGGGCCGAATCCGGCGTTGCAGGAAATGCAGCGCGTACTGAAGCCCGGAGGCCTATTGGTCATCACCGACTGGTGCCGGGATTACCTGAGCTGCAAGTTGCTCGACCACTATCTTCGATGGTTCAGCGCGGCCCACTACCACGTGTACGGATCATCCGAGGTCGCATGTCTGCTGAAACGCCACGGTTTCGAGCGAATCCGGGTGGAACGCTTCAAGATCGACTGGCTCTGGGGGTTGTTTACCGCCACTGCTACCAGATCCGAGGTGACTTGCCCGCACCCCGCCGACTCCGTGGACAACCGTGATGGTTTCTGATGATCCAGTCTTTGGCACGCGTGGTTCGGATTCCCGTTGCCATGCCTGTTGGCATTGACGAGCAATCTGCACCGGCCGGTGTATGATCTTCAATACGCACGAGCCGCCCGACATGGACAATGCAGAAATCATCATTGCCGGCGCGGGGCCCGCGGGCCTGGCCGCCGCCATCACGCTGGCGCACACAGGGCGTCGGGTAGTCGTCCACGAGGCCCAGGCCGAAGTGGGGTACCGCTTCAAACGCGATCTGCAGGGAATCGAGAACTGGACGACCCGCAAGGACGCCCTGGCAGTGCTCGCGGATCTGGCAATTACCACCGACTTCGACCACCTTGCCTGTCGAGAGGGCACCGCTTTCGATGCCTGGGGCCGGGCCCACGCCATCTGCAGTGATCAGCCCCTGTTCTACATGGTGGAGCGCGGGCCGGGGCCGGGCACGCTGGATACGGCGCTGTTGAAGCAGGCGGTGGAACTTGGCGTAGAAGTTCGTTTCAGCAGCAGGCTGCGCCAGATGCACGGTCCCGGAATCCTGGCCACCGGCCCGAAGGCCGCCGATGCCATTGCCGTCGGTTATCACTTCAACACTCACATGCCGGATGGATTCTGGGTGATCTGCGACGATCGTCTGGCGCCCCGGGGTTACGCTTATCTGCTGGTCATGGGGGGCAAGGGAACGGTAAAGAGCTGCATGTTCACCGGCTTCAAGCAGGAGGCTGTCCATGTCCGCCGTACCGTTGAGGCTTTCACGCGCCTGGCGCGGCTGGAAATGTTCGATGCCCAACCCCACGGAGGCGTGGGTAACTTCCGGGTTCCCGTTACGGCGTATTCGGGCGGGCACCCTGTAGCGGGGGAGCAGGCCGGCTTCCAGGACACACTGTGGGGTTTTGGAATGCGCGCGGCCATCACCTCCGGGGTGCTGGCCGCCCGATGTCTGCTCGAAGGCGGGGATTACGACACTCATTGGCGCAGGGCGTTGCAGCCGCTGATGACGACCTCCGTGGTGAATCGCGCGCTCTATAGCCTGCTCGGCAATCACGGCTACCGCTGGCTTCTGCGCCGGCAGGAAGGCCGCGGGGAAGCGCGCCTGCTGCTGCATCAACATTATCGTCCGACAAGCCTGAAACGCCTGCTCGCACCATGGGCGCGCAGGCGTTACCGGAGCCAGCGTCGCGACGAGAGCTGCAATCATGTCGATTGCGGCTGCATCTGGTGTCGGCACGGCCGGCAGATTCACGCCTGAGCGCGTAATGGCCTGGTGATTGAACGATTATCGGAGCACCGAGATGGATACCGCCGTAGCACTGGTCAATGCCTGGCTGCAGATCAACGGTTACCTGTGCGTGACCGAATATCCGCTGCGCCCTCGGCGGGCCGGCCGACAGGCCCGACATGATCGTCGGCGACGTCAAGCGGGCCAGGGCGCGGTTCAACCCGGCAGCCCGTCATCCGGAGGTACTCACCGCCGCGCTGATGCGGTTCGGGTGCTGTTCGGTATCCGGCGCCTCGGCTCTTGCGCGGCGCCTGATCGACCATGGCCGGGCGGAGACAGCTCACGGCCACGAGATCCGCATGGTCGCATTCGGCGGAAGCCGCCGCGCGAGCGAGCCCGGGTGCCCCGATGACCCGACCCGCCGCCCCACCCGGGCCGACGTACACCGCCGCCCGCCTGGTAACCATCGCGGCCTTGATCCTCGTCATCACGGCGGGCCACATGCTGACCGACCGCGCCACGCACGATGAGCACGTGGTCCACGTGCTGCTGCGCATGGCCTACCTCCTGCCGATCCTGCTGGGGGCCGTGTGGTACGGCACCGTGGGCGCGATCGCCATCACCGCGATGATCAGCATCGTGTTCGGGCTCCACATTGCGACCGCCTGGGAGGGCGCGTTGTGGGAGAACGCGAATCAACTCGCGATGCTTGGTGCGTTCTGGGTGCTCGGCGTGGCGGCGGGAGTGCTCATCGACCTCGAGCAGCGCGCGGACCAATGGCGCCGCGAAGCGGAGGAGCGCACACAGCGGCAAGTGCTCGTCTACGGGCTCGACGCCCTCGAGGCCGCCCTGAAGTCGCGGGACGAAAACACGCGCGAGCACGGCGAGGCGGTTGCGGCCCTCGCCGCTGACATGGCGGACATGCTCGGGCTGCCGGCAGAGCGGCGCGAGCTGGTGCGCCTCGCCGGGCGCGTACACGACCTGGGCAAAATCGGCGTGCGCGACGACGTGCTCTACAAACCGGACCGGCTCAGCCCGGACGAGCTCGCGCGCATGCGGCAGCACCCGCAGATCGCCGCCGACATCCTCGCCGCTGTCCCTGGAACCAAGGAGATCGCGCGCATCGTGCGAGCGCACCACGAGTATCTTGACGGTAGCGGCTACCCGGAGGGGTTGCGAGGCGATCAGATCCCGATCGAAGCGCAGATCCTCACCGTGGCGGACGTGTTCTGCGCGCTGACGGACGACCGTGCTTACCACGCGGGCAAGTCCGTCGACGAAGCGCTCGCGTTACTGGATGAGTGGACGCCGCGCCGCGTCGCGCCCGAAATCGTTCGCGCCCTACACGCGGTGCTCGACCGCCGATCGCGCCATCCGTAGCGCCGCCGGCGGTGGCTTGCCGGATCCGGTCGAGCAGGGGCGGATCGATCCGGAAGTCGGCCGCGACGCGCCCGCGACCGGGCTTGCGATATTCGGATGCCGGTAAACAGGTACGGCGGATACAGGTTGAACAGCAGGCGCAGCCTCCAGGGCTTCACGATCGTGTTCCGAATTCCGGGTGCCGGTTTGTCGGTACTGAAATGACCGATGCGAACGCCGGTTTCGCCATCGTTCCGGCCGCCCGTGCCTGCCAGACTGGCCGGCCGGGGGTGAACTTGCGGCTGATTCCCGTTAGCATGAACGCCTGATCCGCGGCGGCCGGTCGCCGGCGCGGCAACGACGGATTCATATTCGGGAGGGCCGATGAACAAGTTCAAGACGATCTTCAAGACCATTCTCGCCACGCTTCTGGTGCTGGTGCTCGCGGTGCTTGCCGTGGTGTTCAGCGGCACGTACCCGGTCGCAGTGGGCACCGACCACGTCCCGCCGTTCGGCTGGCTGCTCGAGACCACGCGCGAGCGTTCGGTCGCCGTGCGCGCGTCGGACCTGACCGTGCCGGGCGATCTCGATGCCCCGGAGCGGATCGCCGCCGGCGCGGGTCACTACGATTCGATGTGCGCCGGGTGCCACGGCAGGCCCGGGCGCGATCCTGCCGGCGTGTTCGATCCGGCGCCGCCGGCGCTGTCCGAACACCGCGTCGAGCCGCGAGCGGCATTCTGGACCGTCAAGCACGGGCTGAAGATGACCGCGATGCCCAGCCACCTGGACCATTCCGGTGCCGAGAACTGGGACACCGTGGCGTTCGTGCGCGCACTGCCGGACATGACCGCCGACGAATACGAGCGACTGACCGCCGAAGCCACGCACGACCACGCCGAGGGCGAGTCGCACGAAAATGAAGCGGCCGGCGACTCCCCGGCGGGAGAGGAAGGCGAACAGGACGCCGCAGGCCACGAGCACGATGCGGCCGCAGCGACCCCCGAAGCGGCGATCGACGGCTTCCACCACGCACTGGTCGAGGGCCGCGGCCAGGATGCGCTCGCGTTCCTGCACCCCGACGCGACCATTGTCGAGGGCGGGACGGTCGAGACGCCGGACCACTACGCCGCCGGTCACATGAAAAGCGACATCGAATTCCTCGGCCGGATGGAAATCGAGCAACTCGAGCGCGACGTGCAGATCGCCGGCATGCAGGCCACCGTCACGACCCGCCGGCGCATGCAGGGCCAGCTCGACGACCGCCAGATCGATCTCGTCGGTACCGAAACGGCGACGCTGGTCGAGACCGACGCCGGCTGGCGCATTACCCACCTGGCCTGGAGCTCGACGTCCGGCCCGGACGAATAACGCGCACGGTGAACGTCGGCCGGCTGCCGGCTCGTCGGCGGGCTGCCGGCTCGTCGGCGGGCTCAGGGAATCAACGCCAGCTTGCCTGTCGTCTCGCCGCACTCGATTCGCTGCTGCGCCCGCGCGGCGTCGGCCAGCGGCCAGGTTTCGACCGGCAGGGGGCGCAGTTGCCGGTCCTCGAACCGCTCGAGCAACCACAACATGCCCTTGCGCATCTCGGCCGCGTGCGATTGCAGAAAACTGAGGTTGGCCGCCAGCACGCTCCTGTTGTCGCGGGTCATGGCCAGCGGATTGAAACGCGGGGTGCGCAGCCAGTCGCGGGCCAGCTTCAGCCAGTTCGGGCGGCCGCCTCTGGGCAGCATGGAGTGGAAGCCGTAGACGACCAGGCGGCCGGTGGGCGCGAGATGAGCGTAGCTCTGCTTCAGCGTCTCGACGCCGTTGGCATCGAAGATCGCCGTGAAGCCGTCGGGCGCCAGTCGCCGCGCTGCCAGCCATAACGCCTCGCCGGACTTGTCGATGATCTCGTCGGCGCCCATCGCCCGCGCGTGCCCGACCTTGGATGCGCGGTTTTTCCAGCCCGCTCATTTCCAGCCAGCGCAGCAGCCGGCGCTCGGTGGGCAGATGGTGGACGTTGCGCATGTTGGCATAGCGATCGGCGGGATCGAGTTCGTCGTCGTTGTCGCCCGGAATGATCAGGGTTTCCACCACTGCACAGCCGTCCGGGGTCAGGTGGTCGCGGATTCGCTGCAGATGGTCGATCGGGTTCTTGCGGTGATACAGCACGCCCATCGAGAACACGGTGTCGAAGTCGCCGGCCGGCGGAATCTGTTCGAACCTCAGCGGCAGCAGCAGCTGCCGCGAGACGCCGGCGAAATGTTCGATGGCCTTGAACTGGTACCGGAACACCGGCGTCGGGTCGCAGCCGATCACGCGTGCGGCGCCGGAGGCGAGCATGCGCCAGCCGAAGTAGCCGTTGCCGGCGCCGATGTCGAGCACGCGCCGGCCGGAGAGACTGACGTGCGGTGCGACCCGGTCCCACGGTCCGAACGCCATTCGGTATCGATGAACACCCCGCCCAGCTTCAGCGGCCCCTTGCGCCACGGGATCAGCGTCTTGAGCACGGCAGCCAGCGCATCCCGGTCTTCGGCCTCGGCGCCGGCAGCCAGAACCCCGTTTTCGATATGCCAGCCCGGCTCGACGGACGGCAACGCCTCCAGTGCGGCCTGCCAGCGCGGCTCGCCTCTGTGGCGCGGCCGATGCGCGATGCGCTGCTCCAGCATTGCGCTGATTTCCTGATCGAAGAAATCCGGCATTGTCCGCCACCCCTTATCGCACGGCCGCGATGCAGGCGAAATTGAGGCTCTGGAACCAGTCGATGACCTGATCGAATCCGGCCTCTTTCAGTCTCCGGTGATGGGTCTGGTGCGAGTCGGGCACCAGCACGTTTTCCAGTGCCTGTCGCTTGCGCGCGATTTCGAGATCCGAGTAGCCCTGCATGCGCTTGAAGTCGCGGTGGTGTTGGTCGAGCCATCGTTGCGTGGATTCGGGTTCGAACGCGAGCTTTTCGGCCAATAGCAGCACGCCGCCGTCGGCCATCCCGGCGCGGATGCGCCGGATCAGCGCGTCGCATTCGGCCGACGGCACGAACTGCAGCGTGAAGTAGACCAGCACGACCGACGCGTTGGCGATCCCGACGTCGCGGATGTCGGCCTCGCGCACTTCGACCGGCACGCGCGAGTTGTCCGCGGCGATCACGTCGCGGCAGCGCGCGACCATCTCGGGCGAACTTTCGACCGCGACGATGTCGACGTCGGCCGCGCGCACCGCGCGCCGGGCCGCGAGCGTGGACGCGCCCAGCGAACAGCCCAGGTCGTAGATGCACGTCCCGGACCGGACCGCGCGCGCAACGACCAGCGGCGTGAGTTCCAGCAGCAGCCGGTAACCGGGCACCGAACATTCGATCATGTCGGGAAACACCCGCACGACTTGCTCGGAAAACTCGAACGGGGAGGGCCGATCGGGCAGGTCGCCGTCGTTGCGATAGATTTCGTCTCTGCTCATTTGAATCCTGCGTCGGCGACGCTGCGCCGACCTACGGTACCGGTTTGTCGCTCGTCGATGATTCGGGTTTGTCCTTAATCGCCAGCCGCGCAACGGCAGGCGCGAGCAGCGGGGCGAGTTCGATCCGGGCTTCGGGCACGGTCACCGAGTCGGTGCACGCGATGCGCTTTATGCCGGCCGCGGCGAGCCGCTGGCGGGCGCCTTCGCCGAACAACCCGTGCACGACCACGCACACGACCCGGTCCAGGCCGGCGTCTTTCAATACCGTCGCAGCCTCGGCCAGCGTCGCTCCGGACGAGGCGATGTCGTCGATCAGCACCGGCGTGCGTCCCTCCAGTTCGTCCAGACCGTCACCGGAAACTTCGACGGCGCGGTCGCCGAAGCGGCGCTTGGTCATCACGCGCCAGTCCAGCCCATGCGGTTCGGCAACCGCGCGCACCCACTGCTCGCTCTCGGCGTCGGGGCCAATGACGACCGGGGCGTCGACGTGGGCGAAAATCCAGCGGGCGATCGCCGGCGCCGAGGCGACCACCTCCGATTCGAGCGCGTAGATTTCCTCCAGACTGGCGTACCGGTGCAGGTGCGGATCGACCGTCGCCAGCCAGTCGAAGTGCTGCGAAAGCCAGCGCGCGAACGTCGCCGAGGTCAGCGCCTCGCCGGGCTGGAAGCGCTTGTCCTGGCGCATGTAGGGCAGGTAGGGGCAGACCAGGCCGACGCGGCCGGCACCCAGGTCGCGGGCCAGGTCGGCGGCGAACAGCAGGGCCGGGATCTTCTCGTCCGGGGCATCCAGCCGCGCGACCACGACCGCTGCCGCATCGGCAAGGCCGGCCTCGATGCGCAGGTAACTCTCGCCGTCGGGGAAACGGCGGAATTCCGGCCGGACGACGCCGAAGCCGGTCAGGACGGCGAGCGCGTCGGCCAGGTCATCCGCGCCCGGCATTGATACCAGCCTCACCGGACTCACTCCGCCTCTCCGATGCGCACGATGTCGCCGTTGGCGCCGGCGTACTCGTCGGCATAGTTGAGCTCGCCGCCGGTCTCGGCATGAATCGTGTAAATCGGCTGGCCGGGCTCGACCCGGTCGCCCAGGTGCACGTGCAGCCGGACGCCGGACGCCGGCGACGCCGGGGCGCCCGCGAGCTTTGCCACGCGCGCCAGCCGGCGATTGTCGAACTCGACGACACGCCCGCGCGCCGCGGCGAGGATGGGCCGCGTGGCGCCGGCCAGCGGCGGCTTTCGCCGCCCGCCCTGGGCCTCGCAGATGGCCTCGAACTTGCGCCTCGCCGCCCCCGAATCCAGCGTCGCCGCGGCCCGTTCCCGGCCCTGTCCGGGCGCCGCGGCGCGACCCAGTTCAAGCAGTTCGCCGGCCAGTATCACGGCGCGCTCGCGCAGATCCGGCGCCTGCCCGGGAGCATCGTCCAGCACCGCGAGCACATCGTGTGCTTCCAGCGCCGGGCCGATGCCGCGGCCGACCGGCTGGCTGCCGTCGGTCAGTACGGTGCGCGCCTCGATTCCGAACGCCGCCGCAATCTTGCGCAACCGCTCGGCCAGGCGCTCACCGTCACGGTGCGACCGGACCTTGGCGGTCTCGCCGATCGGCAGATCGAGCACCAGATGGCTCGCGCCGGCCGCAATCTTTTTCGACAGTACCGACGCAACCAGCTGCGCCTCGGCATCGAGATCCATGACCCGGGCGACGCGGATCAGCATGTCGTCGACGGGCGAAAGGCCGACCGCGCCGCCCCACACCACGCAACCGCCCTCGGCGCCGACGACCCGGCGCATGCGGCCGAGGTCCAGATTGACCGGCGCAAGCGTCTCCATCGTGTCGGCGGTGCCGGCCGGCGAAGTGATCGCGCGCGACGAGGTCTTGGGGATGATCAGTCCGTTGGCCGCGACGATCGCGACGACGATGGGCGTCGTCCGGTTTCCGGGCAGGCCGCCGATGCAGTGCTTGTCCATGCGCACCGGTTCGTCCCATGCCAGCCGCTCGCCGACTTCGACCATCGCGCCGGTCAGCGCGACCAGCTCGTCGTCGTCCAGCGAGCGCGCGGCGATCGCGGTCAGGAACATCGACAGCTCGATGTCGTCGTAGCGCCCGCGCACGATGTCGTGCATGATCAGGTCGAGGGCGGGACCGTCCAGCGGACGGCCGTGAACCTTGGCCCGAACCCGTCCGATCGATTTCAGCGGCTTCGGATGGCGCACGTGCACGCGGTCGCCGTCGCGCACCTGCAATGCCTGCCAGGCGGCATTCGACAACCCGATCTCGGAGTCGGCGAGCAGCCCGGCGCCGGTGTGATAGAGCGTCGCGATGATCGAATCGTGTTCCGATTCGACCTGAATGCGCGCGTGCGAAGTGAAGCCTTCGGCCCGACACACCGGGCAGTCGCTGCGCATGACTACGACCGGCCGGTCGCGCGTGTCCAGGTCCATGCAGCGGACCTCGAGCATGTTGCTGGCCGATGATGACGGCCCGGACGCAGTCATCGAAGTTCAACCGTCTGGTCGTTCTCGGGCACGGTGACCGGCCAGCCGAGGCGTTCGGAAATCCGCAGCCTGAGCGCGTCCGATGCGTCGGGTTCGCCGTGGACGACGAACGTCTCGCGCGGCGGCGCCGGCATCGCCGACAGCCAGTCGACGATCTCGTCGCCGTCGGCGTGCGCCGAGAGCATTTCCAGGTTGACGATCTCGGCCCGCACCAGCCACCACGCGCCGTGGATCTTGACCTGCTCGGCGCCGGCCGTCATCGCCGCGCCGCGCGTGCCGCCGGCCTGGAAACCGGTGAACATGATCGTGTTCCTGCGCTCGGGCGCGTAGACCTTCAGATGGTGCAGCACGCGTCCGCCGGTGGCCATGCCGGAGCCGGCGATGATGATCTTCGGCCGCGGATCACGGTCCAGCGCCTTCGACTCTTCCGGATCCTGCACGTAGCGCGGCAGTGCACACGCGGCCTCGGCCTGGTCCGGCGTCAGCCGGTGATCGTCGGGATGGTCGGCGAACACGTCGGTGGCATTGATCGCCAGCGGGCTGTCGAGATACACCGGCGCGCGCGGAATCCGCCCGGCCTGGACCAGCCGGTTGAGGTGGTGCAGCAGCAGTTGCGTGCGGCCGACCGCGAACGCCGGCACGATGACGGTGCCGCCGCGCTCGAACGTGCGGTTGATGACATCGGCCAGCGCCGCCTCGGGGTCGGACCTGTCGCGCCGGCGGTTGCCGTAGGTCGACTCGACGACGACATGATCGGCATCGGGGGGCGGGTCGGGCGGCGGCATGATGCCGCTGTTGCCGTGCCCGAGGTCGCCGCTGAACAGGATCTTCCGTCCGCCGACGGTCAGCAGCACGCTGGCCGCCCCGGGAATGTGGCCGGCGCGCGAGTATCGCGCCTCGACGCCCTCGGCCACTTCGACCGGCTCGTGGAAATCGACCGTCTCGAACAGGTGCAGGCAGTCCTCGGCATCCGCGCGGGTATACAGGGGCTGCGCCGGGTGGTGGCGGGTGTAGCCGTAGCGGTTGGCCCGCTCGGCGTCCTTCTCGTGGATGAATCCTGCATCGGGCAGCAGGTAGCGGCACAGGTCGCGGGTCGCGGCGGTCGCGAACACCGGCCCGTAGAATCCGTTGCGCGCCAGCAGCGGCAGGTAACCGGAATGGTCGAGATGGGCGTGGGTCAGCACGACGCAATCGATCTCGGCCGGCGCCACCGGCAGCGGTCGCCAGTTGCGCAGCCGCAACTGCTTGTAGCCCTGGAACAGACCGCAGTCGACCAGCACCCGGGCCGCAGCGGTCTCGAGCAGGAACTTCGAGCCGGTCACGGTGCCGGTCGCGCCGAGAAAGCGCAGCCGCGGCACCGCGGTCATGACGCGACCCCGGCGTCGATCACCATCGTGCCGAAACGAGCGAGCAGGTCGCGACCGCGATCGTCGCCGACGACGCCGGCGCACAGCGCGCGCGGGTCGTGCCCCTCGGCGGCCAGCGCCCCGGCGCGGGCGTCGATGTAGGTGCGCATTGTCCGGGCGTCGAACTCCGGGTGGAACTGCACGCCCCAGCTCCGCGCGCCGAAATGCAGCGCGTGGTACGGATCGTGCGCGGCAACGCCAATGACGCGCGCGTCCGGCGGCGGCTCGAGCACGACCTCGACGTGGGTGACGTGAAACGGCGTGACCGGCGCGAACGGGCCGAGCAGCGGATCGTCCGACGCGGTCACCTCGACGACGACCCGCCCCATGCGGCGCCCGTTCGGGTTTTGACCGACCGCTCCGCCGAGCGCGTGGGCCAGCAACTGATGGCCGTAGCAGACGCCGAGCATCGGCACGCTCGCGGCGTGCGCGTCGGCCAGCCAGCGGGCCGTGCGCTCGGACCAGTCCAGCCGCTCGCTGACCATCGCCGGCGACCCGGTCACGACGACGGCCATGGGCGCGTCGGGCGCCGGCAGCGGCTCGTCCCAATCGACGCGCACGGTCTTCCACGCGAACCGGTCGCGGCCGACGCCGCCGGCAAACCAGTGCTCGAAGTCGCGCCCGTCGCGAGCGACCTCGGGCACGGCGGCACCGGTCTTGACGATCAGGATCTCCGGGCGTTCCATGGTGTCCATGACAACACACTTTATAACGCTGCGCGTCGGCATAATGAAGCCGGCGGTACCCTATATCCAGGGAACGATCCAAGGAGACATCCATGACCACGATCCAGGCATACGGCGCACGATCCAGCGACTCCGGCGTTCATCCGATGACGATCGAGCGCCGCGAGCTGCGCCCGGACGACGTCGCGATCCACATCGATCATTGCGGCATCTGCCACACGGACATCCATTTCGTCCACGACGACTGGGGCCGCACCGTCTACCCGATCGTGCCCGGCCACGAGATCGTCGGCGAGGTCACGGCCGTCGGCAGCCAGGTCGAGCGCTTCCGCCCCGGCGACCGCGTCGGCGTCGGCTGCATGGTCGACTCCTGCCGTCAATGCGAGGCCTGCGACGACGGCCTGGAGCAGTATTGCGAGGCCGGCTTCACGGCCACCTACAACGGCAGGGACCGGCACGACGACACGGTCACCTGCGGCGGCTATTCCGAATCGATCGTCGTAAGCGACCGGTTCGTGCTCAAGATGCCCGAGTCGCTGGACGCGGCCGCGTCGGCGCCGCTTCTGTGCGCCGGCATCACGACCTGGTCGCCGCTGAAGCATTTCGGCATCGGCCGGGGCCACCGCGTTGGCGTCGTCGGCATGGGCGGGCTGGGCCACATGGCGATCAAGTTCGCGCGCGCCCTCGGCGCCGAAGTCACGCTGTTCACGCGCTCCGAGGCCAAGCGGGAAGAGGCCGAGCGGCAAGGGGCACATCACGTCGTGATCTCGACCGATAAGGACCAGATGGCCGGCGTTGCGAACACGTTCGACTACATTGTCGACACGGTCCCGGTTCAGCACGACCTCAACCCGTACCTCGCCGCGCTCCGGCGCGACGGCACGCACATCCTGGTCGGGCTGCTCGAGCCGGTCGAGCCGCCGCTCGATGCGGCCGCGGTGGTGTTCCGCCGCAAGGCCGTCGCCGGCTCGCTGATCGGCGGCATCCCGGAGACCCAGGAGATGCTCGACTTCTGCGCCGAGCACGGTATTGTCTGCGACATCGAGAGACTCGATATCGGCAACATCAACGAAGCCTACGAGCGCATGCAGCGCTCGGACGTGCGCTACCGTTTCGTCATCGACATGGAAACGCTGCGCAAGAGCCCGTGACCACCGCACGCGCCGCAAGATGCCGGGCGGTTCGCCTGTCCCTTCCGGTGTCTCGCCGGGCCCGCCACAGCGCGCACGGCACGATCGCCGCGGGAGAATGAAAGCGTTTATGAAAGCACTGGTCTCGACGATTGTGAAGTTGCCGGCAACCTGCCCGGCGGCCTTGCTGGCCGCATCGCTGGCCCTCGCCGGGTGCCAGACCGTGTCCGAACAAAGCAGCGAGTCGACTCGTTCGGAGCCCGGCGCGACCGCAACCGGCAGCCGGACCGAAACGGCGAAGGCCTCGGCCGCCGAGCAGAACAGCGGCACCAGTGGCGCCGGGACCGAAAGCGCCGGACAGCGGCCCGAACCGGAGGCCGATCCAGGAGCCGGGAGCAAAACCGGACCGTCGGCCCCGTCCGGAGAAGATTCCCGCGCCAGCGC
Organism: Wenzhouxiangellaceae bacterium; assembly: GCA_032251475.1. Taxonomy (GTDB): domain Bacteria; phylum Pseudomonadota; class Gammaproteobacteria; order Xanthomonadales; family Wenzhouxiangellaceae. Next base: position 4,411 of record JAVVDX010000010.1, on the reverse strand, counting down.
AATGACCGCCGCCCACACCGACGATCCGGCTGGTGATGCGGACGACGACCCGCGCGAGGCCGGGACCGGCGCGCCGAACAATTCCGACGAACGCTTCCGCGAGGCCATAGAGCGCTTCGACCGCCGGCTGGACCGCGAGCGTTTCGGAACCACCGGCGGTGGCGGTGGCGGTGGCGGTGGCGCCGGTTCCGGCGCCGAGGCCGGTGGCGGAACCGAAGCCGACGCCGGGCAGACCGGCCGGAACGGCACGGGCGGCGCGATGTCGGGTTCCGATCTCGGCCACGAGGGCGAAGACGCGTCCGGCCCCGAACAACGCGGCGGCGTTGGCGCCCCGACCCGGTACGAGCCGCCGCCGGACATTCCCGACGGCAGCGACGACGACATCGTCGCGCGGCAGTTGCGCGAGGCCGCCGAAAACGAGCCCGACCCCGAGCTGCGCGCTCGGCTGTGGGAAGAGTACCGGGCCTACAAGAACGACCAGAGCGGCGATGACCAGAACTGAAGCGCCGATCGGACCCATTTCGTGCTGACCAACCGCCGCATTCGGCCGGCCGACTACCGGCCGCCGGACCTGCACCGCCGCCGGTTCCGCGGCCCGCGCCCGGCCGTGTTCGCCGTACTCGCCGCGGCGGCCGTGACCGCAACCGGGCTGTGGTTCGTGCTGACGCTGCGCGCGGTCGAAATCACCACCGTGCCGCCGGCCGACGAGGTCGCGCTCAGCGGCGCGACGTTCCGGCTGGCCGGCAACTGGCTGGCGCGGCCGGGCGAGTACACCTTCACGGCCGCGCATCCGGGATTTCGGCAGCTGCGCGAACGGGTGGCGGTGCCCGCCGGCGGCGCGGCGAAGTTCGAGTTCGAACTCGAGCCGCTGCCGGGCAGGCTGACGTTCGAGACCGAGCCTTCGGACGCCGAGGTCCGGATCGACGGCGAGCCGGTCGGGCGCACGCCGCTGGCCGGTGTCGAACTCGCCGGCGGCGAATACGAGCTCGCGCTGGTGCGCGAGGGCTACCTGCCGCACCGCGAGCGTCTCGAGGTCGAGGGCAAGGGCGCCGAACAGACGGTTGCAGTCGAGCTGCAGCCCGACCACGCGCCGGTATCGGTCGCGACCGTGCCGACGGGTGCCCGGATCCTGGTCGACGGTAGCGAACGCGGCTCGACGCCGGCAACGGTCGAACTGGAGCACGGCGCACGCAACCTTGCGCTGGCGCTCGACGGCTATGCGACCTGGTCGGAGACGATCGAGGTCACCGGCGGCGAGCCGCTGGAACTGCCGCCGGTCGAACTCCAGCCGGCCGCGGCCACGATACGCGTGGTCAGCGAGCCGCCGGGCGCGAGCATCTCGGTCGACGGCAACCGGCGCGGGAGCGCACCGCTGACGCTGGATCTGGCGCCGGGCGAGCCGGCTGCGATCCGGCTCGAGCTGCCGGGATACCAGCCGCTGGCGCGCACGGTGAAGCCGACACCGGGCACCGAGCGCACGCTGACCGGCAAGCTGGTGCCGATCAACGCCCGGCTGGCCGTCTACAGCGACCCGGCCGGCGCCGAACTGTTCGTCGACGGCCGCGCCGCCGGCACGATCGACGAGGACGGCCTTGAACTCGAACTGCCGGCACGCGACTACCGGATCGCCGCGCGGCTGGACGGCTACGTCGAGCAGACTGCGCAGATCGACCTGGATCCCGATCAGCCGCGCTCGCACCGGTTCGAGATGCAGACCGAACTCGAGGCCCGACTGGCCCGGCTGCAGCCGCTGATCCGGGCTGCCGACGGCCAGTCGCTGCGGCTGGTCGAGCCGGGCAGCTTCACGATGGGCTCGCCGCGGGGCGAGCAGGGCCGGCGCGCCAACGAACTGCGTCGGCCGGTGGCGCTCGACCGGCTGTTCTACATGGGCCTGCACGAGGTCACCAACGAGCAGTTCCGGCGCTTCCGGCCGAGCCATTCCAGCGGCATCGTCGGCGAACGCACGCTCGACAACGAGGAGCAGCCCGTGGTCCGCGTGGACTTCGACGACATCGCCGCGTTCTGCAACTGGCTGAGCGAACGCGAGGAGCTCGAACCGGCCTACCGCCGGACCGCCAGCGGCTACGTGCTCAAGCGCCCGGTCACGCAGGGCTACCGCCTTCCCACCGAGGCCGAATGGGCCTGGGTCGCGCGTTTTGCCGGGGGACGCGAACTGAAGTATCCGTGGCCCGGCGGCATGCCGCCGCCGCTGGGCGCAGGCAACTTTGCCGGGCGCGAGGCGGCCGGGCTGGTCTCGGTCGTGCTCGACGGCTACGACGACGGCAACCCGGCCACGGCGCTGGTCGGTTCGTTCGACTCCAACGCGCCGGGCTACTTCGATCTCGGCGGCAACGTCTCGGAATGGACCGGCGATTACTACGCGATCGAACTGAACCAGACGCTCGAACCGGTCACCGATCCGCTCGGCCCGACCGGCGGCACCGAACGGGTCGTGCGCGGTTCGAGCTGGCGCCACGCCGGGATCACCGAATTGCGGCTGGCCTGGCGCGACCGGGCCGACACCGGGCGCGACGACCTCGGGTTCCGGATCGCCCGCTACGCCGAGCCGCCGCGCTCGGAAGGGGAAGCCCCATGACTCGCCGGGTACTCGAAATCAACGACCTGGAACTGATCGCCGCCGATCGCGAGAGGGTGCTGTTGCGTTCGCCGGCGGTGGTGACCTGCCACCCCGGTGCCGACGCCGGCAAAGTGCTCGTCGGAACGGCCGCGGCCCGCCAGGCCCGAATCAATCCGCGCGCGACCCACGACCGGTTCTGGAGCTGGCTCGACGATGCTCCGATGGCGCGGCCAGCACCGCCGGCACGCTCGCACGCCGACCTTGCCTGGCTGCACCTGCGCGAGGTCGTCGCCGAGGTCGGCCGCCATTCTCCCGGCTGGCTTGTGGCTGTCCCGGCCGGTTTCGACGAGCGCGCGCTCGGCCTGTTGTTGGGAATCGCGCGCCGACTCGATATCGGCATCGACGCGCTGGTGGCGGCCCCGGTTGCCGCTGCAGCAGCGGCCGGGGCAAAGCGCGATACCATCGTGATCGATGCATTTCGGGCTAATTTCAGCGCAGATCGGGTTATTTTCGAGTCCGATCACTGGCAACTGGAAAAACCGCGGGTACTCGAGGGCGGCGGACTGGGTGCGCTGACCGACGCCTGGGCGCGGCTTGTCGCCGACGCTTTCGTGGCCCAGACCCGGCTCGACCCGGCGCACGACGCCGCGGTCGAGCAGGCGCTCTACGACCGGCTTCCCGAATGGCTGGAGCGGCTGCGCACCAGCGACCGGACCGAGGCCGTGCTTCCGGTCGGAGGCCAGCAGTACCGCGCCGAACTGGAGCGCGCACCGTTCGCGCGCGCCGCCGAGCCATTCGCCGACGCGCTGGAAAAGGAAATCGAACGTGCCGGCGACGTCGCCGTCGTCGTCCGTCACCGGTTGGCCCGGCTGACCGGATTCGAGCGGCTGTTTGCGGCCGGTTCGCCGGGGCGTCCGAGCGTGCTCGACGAGACGGCGTTGTCGGCCGAAATTCTCGCGCGCCAGGAGGCGCTGACCGACAGCGACGGCGAAGGCGTGCTGCACGTCGTGCGCGTGCCGGCCGACCGGAGTGCTACACCCACGGCCGGTACCGGGAGTGCGGCGGAACCCGGGCCGGCGCCGCTGCACGTGCTGATCGGCGATCGTGCCGTAGCGGTCCCGGATGCGTCCGAGGCACCGCTGGAGTTGCCCGGCGCCGGCGGGGCGAAACTTCGCCTCGACGCGTCCGGCCGGGCCGTTGTCGAGTGCGGCGAAGCTTCGGGCGTCACCGTCAACGGCGAGCCCGCGACCGACCGGGTCGAGGTCCAGGCCGGCGACCGTGTGGCCGTCGACGGCGAAAGCTACGTTCTGCTGCGCGTCGACCGGCGCTGAAGCGCGGCAAGCCCGGCGGGCACGGGTATACTTGCCGCCCAACACTTGGGCAGATTCAAATCGGGCGCAACTTCGTTGAATTTTCAGGATTTCATTCGCACGCTGGACGACTATTGGGCGGCGCGCGGCTGTGTGCTGACCGCGCCGCTGGACATGGAGGTCGGGGCCGGCACGTTTCACCCGGCAACGTTCCTGCGATCGATCGGTCCGGAGCCGTGGAACGCGGCCTACCTGCAACCATGCCGACGGCCCACCGACGGCCGCTACGGCGAGAACCCGAACCGGCTGCAGCACTACTACCAGTACCAGGTCGTCATGAAGCCGTCGCCGCTGGACTTCCAGGAGCTCTACCTCGCCTCGCTGGACGCCGTCGGCATCGACCCCCGGGTCCACGACATCCGTTTCGTCGAGGACAACTGGGAGTCGCCGACGCTGGGCGCCTGGGGCCTGGGCTGGGAAGTCTGGCTCAACGGCATGGAGGTCACGCAGTTCACCTATTTCC